>JALZBR010000066.1 GCA_030863485.1 Actinomycetota bacterium
GCGCCTCGCCGGCCTCGGCTGCCTTGGCTCGTCGCTCGGTCTCGCGCACGGACCAACCTTCGCTCGCCGCCTCGGACGGGCGATTAGCTCAGTCGGTTAGAGCGCTTCTCTGATAAGGAAGAGGTCCCTGGTTCGAGTCCAGGATCGCCCACGTCCAATAGGCCTCCGCTCTGTGGCGGGGGCTTTTTCCCTTAGAACGAGAGCACCTGGGGGCAGCAGTCGATCTCTACCACTTGAGCCGACGTAGGCTGGGCTCGAAGCGTCCGCTTCTGCTTCCCGCCAGGGTCATCCCGTAGAGGTCGTCACCGAGTTCCTGGAGGGTGAGCCCAATCGTCCCGCCACCGCGGCCACTTGGCGTCTGCGGTCGGGAAGCCAAGCCAGCACGTCGAAGTTCGGCTGATGCGAAGGGGGCCCGAGGCCGGCACGAGCCCCAGCAGGTCCTCGCCGCCGAGCGGGAGTTCGGCTGTAGAGGCCCAGTTGTCCATAGCGTCTTCGACAGAGTTGGTCTCCGCCCTCAGAGTCCGCGGCGCCAGGGCAGGCGCAATCGCGCTCGGCTGGCGTCGTGGAAGGGACGCCTGGGGCGCCCATGCGGCCAGCCGCCTCGGACGGTCCCGCCCGCCGCGCTAGTCGTCGGAGACCTTCCTCAACGCCCGCTGAACTTCGGCGCGGTCACCCGCGAAGTCCAGCGCGAGGTCCTCATCTTCCTTGACGACCTTCATCGCAACCTTCGTGCTCTTGCCCGTCTTGGTCCCCTTGAGATCGCAGCTCAAGACGGTTCCCTCACCGCCCTCCACTTCCTTCGGACAACGGAGCTCGGCGCGCCGGGGAGCGAGCTCGCTGTTGGCGTCCTTGACCCCCGCGCTGATATCGGTGGTCTCGCCGCCGCAGCCGACGGCTGCGGCGAGCGCGACGGGGATGAACCCAAGTCGGATGCCAGCCGCAACACCCCAGCTTCCAACGTCCATACGCAGCCCTCTCCGAAGCCGTCGATTCACACCCGGCGGGCCACCCTAACAGCCTAAGGGCCGGTTCTCATGGGTCACCCTCCTCCCCGAGGAGCGTGACTTTGCGGCTGTGGAACTAATGGCAAGGCGTCGAGCCGCCGTCGCTGAACGTCTTGCCCGCTTCGGGGACAAACTCCCAGGCGTAGTCGCGCTGGCGAAGCGTCAGCTTGAGGATCCCGTAGGTGTCGCCGTTTGCGACCTCTCGATTTGGCACCAAGTCAGCCCCGACGGGATGGTGGCTGTGGCCGCCGGTGCCCACGATGAACTCCCGCATGCCGCTCGCCCCATCTGGTGTCCCGTCGGGGCGCAGCGGCGCATAACGCTGGTAGTTATGCGCGTGGCCGTTTAGGACCAGCTCGGCGCCGTCGTCGTATAGCGCCTGCCAGAGCGGTTGGTAGGTCGCGTTGTCGCCGTAGCGTCCGTAGGAAAAGCGAGGGTGGTGCCAGAAGGCCGCAGTGCAAGCAGCGGAATTCGCGGCGAGGTCCTGGCGCAGCCACCGCTCCTGGGCGGACCCGACGCCACACCCTCCCACCTCCGAGCAGTTTGAGTTGAGGGCGACGAAGTGCCAGCCGGCGAGATCGAAGGAGTAATAGCCCCTTTGGCGATTCCCAGCTCGGGTGCCGAAGTAGTCGAAGTACCCGGCCGCTCGGCCAGCCGGATCGTAGTACTCGTGATTCCCGGGCACGGGGTAGGTGTCCGCCCTGAAGCGTCCCCAGGTGCGGTCATAGCTCTGGTGATACTTCGGAAGCGTCGCGTCCTCGTACTGGTTGTCGCCGGTCGTGATGACGGCCGTGGCCCCGGCGAGGAGATCGGAGGTTGCCCTCTGGCGGCAGCCCATAGCTGTCCCGTTGCCCCCGTTGTAGCTTGGTGAGCCCGGATCGCAGGCGATGTCTCCGCCGACGGCGATCACCGGGTCGGGGTCGACCGGGAAGGCCCCCTCTGAGCCCGGGGATGGGGAAAGACCTGGGCCAGGAGGCGGTGGCGGGGGCAGACGCTCGACTTCGACGCTAAAGGGCAGTCGCGTCTCGCCGGCCTTCACCATGCCGCGGTGCCCGCCCCGAAGACCGCCGGGGAGGGAGATCCACAGCAAGAACGAGCCCCGGCGGCCCGTGCGAAAGCGCAGGCTGCGGCCGAAGGCGCTCAGCGCCACCCGGCCGCGGCGGGGAAAGCCGTCGCCGCGCAGAGTGAGCGTCGCTCCGGAGTGCAGCGTGCTCGGCGCCCACCGCAGGCGCGCACCGCTGCTCGAGGCGCTCTCGCTGGCTGCAGCCGCCCGGGCGACGCTTCTCGCCTGAAAGCGGTTGACAACGCGGCGAGTGCCGCTGCGGGATACGAAGCGAAGCCAGCCGGATGCACGACGGGGCACGGAGACCAAGAGCCGGAAACGCCTGTTCGATCCGGCGCGGATGCGGCCGAGCGTCTTGGCGCCCGAGCTTATGACGATCTGGCGGCGCCTAGCGAAGCCGTCTCCGGAAAGGGAAACCGCCGAGCCGGCGGGACTCGCCGCCGGCTGGAGGGTCACGCGGCTGTCGGCTCGGGCGAGCCCCGGCAACAGGGCCGAGAGGACGACAAGGAGCACTGCCGGGCTTCCTGCGCGGCTGTGCCTCAGCCTGTCGCGTATCCGGTAGTTCAACCGCTGTCCAAGTCGACGTCGAGAGAGAATGGGAAAGCTCGCTGACGAGCCTCAAGCGCAGCCACGGACGGCGCAAAGGCGGCGGTACCCAACGGCGTCTATGACCACAAGAATGAAGCACGGGCTAAATTCAGTGGCCCCGCCCGCTCCTTGAAACGGCTTCCAGCGTCTCCTGCGTTGAGCCTTACTCCTCGGGGGCGCCCCGACATGGGCACCGGGGCATCCGAGGCGAGCTCGCCCGAGCCACGCAGTCTCATGTCGCCGGGTGCGCCAAGCAGCGGATCTCGCCGGCGCGCAGACCGTGGAGGCAGAGGGTGAGGATGTGCCGTGCCACCGCCACCTTGGCGATCCGCTCGAAGGTCTCGCACAGCGGACCGCCCCGAGCGTCGTCTTCTGGGCGGGATGCGGTCGACCAGGTTGTCGACGGTCGCCACGTTGCCCCGGAAGTTTGATTGATTCGTAGGCGATTAGGGTGCCTACGGGCTGTGGCGGCGCCGTGTACCGCAGCGTGGGCGGGCCCCCACCTGTAAACCTTTCCGAGTCCATATTTGTGCCGGGAGGGCGCTTCCGCGCTGACAGCCAGGAGGGCTCTCCGCTCGGTGCAGACGCGCACACTGGTCGGGAGGCACTCATGGCAAAGACCGGCTTGGAGGTCATCGATCGGAACCTTCACGACGCAAACGCCTGGCTGAAGGACCTGGCCGCGGAGCTGGGCACCGACGATCGTCGCCACGCCTACCGCGTGCTGAGAGCCTTCTTCCACGTCCTCAGAGACCGCCTCACTGTCGATGAGGCCGCCGACCTGGCCGCCCAACTCCCTCCCCTGCTGCGGGGCATCTACTACGAGGGGTGGAAGCCCAGCAGGACGCCGGAGACCTACCGCGATCGCGAGACCTTCCAGGCTCGGCTGGCCGAGGAGGCGCTGCTGGCCGGGGCTACCGAGGCTTCACTTGCGGCCGAGGGCGCGGCGAAGGTCCTCCGCCGCCACGTATCCGCCGGCGAGTTCGACGATGTGCTCGAGCTGCTCCCGGCTGATGTGCGGGCCCTGCTCGTGCCGACCGCTTAGGGCCGACAGCGCCTGCTGGCCGCCAGGACGAGCGCTCAGTTGATCGGCGACCGTGCCGCGACAACGACTGCGTTACTCGTCGTCGTCTTTGTTCTGACCTCCGTGCTGGAACGGCGCAGGCTTGCACGTGCCTAGGCAGCGAACCGGGGGATCGCCAGCCGCCAAGCGGTCCCCTGGGAGGTGGGGATACCGGCGGAGGGCGCGCAAGGAAGAGAAGCGGGCCTGGCGCAGACGGTGGCGCTCGGTCCCATACCGGGAAAAGCGGGTGGTCGAGCGGGCGCTTCACGAGGGCGCAGCGGTGGAAGACCCGGGACTCGCGGCCCTCGCCGTCGAGAAGGCTACCCGCGACCGACACGCAATGCGCCATTGGCACTGGCTGGGGATCTTCTACGGGATGTCCGCCGTCGGTTGGCTGCTTCTCGGCCTCCGAAGCATTGAGGCTACGACAGCCCCCTTGTACTTCGTCTTCGCCCCCTTGTTCGGCGCGATGGCCGTAACGCAGATTGCGATCACGGTGGTGCAGCGACGGAGGCTGAGACGGGCTGAAAAGGCGAACCGCGAGGTGGCTGATCGCGAGGAGGTCGCCTGAGATCCGGCGAGCCATGGCGGGGGCGCAGGGAAGAGGAGCGGGACTGGCGCAGACCAAGCGCCTGCAATTCGTATGCCGGCCCTGCGCGTGGAGGCAAACTGAGTCCTCGGACGCACGTCGGAGCCGCCGCTGAGGAGCCTTCTTGGGCGGCCTTGGCTACGATGTCGAGGTCGGCCTCCGAGGACTGGCGGCGGCGAGGCGCTCCGCCAACGATGGCTGAGAGGTGACACCGCCGAGCGCAGTCACCGCCGCCGCGGCCCTGTTGGTGCCCATGGGCAGCAAGGGCAATCGGTTAGACTCCGTCGTGTCCCGTGGCGCCGTGTGACAGCAGTGCTGGAGTCGGCCCGACGGACAGCCACATGAGGTTCCGGCCAGCACTTGAATCGGGGGCAGGCGGGGTTAGATGCAGGAGATGGTGATCTACGGCGTGAGCTTCGACATGGTCGGCAAGCAGCCGATCGTGCTCCTGAAGACGCGCGAGGGCAACAGGTTCCTGCCGATCTGGATCGGTCACCCGGAGGCGGCCGCGATCCTGATGCGGCTGCAGGGCTCGAACCCCCCGCGGCCGATGACGCATGACCTCCTCAACGAGGTGCTGTCGGAGCTCGACGTGTCCTGCACCAGGGTCTCCGTCAACGAGCTCAAGGAGAACACGTTCTTTGCCTCGATCACCCTGTCCTCGAACGGCCAGGAGATCGAGATCGACTCGCGCCCGTCTGATGCGATCGCCCTCGCTGTGCGCACCAGCGCCCCGATCTTCGTCGCTGAAGACGTGATCTCAGAGTCCGCGATCGAGTTCGAGCACGAGGTCGAGGACACCGAGGAAGTCGTCGACAAGTTCAAGGACTTCCTCGACAACGTAAGCCCCGAGGACTTCAAGGGCGGCGGCTAGCCGCCGAGCCATTCCGCTCCGGGGCCAAACCGGGGCGAGCCGCTCCTCGAGCCTACACCCGCGCCGAGCCGTGCGCCGGCGCAAAGGACAGCTCCAGGATGCGCTCTATGAGCGCGTCGAAGCCGATGCCGGCGGCCTCCGCCGCCTGAGGTAGCAGGCTGGTCTCGGTCAGGCCCGGGACCGCATTGACCTCGATCACGAAGAGCCGGTCGGTGTCCTCCTCGAGCATGAGGTCGACGCGCGCAAACCCGTAGCACCCGAGCAGCCGGTAGGCCTCCAGGGCCAGGACCTGCGCTCGCTCCGAGATCCCCTCCGGCAGATCGGCCGGGCATACGAACTCGGTGCGCCCGATCTCGTAGCGGGCCTCGAAGTCGTAGAAGTCCTCCTCCCGCGGAACCGCCTCGACGACGGGCAGCGGCTGCGGTCCCCCGTCCCCCTCGAGAACGGAGACCGCCAGGTCCCGCCCGCCGACGTAGCGCTCCAGCAGCACCTTGGTGTCGTAGGAGAACGCCGCGACCAGCGCACCGGGCACGTCCGCCGCCGAGCTGGCGAACTTGACCCCGAGGGCGGAGCCCTGGCCGGCCGGCTTTACGACCACCGGCCAGTCGAGCCGCTGCTCGATGGCGGGCAGCGCATCCGCGGCGCCGAGCTGCCGGAACGCGGTCTCGTTGAAGGCGAAGAACTCGGGTGTCGGGACGCCGGCGCCGGCGAGGAGGTGCTTTGTGAGCACCTTGTCCATGCAGAGGATGCAGGGCAGGACGCCCGAGCCCGTGTAGGGAAGCCCCAGGATCTCGAGCAGCTCCTGCACCGTCCCGTCCTCCCCGTCCGGTCCGTGCAGGGCCACGAAGGCGACCTCGGGTGCCGCCGACTCGAGCCGCCCGACGAGGTCGGTCGCGGCGTCGATCGACACCACCTCGTAGCCGAGCCGGTGCAAGGCCTCCTCGACCCGCGCCCCCGACCGAAGTGAGACCTGGCGCTCGAGCGATGTGCCGCCCTTGAGGACGGCGACGCGTGTCACCGGCCC
>JALZBR010000082.1 GCA_030863485.1 Actinomycetota bacterium
GGCCGAGTCCGTGCCGATGTCCCGGGCGTAGCCGTCGGCGTCGGCCTCCGTCGCCCGCCTGAGCTCCAGGCCCTCCCATTTCGGAGAGGAAGGGGACCCGTCGCCCGATGAGCGCACGAAGAAGATGAGCCGATCGTCCGAGCGGATCGCCTCCCGCAGGCGCTGGAGGCCGAGCTCCGCCACCTCGCGCGGCCCTCGCGCCCGCACGCGGGCAGGCAGCTTGGCCAGCGATTTGAGGAAACCGGGGCGCGCTTCGGACACGACCAGCAACATACGGGGACGAAGCAGATCGTGCCGCTTCTAGTTCGCCCGGCTGTGCGCCCGCCCTCTGCGTTCGATCTCGGTCAACCCACCCCAGATGCCGTACGGCTCTTTGGTCGCGAGGGCGTACTCGAGGCATTCGCGGCGAACACCGCAGCCCCAGCACACTCTCTTGGCGCGATCTTCTCGAGCACGTCGCTCAGCCGGGGTCTCGGAGTCGTCGACGCCGAAGAAGAGCACGGCCGGGTACTCGAGGCACGCCGCCTGCTCCCGCCACTCGGTGTCGGTTGGATTCAGAAGTCCGTCTCTCATCACGGTATGGATGGTCCCAGCAGAACGCACCAGCGTCAATAGCCCCACAGGTTTTCTCCTGCGACATTCTTCGTCGCCCGAGCGGCGGTCGCCGAGGTCCGGGCCGTAGGCGGCCCCTTAGTATCGCAAGCTCATGGGACGAGACCTTTCAGGGATCTTCAAGGCGTATGACATCCGGGGCGTCTATCCAAGCGAGCTCGACGAGGACATTTCCCGACGGATAGGCGCAGGCTTCGCCCGCTTCGTGGGGGGCGGGCGCATCGCCGTGGGCCGGGACATGAGGACGTCCTCGCCTCAGCTATCGGCCGCCTTCGCCGAGGGGGCCGCGGCCGCTGGATGCGACGTGGTTGACCTCGGGCTTCTCTCCACCGACGGGCTCTACTTCGCCTCCGGGCTCCTGGATGTCCCCGCGGCGATGTTCACCGCCTCGCACAACCCGGCCCGCTACAACGGGATCAAGCTCTGCCGGGCCCAGGCGGCTCCGATCGGATCCGATTCGGGGATGGCCGAGATCCGCGCCTTTGCCGAACAGGACGAACAGCCGCCAAGCCCGGATCCCGGCACCATCTCGACCCAGGACGTCCTCGAGGACTATGCGGCCCACTGTCGGCGATTCATCGGTCTCGACGGCCTCTCTCCTCTGAAGATCGCCGTCGACGCGGGCAACGGGATGGCCGGCAAGACGGTTCCCATCGTCTTCGGAGACCTCCCTTTCGAGATCGTCCCGCTCTTCTTCGAGCTCGATGGGACCTTCCCCAACCACCCCGCGAACCCGATCGAGCTCGAGAACCTCGTCGATCTGCAAAGGGTCGTCCTCGAGGAGGGCTGCGTCGCCGGACTCGCCTTCGACGGCGATGCGGACCGGGTGTTCCTCATCGATGAGAAGGCGCAGCCGGTGTCGGGCTCGCTCACCACGGCGCTCGTCGCCGACCGGCTCTTGAAGAAGAACCCAGGTGAGACCGTCCTCTACAACCTGATCTGCTCTTGGACCGTGCCCGAGGTGATCGAGGAGAACGGGGGGCGCCCGATCAGGACGAGGGTGGGCCACTCCTTCATCAAAGCCGTCATGGCCGAGACCGGAGCGATCTTCGGCGGAGAGCACTCGGGCCACTACTACTTCAGAGACAACTTCCGGGCCGACTCGGGGATGATCGCGGCGCTTTTGATCCTCGAGGCACTGTCGGAGGCGGGCCGGCCGCTTTCCGAGTTGCTCGCCCCCTTCCAGCGTTACTCGGCGTCGGGCGAGATCAACTCCGAGGTACGCGACCAGCTTGCCGCCATCGAGAAGCTCTCTCTCGCATACGCCGAAGGCAAGCAGGACCGGACCGACGGGCTCACCGTCGAATTCCAGGATTGGTGGTTCAACTGCAGGGCCTCCAACACCGAGCCGTTGCTGCGTTTGAACCTCGAGGCGCGCACCGAAGAGTTGATGCAGGAGAGGCGCGACGAGGTCTTGGCGCTCATAAGACAGGAGGGCTGATGGCGATCGACGAACGTCTCTTGGAGATCCTGGTGTGTCCCAACTGCCACGGAGAGGTCGAGTATCTGAAAAGCGAGGACGCGATCGTGTGTCGCGGAGAGTGCGGTCTGCGCTATCCGGTGCGTGACGACATCCCCGTGATGCTCGTGGACGAGGCAGAGAAACCATGACGCTCGAAAACGGGAACTCCGCGGTCGACCTCGACGACGTCGAGAGGCTCGAGGAGCTGGACTCGGAGGACGTTCTCGGCGCGGTCGAGCGCTTCTCGGAACAGGTCGAGCGGGGCTGGGCGATCGGCGGCGCGGCCAAGGGTCTCCCGGATGCCGACGGAGTCGACTCGATAGCGCTGCTGGGTATGGGGGGATCCGGTGTCTCCGGCGACGTGGTCCAAGCCGTGATCGAGCCCCGGCTCCCGATCCCCTGGCGCACGATCAAGAGCTACGGGCCTCTGCCGGAATGGGTTACACGCAACACGCTTGTCCTTGCCGTTTCTTATTCCGGCAGCACAGAGGAGACCCTGGCGGCGATGGTCGAGGCACAGGAACGCGGTGCCCGGGCGATCGCTCTCTCTTCCGGTGGGCCTCTCAAAGACTTCGCTACCGAGCACGGCATCGCGCACATCGAGATCCCGTCCGGGCTGCAACCGAGGGCTTCGCTCGGCTACCTCACCCTTCCTCTCTTGGCGGCCCTCGCCGAGATCGGTCTCGTCCCCGACATGCAGGACGATGTCGATGAAACGGTGGAGGTACTGCGGACGCTGGAGGAGCGGTGCCATCGCTCTCGTTCGCGCTCGGAGAATCCGGCCAAGGACCTGGCCGCGCGCATCTCGGGCCGGGTGCCGGTCGTGTATGGGGGCCACGGTGTCGGGGCCGTCGCCGCCTACCGCTTCAAGTGTGATCTGAATGAATACGGCAAGACACCGGCCTTCTGGCACGAGTTCCCCGAGCTCAACCACAACGAGATCGTGGGATGGAACCAGCTCTCCGACCTCACCCAGAAGAGCTTCATGGCCATCCTGTTGCGCAGCACCGAGGAGCACCCTCGTATCCAGTTGCGCTTCGAGATCACTCGCTCACTCATCGAAGACAGCTTCTCCGAGATCGTGGAGGTGCCGGGCGAGGGGCAGTCCCCGCTGGCGCAGTTGCTGTCGTTGATACTCATCACACAACTCGCCGCGATCTACCTCGGTCTCTCTTACGGGGTCGATCCGGGCCCGGTCGAAGTCATCCAGAACCTCAAGAAACAGCTAGCTGAGAGATAGGGAGTTCTACATGAGCGTCGACGCGGACATCCTCGATCCGTCTTTGGCCGACGAGGGCCGTCTCAAGATCGAATGGGCCGACCGGCAGATGCCGGTGTTGTGGAAGATCCGCGAGCGTTTCGAGAAAGAGCGACCTCTCGACGGAATCAGGATCGCTGCCTGTCTGCACGTCACGACGGAGACGGCGAATCTGATGCGCACGCTGAAGGCCGGGGGCGCCGACGTCTCGTTGTGCGCGTCCAACCCTCTTTCGACCCAGGACGAGACCGCTGCATCTCTCGTCCATAGCTACGACATCTCCACCTTCGCCATCCGCGGTGTGGACGAGGCCCGCTACTACTCGCACATCAAGGCGGCGCTCGACAGTCGGCCGATGATCACGATGGACGACGGCGGCGACCTCATCACGATGCTGCACCAGCAGCGCCAGGATCAGCTGTCCGACATCATCGGCGGGACCGAGGAGACCACCACTGGGGTCATCCGCTTGCGCTCGATGGAGTCCAACGGAGTGTTGCGCTACCCGGTTGTGGGTGTGAATAACGCTTACACGAAGCACCTCTTCGACAATCGCTACGGGACGGGTCAATCTGCCATTGACGGCGTGTTGCGCGCGACGAACATGTTGATCGCCGGCAGAACGGTCGTCGTGTGTGGCTACGGGATGTGTGGCCGAGGTGTTGCTTCTCGGGCCGACGGATTGGGCGCCGACGTGATCGTTACGGAAGTGGACCCCATCCGAGCCATCGAAGCTGCAATGGACGGCTTCCGCGTGATGACCAGCTACGAGGCGGCGAGCCAGGGCGATTTGTTCATCACCGTTACCGGCAACAAACACGTCCTGCGCAGCGATCACTTCGAGGTCATGAAGGACGGCGCGATCCTCGCGAACGCCGGCCACTTCAACATCGAGCTCGATCTCGACGGACTGAGGGCCATGGCGACGGCCCGCAAGAAGGTCCGGCCCGAGGTGGAGGAATACTCGCTCGAGGGCGACCGCAAGATCTACGTGCTGTCCGACGGACGCCTTGTGAACCTCGCCGCGGCCGAAGGACACCCTGCGGCCGTGATGGACATGTCCTTCGCCAACCAGGCGCTGTGCTGCGAATGGATGTCGCAGAACGCGAGCTCGCTCGAGCCGAAGGTCTATCCGGTCCCCGAGGACATCGATCGCGAGGTCGCGAGGTTGAAGCTCGAGTCGATGGGCAAGCGCATCGACGAGCTCACCCAGGAGCAGGCCGATTACCTCTCCGCCTGGGAAGAGGGCACCTAGCTCCTCACCGCCGTGGCGTCGGCCACTTGCACCTCGAGATAACAGCGAGCGCTCGCTGTGCCCAACGTCGCAATGGGAGAAGCGGCTCGCGGCGGCGCTGTCGCAGGCCGTCGCTAGCTTCTTCGGTATGCCTCCTGTTCACCTCGCTACTTCCGGTCCTCGCAGGGTGGCGGACCTCGTGGGACGTGCGTCGTGCGCAGGCTGCCGGGCGCCGGTCGGCCCCTTGTGCTGGGCGTGCAGGAACAAGGTCATCCCGGCCCCCGAGCGAGCGGCCCCGAGGTCGGTCGAGCGGTTGCTGGTGCCCTGGAGCTACGCGAATCCGGTGCGTGGGCTCGTTCTCGACCTCAAGCTGCGAGGTCTTCCGGCCGCGGCCTTGCCTCTCTGCGAGGCAATGGCGAGCGATGTCTGGGGCCGGGGCCTGGCCGGCTCGGTGCTGACCTGGGTTCCGGGGCGTTCGACGGAGAACCGCCGGCGCGGATACGACCACGCCGAGGTCCTGGCCCGGGGCGTGGCCCGCCTGTTGGGACTTCCGGTGAGACCCCTCTTGCGCCGTGTCGGCCCCGCTCTGGACCAGACCGGCCTGGGGGCCGAGGAGCGGCGGAAGAACCTCGAGCGGGTCTTCTCGAGCCGGTCGGCTTCCGAAGCGGTCGTCCTGGTCGACGACGTCATCACGACCGGGGCCACGCTCACCGCCTGCGCCCGGGCCCTGAGGGCTGCCGGCGCCCACTCCGTCGAGGCCCTCGTCGCGTGCAGCGCCGATTCGTGGTGACCCTAAATCCTTCTCGGCCCCCGAAGGGCCCAGAATTCTTACGGGACTAGCCCGTCAGGGCCAGGCGTGGATATAGGCAATATTGCTTAGTGATTTGGGACTGGCCCCCCACTACACTTCTCGGAAACGGGGGCGGCCCAGACAAAGGCAGCCGAAAGGGACAAACGTGGCGAACGCGAAAGACAAGGTCCAACAGGAGCCCATAAGGGTCCTGATCGTCGACGACCACGCTCTGTTCCGGCGTGGGCTGCAAATGGTCCTCGAGGGTGAAACCGACATCGAGGTGGTCGGGGAAGCCAGTGACGGGACCGAGGCGGTCAATAAAGCCGAGGACTCCACCCCCGACGTCGTGCTGATGGACGTCCGCATGCCCAAGAGGTCGGGGATCGAGGCGACCCGGGCCATCAAGGACACCCTGCCCTCCACCCGCATCCTCATGCTGACGATCTCAGACGAGGAGGCCGACCTCTACGAGGCCATAAAGGCCGGCGCGTCCGGATATCTCCTGAAGGAGATCTCGATCGACGAGGTCGCCAACGCCGTCCGGCAGGTCAACCAGGGCCAATCGCTTATCTCGCCCTCGATGGCCTCGAAGCTCCTGAGCGAGTTCGCCACGATGGTGAAACGCCGGGACGAGCGCACACAGATGCCCGGCCCCCGCTTGACCGACCGCGAGCTGCAGGTGTTGCGCCTGGTTGCCAAGGGGCTGAACAACAAGGACATCGGCGACGAGCTCTTCATCTCCGAGAACACCGTCAAGAACCACGTCCGCAACATCCTCGAGAAACTGCACCTGCACTCGCGCATGGAGGCCGTCGTCTACGCAGTGCGCGAAAAACTCCTCGACATCAAGTAGCCCGCTGCCACAGGGGCGCCCCCTCCCTCCGACCTATCGGCGGGACCCCACTCGGGGGCATAATGGAGCGTCTATGGGTCTACTGAAGAAGGTTCTTTACGCGGGCGAGGGAAAGAAGATCAAGGCCCTCGAGGCCGTGGTCCCCTTGGTGAACTCGCTCGAGGACGAGATCAGCGCGCTCGACGACGCCGCCCTCAAAGGCAAGACGGCCGAGTTCAAGGCGCAGATCGAGCAGCAGGTCTCGCCCGAGGAGCAGGTCCTCTACCTGAACGACATCCTTCCCGAGGCCTTTGCCGTCGTGCGCGAGGCGGCCCAGCGATCGATCGGCCAGCGGCACTTCGACGTCCAGTTGATGGGGGGCGCGGCCTTGCACAACGGTTGGATCGCCGAGATGAAGACGGGGGAGGGCAAGACGCTCACCGGGACCCTCGCCGTCTACCTGAACGCCCTTCTGGGCCGCGGGGTCCACGTCGTAACGGTGAACGACTACCTCGCAAAGCGCGACTCGGAGTGGATGGGCCAGGTGTATCGCTTCCTCGGACTCTCCACCGGCCTGATCCAGGGGCAGATGTCCCCGGAGGAGCGCAAGCCGGCGTATGGGGCGGACATCACCTACGGGACCAACAACGAGTTCGGCTTCGACTACCTGCGAGACAACATGGTCACGGATATGGCGCGCCTCGTGCAGCGCGAGCACTACTTCGCCGTGGTTGACGAGGTCGACTCGATCCTGATCGACGAGGCCCGCACGCCGCTCATCATCTCGGGCGCCGCCGAGGGGGCCACGAAGCTCTACCAGCAATTCGCCCGCATCGGCCCCCGTCTCCAGCGCGACGTCCACTACGAAGTAGACGAGAAGAAGCGCACGGTGGCGGTCACAGAGGAGGGTGTCGCCAAGACCGAGGAGATCCTCGGGGTCGACAACCTTTACGACCACGTGAACGTCGACCTCGTCCATCAGCTCGAGGTCGCCCTCAAGGCGAAGGAGCTCTACAAGCGCGACGTCGAGTACGTCGTTCAGCACGGCGAGGTCAAGATCGTCGACGAGTTCACCGGACGGATCCTTCCCGGCCGCCGCTACTCCGAGGGATTGCACCAAGCCATCGAGGCCAAGGAGAACGTGCGCGTCAAAGAGGAGAACCAAACGCTTGCGACGATCACGTTGCAGAACTTCTTCCGCATGTACGACAAGCTCGCCGGTATGACGGGAACGGCCCAGACGGAGGCCTCCGAGTTCGGCCACATCTACAAGCTCGAAGTTGCCCAGATCCCCACGCACCGGCCCATGATCCGCGACGACCAGCAGGATCTGATCTATAAGACGGCAGAGGCAAAGTGGAATGCCGTCGCGGAGGACTTGAAGGAACGCTACGAGAAGGGCCAGCCGGTCCTCATCGGTACCGTCTCCGTCGAGAAGTCCGAGCACCTCTCCCGCCTCCTCGAGAAGCGGGGTGTTCCGCACTCGGTCCTGAACGCCAAGAACCACGAGCGCGAGGCCGGCATCATCGCCCAGGCCGGGCGACTCGGATCGGTGACGGTTGCTACGAACATGGCCGGTCGAGGCGTCGACATCATCCTGGGCGGCAACGCCGAGGGAATGGCGCGCCAGGAGATGACCGTCAACGGATGGGACAACGACGCATACCTCCTCGGGCTCTACACACCGCAGGAGATGGCGCAGTACGAGGCCGAGTTCGAGCCCATGTTCGAGCGCTTCAAGAAAGAGACCGAAGCCGAGCACGAGGAGGTCCTCGAGCGGGGCGGTCTCTACGTTCTCGGTACCGAGCGCCACGACTCCCGGCGCATCGACAATCAGCTGCGCGGGCGCTCCGGGCGACAGGGTGATCCCGGAGAGACCCGCTTCTATCTGAGCCTCGAGGACGACCTGATGCGGCTCTTCGCCTCGGACCGCATCGGCGGGATGATGGAGCGGCTCAAGATCCCCGACGACGTCCCCATCGAGGCAAAGATCGTCTCCAAGGCGATCGAGCGCGCCCAGACCCAGGTCGAGTCGATGAACTTCGAGATCCGCAAGAACGTCCTGAAGTACGACGAGGTCATGGACAAGCAGCGCAAGATCGTCTACGGCGAGCGTCGCAACATCCTCGAGGGCGCCGACATTCACGATGAGGCTCTCGAGCTGATCTCGGACGCAATCGAGTCGGCTTTCTCCGAGAACGCCAACCCCGACGTCCATCCCGAGGACTGGGATTGGGAGCAGCTGTTCACCAGGATGCGGGAGATCTTCCCGACCAACCTCTCTCAGGAGTCGTTCGACCCCGAGGCCACGAGCTACGAAGACGCTCTCGAGGCGTTCTTGCAGGACGGGCTCGAGGTCTATCGCCAACGTGAAGAGCACATCGGCACCGAGCAGATGCGGGGGCTAGAGCGTCTCGTCTTGCTCTCGGTCATCGACAACCGCTGGCGCGAGCACCTCTACGAGATGGACTACCTCCAGGAGGGCATCGGGCTCCGGGCCATGGCCCAGAAGGACCCCCTGGTCGAGTACCAGCGGGAGGGCTTCGAGATGTTCGTGGGGATCCAGGCCACGATCAAAGAGGACTTCGCCCGCTACATGTTTCACGTCGAGGCCGTCAAGGAGGACGAGCGCCGGCGCAACGAGCCCACCCGCGTGCGCCAGGAGCGTCGGCAGATCCCCATGGCCCAGGCCCAGGCGGATCCGGCTGCGGGTGGAGACGGGCTCGGAGCCGCGGAGGAGCCGAGCGCCGAGGGGGCCGCGGTCGCCATCAAGCAGGCCTCGTCCGAGAAGGTCCCCCGCAATGCCCCGTGCCCTTGCGGCAGCGGCAAGAAGTACAAGATGTGCCACGGCCGCCCGGGAGCCGTCGAGCTCTAACGGTCGGCTCTTAGGGTCGGGCGGGACATCCCCTTCGGGCTCCCCGCTCGCTCTGTTGCGAAAGGCTCCGCCGGCTTGGCCGGTCGGGCGGGACATCCTCTTCGGGCTCCCCGCTTCGCTCTGCTGCGAAAGGCTCCGCCTGACGGCGTCGCCTTTCTCCGCAAGTCGCCCTCAGAGGACGGTCCCGCCCTCCCTCTACCGCTTTGCAGGCCCTAGTGGCCACTACCGCTTTGCACTCGGCGGGGCCTTTCTCGCAAAGTCGCTCGAGGACGGTCCCGCCCTCGTGGCCCCGCCAACCCCCTCAGAGCTGGGGGAATAGCTCTTCGTAGCGAGATGGCCACAAAAAGTTAGATTTTTTTCCCGACTTTGCAGGAATTGGAAATCTGGTAGCGAACTGTTGTCATACGACCACAAAGAGTGGCCAATCTCTAGGGCAAGGAGAGAAACATGACACGCAGGATCGCGGCGGCAACAGTTGTGATGTTCCTGGCTCTTCTCGTGGTTGCGGCTCCCAGCTGGGCGCACCACAAGTCGGGCCACTCGCAGGGCGGCGGCAAGTCCGCCGAGCACTCCGCGGGTAAGCCCGCCACGGGTGGCGGCTCCCAGGGTGGAGGATCGACCTCCGGTGGGGGCTCCAGCTCGGGCAGCACCTACACCGAGGACAACGACACGAACGACAACGACACCCCGAACAACATCGAGGACGCGGGCGACAACGCTCACCCCTCCGGCAAGGACAAGTCGGTCGAGCACGGTAACTCGGGCAACCAGGGCAACAGCTCCTCGGACCCAGACGACGACGGGCACGGACCAGACCGCAGCAACGGCGGCCCGGACAAGCCGAACGGCTCGGGCGGAGTCGACCTCGCCGACCAGGACGGCAACAACGGTTGCGGCAACGATGACGACTTCGAGGACGACAACGAGGGCTGGTGTGGCAAGCCGAAGGACAAGGGCAAGGACGAGGTAGCTCCCAAGACCGAGAAGAAGGACAAGGTCTGCGAGAAGGACGACTCGATGGGCACCGACGTCGAGTGTGGTGCGGACGTCGACAAGGACGAGGTCGTGCTCGGCACCGTCTTCAGCAAGGTGGGCGCCCCCTTCGACCTCGACGAGTCGAACCCTGCGCCTCAGGTCCTCGGCGAAAAGATCGTCAGGACGCCGAAGGTAGACGCCGACGCGGACGCCGAGGTGGCTGCGCAGCCGCTGGCCCGTGAGGCGACCGAGGTCGAGGCCGCCGACGAGGAGACCGGTGCACTGCCCTTCACCGGAAGCAGCGTCACCAGCTTCCTTCTCATCGGCTTCACGCTCATCGCAGTGGGTCTCGTCATCCGCAAGCTGAGGATCACGCAGTAAGAGGTCTGGCAAGGGAGGAAAGGAGAGGGTGGCCCCCAGGGGGCCGCCCTCTTGCTATTGCGGGTGGTTCGTTACGCTCCTCGAGTGAGTCGCCGCCGCACGTCCCGACCGAGACGTCGTGCGGGCACATCTCCCGCCCCTTCGGGACGACTGCGCGATCGGCGTCTATGGGCGGCGGCCCTCCTGACACTCGGCGTGGTGGTTGCCGTCATCGTGTCTCGCTCGGGCAGCGGCGGCATCGACACCGGCTCGCTCTATTTCATCGCTCCTCCCGTCGAAGTCGGCCGGGCGCCTCAGGCGGTGAGCGTCGGTGAGGGAGGGGTCTGGGTCACCAACGGGGGAGACGGAACGGTCTCTTTCCTCGACCCTGAGTCGGGCGAGGTCGTCGGAGATCCCATCGAGGTCGGGTCGATACCGAGCGGGATAGCCGCGGGAGCGGGAGCGGTCTGGGTCGGCTTCGGGGAGGGCTCGACGGCAATCAGCCGGATCGACCCCCAGACCCGAGAGATCGATAAGGAGGACATCGAGATCGGACGTGCGCCCAGCTCAGTGGCCGTATCCGAGGACGCCGTATGGGTCGCGGCCCTCGTTGGCGACGTGGTAGCTCGCGTCGAGCCGACCACCGGTGAGGTCGAGGAGAGGCTCGCAGACGATGCTTTGGGCTTCCCCTCGACGGTCGCCACCGGCTTGGGCAGCGTG
>JALZBR010000105.1 GCA_030863485.1 Actinomycetota bacterium
GGATTCTGCAGATGCCAGCATACCTTCGTCCCGTACCGCTGTGCCATCTGACAGATGAAGCTAGTACAAAGGCCTACCCATTCTCGCTCCGTACGGGAGGCGAAAGGGTTAGCCGACGGACGCGTAATCATCTCCGTACAGTCCTCGGGCTAGGTAGCGACGATCGCCTAGTCATGCTTACTCTCGCTTCGTGGCAAAAGCCTGAGCATGGCAACCCAGATGGGCTGCGCATTGCTCGCGGAGTACAGGAATTGTTGTTCCACTATCTAAGCCAGCTGCCCGCCAACGTATATGTCGTTGCGGTTGGCGAACGGTTTGACTCTTATGGTGAGTTTCCTCGGGAACGCGTGCGTTGCTTTCCGCCATGCACTCCTGACCGCTTTAACCTTTTGGTCAACGCTGCTGACCTCTTCCTTAGTCTGAACATTGCAGCGACCACTTTAACTCGAGCAGTCTTGAGCGGAACTCCGCCATTAGTCTTGTTCAATAGCCATTCCTTGCACGATACAGACGACATCGACCGTTTATGTGAGGACACTAACCTACTGGCGGAGCCGTTTCTTAGAAGTTGGCTGCTCAAACACCTGCCGACATATCCCTTTCGCATGTGGCCCCTTGGTTTCTACGATTTCTTGACGCCGCTACTGACGAATAACCCATACCTGGCTACGTTTCCGCAAGTCGAACTATTTGATGCGCACTCTGTACACGGTGCCTTGAAAGGCATGTTGTTCGACAGAGCGATACGTGAGTCACTAGAAGATGAACGAAGTAGGTACATTGAAGCACTGGATGGGTTAGGAGAAACGTACGAGACCTTTGAGTGCATGGCCGAGAGTATTGGTATTTTACAGGGAGGTTTCTCATGAAACAGTTGAGTTTGCACGTCACTGACTCATGCAACAGCAAGTGCAGTTTTTGTGTGGTTGGTTCCCCACTAGCACAGAAAGACAGCGTACAGTACGCTGACCTGCTTAGCTTCCTCATCGAGAATGCTGATGAACAGTATGAATCTGTCAACTTGCACGGCGGCGAACCGACCATTCATCCACGTCTCTTTCCTCTGTTAGAAGCTATCCAATTGCTTGGCTATCCAAAAGTCCAAATTCAGACTAATGGAAGAAAGCTTAAGAATCTCCAATTCACGAAACGTCTCGCTGAACACAACGTTCGTCTCCTCGTAGTCTCATTGCATGGTGCTACAGCAGCTACCCAAGACGCACTCGCCCAAGCACCGGGTGGATTTGAAGAGACCTTGGAGGGCATCCGGAACGCCAAGCATCTGGGAATAAAAGTTCGCACGAACACAGTGTTGACGAAGCAGAACCTCGATGAACTGCCAGCCCTGTGTGAACTTCTCTTCCAACTCAATGTCGACCATATGAACATTTCAAATATCCATCCCGCCGGCAGCGCCTTCTTTGGCTTTGATACGCTGATCCCTACGATGGAGGAGACCAAAGCGAAGCTATTCCCTATCATTCAGACAATGCTGGATTCGCCAGTGAAGATTACACTCGAAGGTTTCCCCTTCTGCGTGGTAACTCCCTACGAAAAGCTCGCGATAGAATACGAGAAGCATCAGGTAAGAATGCTGTATCAGCAGCGTATTCACGACAGTTATGGATACTTTATGGACAAAGAATGCCGAATGCACGGCCCCCCTTGTACCGAATGCACGTTACGCGAGAAGTGCGGAGGAGTATATAAGGAGTACATTGAGCAGAGAGGTTGGGGCGAATTTGCTCCGATTAGCTCTTAGCTTGTGTTGTTATTGACCTACCTCGATCGTGGGCGCAAGGTCCTCTTGGTTTAAGGACCTGCCCAAGCGTTAAGCGCTCGCGTGTACCGGTCCAACGTTACTGCAACCCACTGTAGCTTTTCAACGGTGGCGACGGTGTTTCTATACTGACGCCACACTCAGGCGGCTAGTGATAACGTTGTGATGGTGGTTTCGACGTGCATCGCGGGTATTTCGGTCGTCGGCAGGTTCTCGGCTCGCGCTGTTGCGATGGAGCGACAACTATCCTACCGTCAGCTCGAAGCACACGTTTCAGGCACCATCGTTACCCAGAAGGCGCGGAAGGTCATCTCAGGGTATTTTGTACTTTGGAAGTATGATAAACGTCTACACTCGCACCGCATCGCTTCCCTTCTACCTCACGACCTCAAGTTCATCTGCGCTATCGCCTCCTAGAAGTACCCGGAAGCGGAGTTTGGTAGGGCGTAGTAACTCTATTCGATCGATGGGCTTCGAGAAGGACCTCGGGTGAAACGTTCGCAGTTATCTCTTTGACGCAGTACCCTAAAGTGAAGTTTTTGCCGAGAGGCGCTAATGGTTCGAACGAGATGTCACTCGAATCCAAGAAGATTATCAGTAGCCAAAATACCCCAAAAGTAGTATCAAAATACTACCTTTGGGGGATGTGTAGGTCCATGCTTTGTGCCATGTTACTTGAAGCGTATAGAAGCGGGGAAAGGACTTCGCAATCAGAAAGAGTAGGAAGATCACTGCAACGATGGGTACGGATGTACCTGTGTCAAGCTGCGTAAAGTAGATAATTGCCTCTAGAGAGGAGCACTAACTATGCCGTTCTTCGTCGTCAAGGGCACCTTCCATATAAAGGGCTACTCCCCAGATGGAGACTCTGTCAGGTTCAGGGCCGATAACAAGGAATATTGGGCCAAACTGTCTGGCCCGTCCGTTGAACTGAACGCCAAGGACCACGCGCAACTGCGCTTCGAGGCCATAGACACGCTCGAAACGCATTACCGGGACACCCATCAGCCCCTCGAGATGGCGATCGGTGCTTTGGAGCACCTGTTGGAAGGCTTGGGCATCACCGATGTCGAGTGGAACGAGGCGAGGACCAGGGTCACCGCGGCTAATGACGGTACAGAAGGATACGTCCTAAGCCGCGCCGTAGAGAAGAACGGGCGGCCCGTGTCCTTCGTTTATGTCGGGGAGCCGCCGGAAGAGGACGGCTCGGAGGTCTTCCTCGACGCTGACAGAATGCGCCAGAGCCTGAACCATCGGGCGCTCGAAGAAGGCGTCGCTTACCCCACCTACTACGAAGGGTTGTTCCACGACCTGCGCGAGGCTTTGACCGAAGCGGTGGGCAACGCCCGCGAGGCGAAGCGCGGGGTATGGGCCGAGGACCGCACGAACGCGGGCTTCGAGGTGGAGGGTCTGGGGTCCATTACGGACGAGCACGTGGTCCTGCCTAAGCTGTTCCGCCGCTTAGCCGAGTACCTAGAAGGGGGCGGCCCGGTCGCGGGCTTCGAGGAGTTTTTGGAGGCGAAAGACGAAGAAGTCATAATAATCTCGACTGTGCACCCTACCCACTTCGACACGATGGTGGAGGTCGAGGGGGACACGGTGAGGATGACGGAGCCCCCCGAGAACCTAATCTTCGAGGGATAGGTGACGTCAGCAAAACAGAGGAGGGGCTTGACCAAGCTCCCCAAAAGGAGAACCCGGAAGGGTCTATGGAGGTGAATTGCCTTGGGTGAATTTCCTCAAGAAGATTTCGAAGCTCCTTTAGCCCAGGGCGAGGGCGAGTTTCCTCAAGATTTTGACGGTCCTTCAGACGAGAGGGAATTTTTTTTCCCGCCTTTTTTCCCTCCTCGGGGAGGTTGTAGGTTCGGCCAAGGTCAAGCTAAACGTGACTTTCCTCAAGATTTCAAGGTTCCCTTGGATCAGGGGGGACCTCCTAACTGTTCTCCACGTGTACCTATCGGCGGATTCGGTGGAGATCCGAGAAAGGATCGGTCAGGGCACAGGGCCGTGGTCCGAAGCGTCGGTAAGGCCCCGATTATCCTTATTCACGGTCATACCGGTTTGGCAGATTCGGGTAAATGGGCCATGACGAGCCTAAAAGACGACCTGATGATCGAAGCCGGTTATCCGAGAGAATTGCTCTGGGCGCCGAGTTACTTGGGAACCGCCTTCGCTTTCGCTTGTGCAGGTGGTGGAGCAACCGATACAGAGTTCCCGCACACAAACAACGTGAACGAAGTTCGCGAGTTTATCGACAACGTTTGCGCATACCTGGGCGTGGAAGTTGTCGATATTATTGCTCATTCGCTTGGCTGTACCTTGGCCTACTCGGTTTTCAGGGGTTTGAGGAACCGAAGGAACCCGCAAAGTGGCCCGGCGGTTTTTGATGAGCAGCTAAAAAGGTGGCATAGGGTGGGGACTTTTGTTGCATTAGCCGGGGCGTTTCGTGGTTTACGGGGCTTCGATAACGAATGGACGCCCAGTGGGACGCCCGCTGGAGACTTTATGACTAGGTTACTGGCGGAGGAGCTTGTCGGTGGTGGAGATGAAACCCCTTATGGGGAGGGCGAACAACAAACTCCTGGGCCTGTCCCTCACAATATTACGTATTACTGTGGCATAGCAAAAGGAGATCTGTCTGATATTCGAAGTCCAGATCCAAACAAAAGTACAAGTAGGCTCGAAGGTGCCATAAACGAGGTATTTAAGTTTACAGGAGATGACGTGCTCAGGCACCAAAAAATCATAACAGAGCCGGAGGTCGTCACAGGGAATGTTGCCAAAGGCCTCGAAGGCTTTGCACGACATCTAAACTCCGTGCCCCCGGTTCCACGCGTAGCGATGATGGTAGACACGGATAGTGGGGATCACGCTGGTCCTCTTACGAGCACTATCGCCGTCGACTCACCCGACAAGATCGTTAATTACGTGGCAAATAGAGTCACCAAAGAATTCTCGAATGGGTATGTAGTAAGTAAAATTACCGAAATACTAAGAGGAACTTTCATAGGGGGCCAGAGTAAATTAACGCTTCCGGAGGGCATGTGGGAAGTTGTCTATAACGTCGAAGGTGCTGCCGAAGATGAAAAGAGAACCTATTGGGTCGGCGCAACGGAAATGATCGAAGTCACTATCGAGACGGACAATTCTACTCCCTTTGAAGGAAGTTTGGATGTAAGGGCAACGGCAACAAGAGGACAACTCTATCATTCTCTGTATGGTAGAGGGCAGAGCGAGGCTATTCCAACAGGAAATGTATTAAGGGCGGTCGTTTGTGGTGGAGGGTGGAGAGAGGGGGATGTCGCACGGATAGATGAGGATGCGGTCGTTTACTTTATCGCTATCGATTCCGACGGCACCGCTTCGGAAATAGTTTCGAAGTCGTTCAAAAAGAGTAGGTAAAGTGGCTCCGCGGGATTCCGTACGATGTCGTTCCGGGAGCAACGTGTTTTTGGAGGCTGACGGTGAAGTAAGGTAAATTCGCATCTGGGGGATCGTTCGATAAACGGCTGTGCTTCGGCGTAGCTCACAAAAGGAGGCACCGTGACCAACGGAACATACAACATCGAAGTTCGCTTCAAGGGCGGGCTAACCCCCACTCAGGAAGCCGTGTTTGAGTCGGCTGCCAATCGCTGGTCGCAGATCATCAGCGCCGACGTACCCAGCTTCAGGGTTGGCTCGGAAACTATCGACGATGTAGCTATCGACGCTGCTGGGTTACGCATCGACGGTCCGAGCGGTACGCTCGGACGGGCTGGTCCCACGCACATTCGGCCGTTCTCCTTACTGCCGGCTAAAGGAGTCATGGAATTTGACACAGCGGACCTAGAGCGCATGGAACAAGATGGTAGCTTCGAAAGCGTCATCGTCCATGAAATGGGACACGTGCTCGGCATGGGCACTCTCTGGAGGCGGAAGGGATTACTCCTGGGTGTCGGTACGGCCAATCCCCGTTTCGTCGGTAGAAACGCGATGCGCGAGTTCTCCGAACTGATCGGGGCGAACAGGCCGACCCCGGTGCCCGTCGAGAACACGGGAGGACCGGGTACTCGCGAAGGCCACTGGCGCGAGAGCGTTTTGGCGAACGAGCTGATGACGGGTTTCCTCAACGTAGGACCCAATCCCGTCAGCCGGATGACGATTGCTGCGTTGCAAGATATGGGCTACCAGGTCGACCTCGAGGCCGCCGAGGATTTCGTTATTCCCGGTTTTCTCGAGTTTGCCATGATGGGCATCGGTGCGACGGATCACCCCCAGAGGTGCAGGATGGCCGGCGCCGACAGGCGCGGGCTACTAGAGCCCGAGGTGTTGCCCGAAGAGGCTGAGGTTTAGGGTATGCCTGACGATTCATGAGGGGAACAGTCTGGCACAACACGATCGGTCGCATCGCCTGCGACCTCGTCGTGGAACCGAAGCTCGCTCTGTTGATGCAAGTTAATCAGCTCCGCATCAGCTTCGAGCGACACGGTATCCCCGCCAAAGCCAAGAAGGTCAAGGCATCGGGCTTCGTGCCGCTCACGAGCGTTCCAGACGTTATCTGGAAGAAGCCCACGACCACCCTGGGCGGCCGGGCTCCCCGTGACAACCCGACGCATTACGCGAACCTGGACGAGCCGGATACCAATGATCGGACCTTGTTAGATTACCTGCACACGCCGACTGACCTGACGGTCCAAGCATTCCAGGACTACTATGACGATCTCGGACACAGAAAAAGCTCCGAGCGCGGGCTTCTCCCGTTCCGCGTCTGGCAGTTTTATGATGCGATGGTGGAAGCAGCCGGCGATCGACGGATCTCCGAGTTCGTCTGCGCTGCCGGCATCCTTGCCCACTACGTCAGCGATGGGTCTCAGGTGCTGCACGGATCGTATTTGTTCGACGGTGACCCCTCGCGGACAGAGCAGTCCACCGGGAAGAAGTTTGGCCAGGGCATCCACGAAGCCTACGAACGCACAATGATCAACGACCACATCGACACGCTCATGGATGAGGTCGATGCCGCCGTTGGCCAGTACTCTGCGATGCCGCTCGTTCGGGGCGGGCGGGATGCAGGCTTTGAGTGTGTCAAGTTGATGAAACGAACCAGAAACCGAATCGATCCGATGACCCTTGTCGAAGCCTACGCCGCGGCGATCCAAGGCGGTGACGATGCGCCTGAGGAGGTGTTATGGGACGAGTTTAGTACGACCACGGGAGAGGCGATCGTGGACGGTTGCCGGGTCCTCGCGATGCTCTGGGACAGCGCTTGGCAGGAGGGTAACGGACAGGCAATCGATGACACCCTATTGGAAGCCGTCGGCGAAAACGAACTCCTGGATCTCTATTCGAATCAGCTGTTTGTCCCTTCCCTCTCGCTCGACGAGATCAGTACTGTCCTCCGACTTGGTCTTTTGTAGGGGTCCACGGCTCTTTTACCACGCGCTACCACAACCTCGTGTCGATCCCTGTCTGCTTACAAGCGGTATTCACAGTAGTCCTCGCCTCGCATTTCTGAATGTATCAAAAACGGCCGTTTTTGATACTCGTCTGTCTCCTCCCGCATCAACAAAGTATCAAGCACAAAGCTCTGTCCCAAAACCCGTTTCAAAATCATAGTTTCATTACTTGGCAACTTTAATGAGTTTTGAGACGATCCACGTGTGGAGAGGGGGGTGTTGGCTATGACTTCTGGACAGAAGAAACGACTACTCAAAGCGAAAATTGCCTTTGCTTTGCAGAATGAGTTGAGCTGGGGATTAGTAGCTGACGCAAGTGTATAGTCCCCGTCCCAAACCAAAGCTCGGAGTGACTTGTAGCTCTAAGGACTTTTTATCTGACGATCTCAAGTTCATTGGCACTGTCACCTCCCAGAAGCACCCGAAAGTGGAGCTTGGTAGGGCGTAGTAACTCTATTCGATCGAAGGGCTTCGAGAAGGACCTCAAGTGGAATGTCCGGTGGCTTATGGAAGCACACGGCGCAGGCAGTGATTGACGAAGGCGGGATTATATACTTGACACAATTCTAGTCGTCTGTTATTCTTCTCTTATGAGACGACTTTTCCCCATTTTTACGGGCTTCGTGGGCAATTTCCTTAGCCAAATCCCGCACCTTTTTGGGGAACAATCTCTTCATCATCTCTTCGTCGGTAAGTTCGTAGGCACGCTTTTTACGCCGGGGCATTAGGAGACCTCCTGTGCTGAAGAAGCAAGAGATAAACCTTGTAGAACTAATGGACCGCTTTTCCAGTGAACAAGAGTGCCGCGCTTGGTTGGAAGAGACGCGCTGGCCGGATGGGATAGAGTGCCTTCGCTGCAAATCGAAGAACGTATCTCGCGTGAAGAATCGCGTCCAGTTGGTCTGCAACTCATGCCACTACCACTTTTCCGTTACCGTTGACACCATCTTTCACGATAGCCACCTTCCACTACATAAGTGGTTTTTGGCAGTTTACCTTATCGTAGAGTCCAAAAAGGGC
>JALZBR010000141.1 GCA_030863485.1 Actinomycetota bacterium
GTCTTAGGCACCGGGCTGGCGGACCAAAGAGGAAAAGGAGATCCGCATTGAGCTCGTCAGAGCAACGGCGCCCTGAACTGCGGGAGGTGGACGACCAACGCCGATCGCCGCTAGCTGGGAGATCGAAGAGCGACCTCTTTACGTGGGTGTGCCAGCCTGGGCCCCCATCTCGACCCTGCCATGCGTGTGGCGATACGTTCCACGTTCGCAAGCGGTGCGGGCAACCGTTGCGGGACAAGGCCCGCCGGAGGGTAGGACGACCTAACCTTCGGGGTTACCGAGGCGGAAGCGCGACCCGCTGATCGTAGTAGCGGAAAGCTGGCGTTGTCGGATAAGAACCCTCGACGAAGGTGGCCCCAAGCAACCGCGCACTCTTCCAAGACTGCTTTGCTGTTGGGACGGGGTAGGGGATGCCCATGTGATGTGCGCATGGCTTGCCAAGGGTCGGTGGAGACGTCTACCTCTCCCCCGGTGCGGCCCCCCGCTAGGCGACAACCTATGATGCCGGAAGCATTACGTGGCAGCGACGCCCAGGGATAGCGGTGCACCGACGTTCTTACACCAATGACTATGCGGCGGTGACGACGTCGATAGGCCGCGATGCGACCGACAGCAGCGACAGTGTCACGATTCGCGGCCGCATGCTGGCTAAAAATACTCTCCTAAACATAGGTGGGCAAGCAATTCCCCTGATCGTCAGCATAGTGTCGATCCCGTACGTCGTGAAATATCTCGGCGTTCCACGCTTTGGCTTGCTATCACTCGCTTTGAACGTTGTGACCTACTTCAGCATCCTCGACTTTGGCCTTGATCGCGCTACAACGCGGTTCGTAGCAGAGGCACTCGGCCGCGGTGACCGTGGCCAGGTGGCGGCAATCGTCTGGTCGGCAGCTTTGGCGCAGTTCGCGTTCGGCCTTGTGGCTTCCGGGCTCCTCGCCGTGTTCACACCGGTCGTAACGACGAGGCTCTTGGATCTCGATGCGGACCTGTTGCGCGACGCTCAGACTACCCTCTACGTATTAGCAGTTGCAGTTCCCATTCTGATGCTCACAGATTCTCTGCAGGGAGTGCTTGAAGCCACGCAGCGGTTTGACCTAGTAAATTTCGTCCGCACTCCGGCCTCGTGCATGACCTTCCTCATGCCTACGCTAGGAGCGTGGCTGCGTCTGTCGCTCCCGGCGATCATGGTGCTCTTGCTCGTTGCGCGAATAGCGGTCCTTCTTGCATACTGCATTCTCTGCATGCGCCAATACCCCGACATCGTCCGGCCCCGGCTCCCAGACACGAGGCTCCTCCGGCGTCTCCTCGCATTCGGTAGCTGGATCACGATCGCCGGTGTGGCGACACCAATTCTCACTTACTCCGACCGCGTAATCATTGGTAGTGTTGTGGGAATTGGCGCAGTCGCATATTATACCGCTGCAAGCGACATTATTCGTAGGCTCGGCACGATAACGACCGGCGCAGGCGCCACCCTGTTTCCGGCCTTCAGCACCCTGCAGGGCGCGGGAGACAGTGATCGCATCACAGAGATTTTTCAGCGCTCGGTGAAGTACTTGATCCTGATGCTCGGAGTCGTCGCGACTACCATCATCGTTTTCGCCCACGACATACTTCGGGTTTGGCTAGGTCCTGAGTTCGCCAGGCAAGGGAGTATTGTGCTGCAGGTGCTAGCTGGTGCAACGTTGGTTAATGCCGTGGCCTGGGTCCCGTACTCGTTGTTGCAGGCAGTGGGGCGAGCAGCCCTTGTCGCGAAGATCGAACTCGCAACGATCCCACTGTCGCTTGGGATACTCTATTTTCTTGCGCGCTGGTTCGGCATCCCGGGAGCCGCCTGGGGTGTCGCGATTAGGCTGGTGATCGACAGTGTGCTGCTATTCTTCGTATGCGCGCGAGTGCAGCGAAGGCAGCTCGGTCCACTTCTGCTACGGCACGCTCTCGTACCCTTGGCACTGTTCGCAGCCTTTGCGAGCGCGGCCTTCTTTACATACAATTATGCTCACGCTCCAGCGAGTGCGCGGGTCCTAGCGGTTTTCGCGATAGGTCTCGCAGGAGGGACCGCAGTATGGCGCTGGATACTTGAGCAGGGAGAGAGGGACTTCTGTGGAGAGGCCTGGTGCCTAATAAGGGGAAGGATCACCCGGAAGAGATGACCGGTTCCGGTGGCCGCCCGAAGCGGTTAGGCGGTTCTGTCTTACCCAGGAGGCGTTAACAATGGGCGGGTCTCTCGTCGTCTTCGGGTACCACCGGGTCGGGCCGCGCTTCGGGAAGCATGTGGATCAGATTCGTTCCCACTGCGAAATAGTCCCGCTTTGGGAGGGACTGGAGGCAGTGGAGCGGGGCGAGGGAAGGCGTCTCGCGGCCATCACGTTCGATGATGCCTATCGCGATGTCCACAGGCACGCGTTACCAGTGCTGCGAGAGCGCCGAGTGGCTGCCACGGTGTTCGTCCCGACAGCCGCGATTGGGCAAACACGGTTTTGGTGGGATCGTTTGGACGCTATCGTGACCGCTGGGGCCACCCGAGGTCATAACGGGGATATCCGCAGCACCGGTGGCACTTGGCTTCGATCGGCGGAACAGGTTCGTGCTCTGCGTTCACACGTGCGCCACGCAGACGGGGGGACACGAGACAGATTACTCGCGAAGTGGGAAGCGGAGTTCGAGTGTCGGGCGGAGGAGGACGAGGACGCTCGGCTCATCATGGATTGGGCGGAGCTGTGCGAGGTCAGTAAGGCGGGCGTCGAGGTCGCCTCTCATTCCGTAAGCCACGAGAACCTTGCCGCTCTGGGTGACGCCGAGTTGGATCGGGAACTTCAAGAGTCGAGGGAGCGGCTAGAGGCTGCAGTCGCAGCCAAGGTCAACGGATTCGCTTATCCGTTCGGGCGGGCGCCCTACGTGGACAGGCGGGTCCGCGACCGGACCCGCGCAGCTGGGTATGAGTACGCAGTCACCACCCTCCCTGGGGTGAATCGGCGCCCCGTCGACCCGTTCATGGTGCACCGGTATCTCGTGGGGCCAGCGGAGAGAGATTGGGTCATGAAAGCCATGGCGAACGGAGCGTGGAGCTACCTGCGCCGAGCGCAGTCGGGGAAGAGGGCGGCTCGGTCGGTCCTGTCGCGGATGCGACAAGGAGCGTTACGCGAGGGATGAAGTACCTTGCTAGCTGGCTTCGGTCATGGTTCTCTCGCCGTTACCAAGCTCCCCTTGAGTGGTTGTTGCTTGAGGAGTCGCTGGCCCGCACAGTACGGTTTGCATCCGGGGTTTTGCTGGACGTTGGGTCGTTCGACAAACCATTCGAGTCGCTTTTCTCACCGTATGTAAAGGAGTTTGTCGCACTCGACCTGATGGAGCCTATAGACAGCAGAAGGCGCGTCGACGTCTACGGCGATGCGCGTCACCTCCCCGTCCGAGCGGGGAGCGCTGATACCGTGCTACTGACCGGCGTTTTGCACCTTGTTCCAGACCCAGGCCTCGTACTGGATGAGATCAATCGAACCATGCGCCCAGGCGGCCACCTGATCTGTACGACGCCGTTTCTCTGGCGACGGCAGTCGCTGCGGGGAGGCACACAGTATTGCGACTACTATCGGTTCAGCGACATGGGGTTGCGCTATCTAGCGCAGCTACATGGGTTCGAGGTAGTGCAAGTTGAGCAAAGGGGGGGTATGTGGGCGGTTGTGAGCGAGATGATTGGCAGTCACCTGCGGTCGCGCCTTGGACCGGTGAAGCCCATCCGGTTTGCATTGCAGGTGTCACTGGGACCAGTCTACATGATGGCACTCCTCCTCGATCGTTTAGACAGTGACACAGGGGAAACCTTGGGCCATACAGCGGTTATGCGGAAGGCGGCATGAGGCCAGCGGGGTTTTCGTGCCCTTCGATCACCTTTGTGCGACCGAAGGTAGCGCGTGCTTCGGATGGCAGCAGGGCCTACTAGAGCCGCGGTGAGTGCTCGCGCCCGCCGCGTCGAAAGGACCGTTCTGCTATTCATTGTCCCAGCAGGGCTAGGAGCGGCCGTGCTGAGTAGTTCACGGGCCTCATTCTTGATAGCACTCGCAGTGGCCACGGCGCCCTTCTTGGGTCTACTTTCGCAGAAGCCGCACGCATTGCTGATGGTGTTGGTGGCCTTGCTTC
>JALZBR010000146.1 GCA_030863485.1 Actinomycetota bacterium
GCCAAGTCGGCCGCCCGGCTCTCCCACCCCAACGCGGTGACCGTGTTCGACTGGGGGGCAGACGCCGGCACCTTTTACATCGTCATGGAGAGCATCCCCACGACGGATCTTCGTGACCTGCTCGTGGCGAACGGGGCTCTTGCTCCGGCTCAGGCCGCAGTGCTCATCGCCCAGGTCTGCGACGCGCTTGCGGCGGCCCACAAGATCGGGCTGGTGCACCGTTCGCTGAGACCCGAGAACATCCTCATCTCCAAGGACGGGAACGCAAAGGTCGCAGACTTCGGGATAGGAGCCGGCGTTCCGAGAGAGGATCCTTCTAGCAGCGGGATGACGACGGCGGTCCGATACATAGCTCCCGAGCAGGCCCTAGGGTTCGAGGCGAGCGTCACGTCCGACATCTGGACGGCGGGGGCGATCCTTTCCGAGATGCTCACCGGGAGACCGCCCCTTCAGGGAGCCGGCCCCGATCTGCTGGACCTCCGCGCCCACGAGGAGCCGGTACCGCCCTCCCGTTTCGATCACTCCATACCCGTTGACCTGGACGACGTCGTGCTGAAGGCCTGCGCCCTCGATCCGGCGGAGCGCTTCTATGACGCTTCGGACATGGCCCACGCGCTGCGACGGGCCGGAGCCCGCTCGCTACCGGAGGCCCCTCCCGTGGAGTCCCTCGTCGAGGACATATCGACCGAGTTCGAGGTGGTGCCCGGCCCCGGGACCTTCGTCAAAGAGCAGCCCTCGGGTCGCCACTCCAAGCCGCGGCTCAGGCTGCGCCTCGGTCGGATATTCGTGACCCTCCTGGTACTGACCGGGCTCGTGCTCGGTGGCGTCGCGGGAGCGAACTTCCTCTTGGCCCCCGTGATGGTCGAGGTCCCGAAGACCGTCGGAATGGAGCTGCCCGAGGCGAGGGCCGAGGTCAGAGGAGACGGCCTCGGGCTCGAAGTCGAGCGGGTCTTGGACATCGAGGAGCCCAAGGGCGTGGTCTTGAAGCAGACTCCGGCCACGGGCGAGCTGGAGGAAGGGGACGCGCTCGAGGTGCTGGTCTCGGCCGGGCCTCCAAAGTTACGGATACCCACCGTCGAAGGTGAGTCCGCCACCCTCGCCCGCGCCCGCATCCGGGCGAGCAAGTTCGAGGTCGGGCGCGTGTTGCGCCGATACTCCTCCATCGTTGATCGCGGGGACATCCTCAAGCAGCTGCCGGACAAGGGAAAGCACGAGTGGGGCTCCAAGGTCCACCTCGTCATCAGCAAGGGCCCCCCTCCCGTGGAGTTGCCGAAGGTCGAGGGCACACCGGTCGGCAGTGCGATGAAGAGGCTCAGAAGAGCGGGGCTTCGGCCCCATCGAGTCGACGTCTACTCCGACACACTCGATGCGGGGCTCGTCATAAGCACCCGTCCGCGAGCCGGTCGCACGGTGAAGAAAGGATCGTCCGTCGAGGTCGTGGCGTCGATCGGGCCCGAGTTCGAGGAGGTCACGGTCCCCGATGTCCGCAACCAGCGAGTGGACGACGCGGTGGCGGAGCTGGCCGCCCTGGGTTTGCAAAGCCAAGCGGTGGGATCCTGCAAGAGATCGAAGCGGGTCGTCGACACGGATCCGGCCGCGGGTGCGGTGTTACGGGAGAACGAGACCGTCACGCTGTTGGTTTGCTGACCTTCCTTACCTCAGCACTCCCCACGCCCTGAGGGTCTCGACGAAGCGTGGGGTGCATTCGAGCTCCGCGACGCTTCCTAGCGGGACCCAACGCGCTTCGTCGACATCTCCCGAGGCCCGGGGCTCGGCATTGCCCTCGGCCTGGGCGAAGAAGTCGAGGATCACGTAGTGGGGATCGCCCACGACCTCGAAGATCCCGACGAGCTCCCCGATCTCGACCTCCAGGCCGGTCTCTTCGAGGACCTCCCGGCGCAGCCCGTCGGCGAGGTACTCGCCGGCCTCGAGCCGCCCACCGGGAAGTGACCACAGTCCCTTGCCGGGGTCCTGGCCCCGCTTGACCATCAACAGTCTCTCGTCGTTCACAACCACCGCACCGATTGCTATCTGAGGGGCTGCGATCCGGCTTCTCCTTCTTCGTTTCGGGCTCGGGCGCCACTAGGCTACGCCGCCTATGCAAACTGCCCCCGATACGAGCGCTCGGATCCAGTACCCCACGTGGACCGCATCGGCTCTGCTTGCAGGGGGCGTGGTAGCCGCCTCGTCGTCGCCCATCCTGGTTCGCTACGCGGAGGGGGCCGAGCCCCTGGCCATCTCCTTTTGGAGATGTCTGGTCGGCGCGCTCGTGCTTCTGCCCTTCGCACGCGGCGGGCTGCGCCGGGTGGGCCGACGTCAGGCGTGGCTCTGTGCGGTGGCCGGGATCTTTTTAGCCGTGCACTTCGCCACGTGGATCACCTCACTCGGACTGACGACGGTCGCGGCATCCGTGTTGCTCGTGTCGACGACGCCGATATTCGTGGCGCTCGTGGCGCCCTGGGTCGTCCGAGAGCGACTCACATTGGTCGGGTGGACCGGGATTGCGCTTGCCCTGGGCGGGACGATCCTGATCGCAGGGCTCGATTTCGGCGGGAGCTCTTTGACCGGGAACCTACTGGCCCTCGCGGGAGGCGCCGCGGCTGCTGGATACGTCCTGGCCGGTCGTCTCGCCCGGAAGGATCTCTCGATCGTTCCTTATGCGGTGCTGACCTACGGGGTCGCCACCGTGTTCCTTGGCCTCGCCTGCTTTGCCGACGACGTCCCACTGACGGGGTACCCGGCGGGGACCTGGTGGGCCATAGCGGCGCTGATCGTCGGGCCCCAGCTCCTGGGACACACGGTGATCAACCTCGTGTTGTCCCGCATCGACGCCACGACCGTGTCGGTGTCCTTGATGGCCGAGCCCGTCATCGCAACGGTCGCAGCGGCCTGGCTCTTCGACGAGATCCCGACGAGCGTTTTCTACCTGGGAGGAGCGGCGATCCTTATCGGGATCTTCGTCGTCTCGACCAACCAGAGGCCAGAGGAGCTGGCGCCGGCATGAGGCACGTCGATCACGCTCAGGGGCGGCTTGATCTAGACCACTGCCTCGTCATGGGCATCGTCAATCGCACGCCGGATTCCTTCTATGACGGCGGTCGTACGGACCTCGATGACACGGTGGACCATGGACTCCGGCTGGTCGAGGAAGGAGCCGACCTCCTCGACGTGGGCGGGGTGAAGGCCGGTCCGGGTCCGCCCGTCGACGAGCACGAAGAGACGCGGCGGTTGCTGCCGGCAGTGGAGGCGCTGGCGAGTCGCGCGGGTGTGCCTCTGTCGATCGAAACCGCTCGTTCGAACGTCGCGAAGCGAGCGATCGATGCCGGCGCCGCACTCGTGAACGACGTCACTGCCTTTGCCGATCCGGAGCTCCCGGACATCTGCGCGCGCACCGGCGCCGCAGTCGTCGTGATGCACCACGGAGGGCAGATCCGCGGGCGTCCTCGGAACCCTCGTTATAGAGACGTCGTTGTCGCCGTCCGTGAAGAGCTCGAACGTGTCGCCCATCGTGCCGAAGAGGCGGGCGTTGCGCGGGGTTCGATCGTTGTCGATCCCGGGCTCGACTTCGGCAAGACGACGAAGCACTCACTCGAGATCATGCGCCGGCTGGACGAGCTCGTGACAATGCCGTGGCCGGTGCTGGTGGCTCCTTCGCGCAAGGACGTGGTGGGGGAGACGCTCGATCTTCCCGTGGAGGATCGTCTCGAAGGGACGCTCGCTCTCGTCGCTCTATCGGTGGGCGCGGGTGCTGCCTTTGTCCGCGTGCACGACGTGGCCGCGAGCGTAAGAGTCGTGGCTATGGTCGAGTCGGTAGCGGGTCGACGAGAGCCCTCGGCTCCGGTGAGGGGCCTCTGGGACTGAGAGGTTGGAGGTTCCCTCGATCCCCAGAGGGTCGACGATCCTGCGAATGATCGCCTCGGCGACTCGTTCGGCATCGACCCGGTAACCACCCGAGAGGATGAGCTGGCGCAAGGTCTGGATTTCCATTCACGGTCCTTATCGGAAAATCGGAACAATTAGTTGATAGTTTTCCGGCTATGTCCAAGAGAATTTTGATCGTCGAGGACGAGGAGGCTGTCCGGGAGCTCGAGAAATTCATCCTCGAGGCCCAGGGATACGAGGTCACCGAGGCGAGAGACGGTCTCGAGGGCCTGGCGAAGGCGGAGTTCCGCAAGCCCGACCTGATCCTGCTCGACTTGATGATGCCGGACGTCTCCGGGGGCCGGATGTTCGAGGAGATGCAACGGCACCCGGCAACCGCGGGCATCCCTATCGTCGTCGTCACGGGGAAGGCAGACGCCCACGAGATGTTCGACGACTCGATCGGAGCCGACAACGTCGTCATGAAGCCCTTCGAGGCCGACACCCTGCTCGAGCGCATCCGCGAGCACATCGGCGACCCGGAGTGAGAGCAGCTTTTCTGCGCTAGCGGGAGCTTTCTCGAATGGACATACCCGAAGGTTTCCTCGCCGTACTCGCCGCGATCCTGGGGCTGATATTCGGTAGCTTCGGCACCGTCGTTGCCTACCGGCTTCCGAAAGGCGAGACCGTCGTGAGCGGCCGCAGCAAGTGTCCCAACTGCGGGCACACGATCACCGCTATCGAGAACATCCCGCTGTTCAGTTATTTGTTCCTGCGCGGACGGTGCCGCAACTGCGGTGTGAAGATCTCCGTGCGTTATCCCGCGATCGAAGTCGTGACCGGCATTCTCTTCGCGCTGGCGGTCATCAAGTTCGATCTCACGATCGAAGCGTTCGTTTACGCCGGGCTGTTCTGGACCCTCGTAGTACTTGCGGTTATCGATCTCGAAGAGAAGAAGCTGCCGGACAAGATCACGCTTCCTCTTTTCGTGGTGGGTCTGGGAGCACTCGCTCTCGCGGCGTTCCTGGACGATCGCGTGGGCGATCTCGCACCGGATGTCATCGTCTCGGCGGCCGTGATCCTCGTGGTTATGGCCGTCATGTTCCCCTGGCGGGCTGCAGATAGACGACCCGATGCCCAGACGCCGCCGGCGGGGGAAGAAGACGTCGAGCCCACCCGTCCCAAGCGCATCCGCATCAATCCCTGGGGCCTGTCGGCCCTCGTAGCGTGGATGGTGTTGCTGGGCGCCGCCTTCCTCGAAGGCGAGCGCGTCTCTCTTGCGGGGGCCGTGGTCGGTGCGGGTCTCTTTGCGGGGTTCTTCTTCGCGGTGGCATTGACGGCGATGGGGGGCATGGGGGGCGGCGACGTCAAGCTCGCTCTGACCTTGGGGGCTTTCTCGGGTTATCTCGGCGCGCCCGGCACCGTGATCGTTGCGATGTTCGCGGCGGTGGTGCTGGGAGGACTCGTATCGATCATCGTGTTGTTCGGCGGTGGAACCCGAAAAACGGCCCTTCCGTTCGGCCCCTTTCTGGCCCTCGGGACCGTCGTAGCGATCTTCGTCGGCGACCGCATTCAGGACCTCTACGGGAGCACGCTCTAGCCCTTTGACCGCCTCTGTGCAGAGCCTCTGAAGGATTAGAGTGCTTGCATGGAAGACGAACAACAGCCGAATCCGGACGACGACCAGCCTCTAGACGCCGAGGAGCGCGAGCTGCTCAGGCAGGACCTTCTCGACGTCCAGGTGCTGCGCGAGGTCCTCGGCTCCAAGGGCATCAAGGGAACCGTCTTCTACTGTGCGGACTGCGACGAGGATCACTACCTCACCTGGGAGCTTTTGTCCGGCAACCTCGAAGAGTTGCTCGAACAGGGCGAGTCACCCGTGCACGAGCCGGCATTCGATCCCGACCCGGACGAGTACGTCTCCTGGGACTACGCGCGCGGCTTCCTCGACGGCTACGAGTCCTTCGAGCAAGAGGAGCTCGGCGAGCTGACGGACCGTCTCGTCGTTGCCCTCCGTTCGCAGGGATGGCAGCCCGACAGGGTCAAAGCGTTGCTGGCCGCCACCGGCTTGCAGGCGCACGGGCAGGGTGAGCCGGAGGCGGGACCCAGCTGATGGCTCGCATCATTGCCTTTGCCAACCAGAAGGGCGGAGTAGCCAAGACAACCAGCACGTTGACGACGGGAGCCGCGCTCGCAGAGGCCGGTCGGCGCGTCCTCGCTGTGGACATGGATGCACAGGGGGCGCTCACGTACTCATTGGGCCTCGACCCCGACGATCTCGACGAGACCGTGAACGACGTCCTCGTACGGCGCCTGCCCATCGAGAAGGTCATCGTTGCGCGCGAGATCGATCTGGTTCCCGCAAATATCGATCTTGCGGGGGCCGAAGCCGTTCTGCTTGCGAAGACGGGTCGCGAGTACGCGCTTCAGCGCGCGCTGCGCGACGTACTCGACGCTTATGACTACATCCTGCTGGACTGTCCGCCGTCCCTGGGCATCCTCACTATCAACGGGCTCACCGCTGCCCACGAGGTCGTTATCCCGCTGCAATGCGAGGCGTTGTCGCATCGAGGCGTCGGCCAGCTGATCGAGACCCTCAACGACATCCGACACTTCACCAATCCCGACCTGAAGGTCACCGGAGTGATCCCCACGATGTACGACGGCAGACTCAGGCATGCGAAAGAAGTGTTGGCCGACGTGGGTGAGCGTTACGGCGTGCAGGTGTTCGAACCGCCCATTCGCAAGTCGGTCCGCTTCGCCGAGGCGTCCCAGGCCGGCAAGTCGATCATCAGCTTCTCGCCGAGACATCCGGGGGCCGACGCCTACCGGGCCATCGCGCGGCGCATCGAGGAGGCCGCGTGAGCTCTCGCAGCGAGGGTCCTATGGGCAAACACGCCCTCTATAGCGCGAGCGACAAGAAGCCTCGGACTCTCACGGTCGAATGCTCGTCGTGCCTGGAGGAGACCAGGGTGTCGTATCTCGAGCTGGGGGCCCTGCTGTTCCCCCTGCACCTGCACCTTCCGCTGGTGAAATATCACCACTCGTGGTTCAAGTGCCCCGCATGCGGACGCCGCACCTGGCTGCGGGTCCACTTCGACCGGTAAAAGCAAGCCGGCCTCTCTCCAGCCTCTGGGGTTAGGCTCGGACAAAAGGCAAGGGAGGACACATGGCTCGTAAGCCCTCGAAGCAGGTATCTCAGGCGTCTAAGTACGCAAAGGAAGCGGCCAAGGGACTGACCGAGGTCGGCAAGAAGGCCGCCAAGACCGCCGGCAAGGCTGCGAAGGACGTGGCGAAGACCAAGGACGCCAAGCGGGCGCGTCAGTCGACGAAGGCCGCCGGCAAGGCCGTCAAGGTGGCCGCCGGGGCGGCCGCCGCCCTCGTCGAGACGGCCGTGAAGCACGGCCAGAAGGGCGCCAAGACGGTCGCCAAGTCCAAAGAGGTCAAAAAGGTCCGCTCCAGCGCCGGCCGGGCCGCGAGCGAGGCGAAGAAAGCCGCTCAGACCGCCTCGACGACCGCCCGGAAGCGCAGCGAGGCGGCCGTGAAGGAGGCGTCCGCGAAAAGCGCGGCCGCGGCCAAGAAGGCACAGAAAGAGGCGGCAAAGAGGACCTCTACAGCGGGGACGGCGGCGCGCGCGAAGGCCGGTGAGGCGACCTCCCGGGCCAAGGCGAAAGCCGCGGAGACCCGCCGCAAGGCCGCTAAGTAGACAGAGCGCGAAAGCTCATCTTCGCCCCGTAGAGGCCGATGAACTAGATCATGAAGCAAGGGGACAAGCCCAACCCGTCGCGGGCGCAGTGGCTCAGGCGGCTGGCTCAGCGTCGGCGAGATCGCGTTGCCTTCGTTTTTTCGGGAGGCGGGCCTCTCGGCGCGCTTCAAGTCGGGGCCGCTCAGGCACTGTTCGATCACGGGGTGACCCCGGATCTCACGGTCGGCACCTCCGTGGGGGCCATGAACGCGACCTTTCTGGCCTTCAATCCAACCTCCGGTGGCGCCGCCACCCTGGCCCGCATGTGGCGCGGCCTGGGCGACGGCGATCTCTTCCCCGGAGGGCGCTTCAAGGCCAACTGGGCCCGCTTCTTGGCGCGGGGGAACCGGGTGTTCGAGAACAGCGGCATGAAGAACCTCATCGACTCGCGGATTGGAGATGCTCGGTTCGAGGAGGCGCAGATCCCGCTGGCCGTGGTGGCAACGGATCTCGAGACCGGCGGTGAGGAGATCTTCACCAGCGGCCCCGTGAGGCTTCCGCTGCTCGCCTCGACTGCAATGCCGGGCGTGTTCCCACCGGTGGAGATCAACGGGCGTCTGTACACCGATGGGGGGGTGGCCAATAACGTCCCGATGGGGCCGGCGGTGACGCTGGGGGCAAAGACCCTCTATGTCATGGACTCCACTTCACACAGCAACCAGAAGCGGCCGCTCAACCGGCCGATCGACTACCTCCTGCACGCTTTCACGCTCGCCCGCTCGCAACGCTTGAGCCTCGAACAGAAAATCTATGCGGAGAAGGTCCGGGTGGTCATGCTCCCGGCCCCCGCGCTCGATTTCTTCGTCCCGTTCGCTTCGCTCGAGTACACCGACAAGCTGATCGAGCTCGCGTACGACCACACGAGGCGGTTCCTCTCGGGCCGCGAGGAGGCAGTCGTCGAGGAAGCCTCCGAGGGCAGCGTCGAGGTCATCTCACCCGCGAAGTAGAGCGGTTGGATAGTCTCTGCTGCTATGGGGGACGAGGGAAAGGCGGCCGAGCTCACCGACGACCGGCAGGAGGAGAGGGCCGAGGAGACCGCCGAGCAAGTCGGCACCCCGCCCCGCCCCGAGGAGCCCACGGACGACATGACGCCGTTCGAGGCGGCGACCTACTTCTTCCACGGGTCTGCTGATCGTCTAAGTCTCACCGAGGAGAAGCGCGCCGTCCTGGCAACGTCCTATCGAGAGCTTGCGGTACAGGTTCCCGTTCGGATGGATGACGGGACGATGAAGGTCTTCCGCGGCTTCCGCATCCAGCACAACGGCGCTCGCGGCCCCTACAAGGGGGGCGTTCGCTTCCACCCCTCGGCGGACCTCGATGAGGTGCGGGCGCTCGCTGCACTAATGACTTGGAAGAACGCCCTCATCGACGTGCCCTTTGGCGGCGCCAAGGGCGGAGTCCAGTGCGACCCGCGCCGCATGAGCTCGGACGAGCTCCAGCGGTTGACCCGTCGCTTCACCGGGATGATCTCTTACATCATCGGCGTGAACCGCGACATCCCGGCCCCCGATATGGGAACGAACGCGCAGACGATGGCCTGGATGATGGACGCTTACGGGCAGAAGAAGGGTCACACCCCCGGGATCGTCACGGGCAAGCCCGTCGAGATGGGCGGCTCTCCGGGGCGCGAGGAGGCAACCGGCCGCGGCGTCATCATCTGCGCCCGCGAGGTCGCTCAGCGCAAAGGGATGGATTTCGAGGGGGCGCGCATAGCGATCCAGGGCTTTGGCAACGTGGGTTTCTGGGCCACCGCGATCGCGGCGGATGCGGGAGCGAAAGTCGTCGCCGTGTCCGACGTTGGAGGCGGGACGCACAACGGCGACGGTCTCGACCTCGAGAAGCTGGTGAGACATTCGGGCGAGGCCGAATCGGTAACGGAGTTCTCGGGCGGCGAGGCCGTCTCCAACGACGAGCTTTTGGAGCTGGATTGCGACATCCTCATCCCGGCCGCCGTCCACGGGGTGATCAATACGAAGAACGCGGACAAGATCAAAGCGGACCTTATCGTCGAGGCGGCGAACGGCCCGACGACCCCCGCTGCCGACGAGATCCTCGATGATAGAGGGGTCACCGTGGCCCCCGACATCCTGGCGAACTCCGGCGGCGTCACCGTGTCGTACTTCGAATGGGTCCAGAACATCCAGCAGTTCCGCTGGGAGCTCGAGCAGGTGAACGAGGAGCTCAAGAAGCGCATGACTCGGGCCACGGAGGTCGTCTGCGACCGGGCCGAGAGCGAGGGCACCTCCCTCAGGGATGCGGCTTTTGACATCGCCGTCGAGCGGGTGGCCCACGCCGCCGAGCTCCGGGGCTACGTCTAGGCCAAAGGTTTTTCTCGACTAATCGGACATAAACCCGCGTAAGGACCTCAAAGTCCGGGATTTTCCCTCCCTGCCGGAAAGGACTGTCCGGGTGGGCGCCTAACTCTAGGGGTGCGGATGCACCAAGGACCCTCGGAGAGAAAGAAGGCGGAGACATGAACGGCCAGCGATCGTGCCACTGGATGTCCGGCCCGGCCGACCACACGGAACTTGAGATCTCGGCCGCTCGCTGGTGGATCGCCATCTCCCGCGACGTCTTGGGCAAGGCGTACCGGAGGCAGATGTCGAGAGGACGTCCCCAGGTCCAATGTCAGCGGACGCCGACGTTCGTCTCACCGCTCGGAGCCAAGCGCCTCTAGCGGGCCGATCTCTCCATCTAGAATGGCCCTCTTGTAGATCTACAAGGGGGTTTTCCATGTCGGTCGAAAAGTCGATCGATCTCACGGCGACTGGTCCCACCATCGAGGACGCGGTCTCCGAAGCGGTTCACCGTGCAAGTCTCACCCTTCGAGGCTTGACGTCGTTCGAGATCGAGCGCATAGAGGGTTTCGTCGAGAACGGTGAGATCAGCTATCGCGTGCTGGTGCGAGTGTCGTTCGTCATCAAAGAACAGCTCCACGAGTAGGGCAGCGCAGTCACCTTGATCGAGCATCGTCGGCGCGAGCCGGCGGCGGACATCTTCCGTCTGGTCCTCCCGCTGCCCTTCCCGGGTCTGGATCGCGTCAACGCCTATCTGATGCGGGACGACGACGGGATCACGCTCGTCGACTGCGGTATTTACGATCCGGCCCCCGACCGAGACCACGGCTGGGTCGATCTCGTCGCTGCGCTCGAGGTCTGCGGGGTGGGACCGGCTGATGTGGGCCGCCTGATCGTTACCCACCCGCACATAGATCATTACGGAATGGCCGCCCGACTGGTCGAAGAGATCGGGTGCGAGCTGTGGATGCACGAGGCGTCGGAAGAAGAGCTGCAGATGTACGAGGCGCCGGAGGAGATCACGAACCGCATGCGCGAGATGCTTGCGGATCATGGTGTCGATCCCGGCGACGTCGACGACCTCACTGCTTTCGAGGACTGGCGGTCGCATGTCTCGGGTGTCGTGCGCGCTTCGAGAGCTCTGAGCGGCGGGGAGACCTTCAAGGCGGCGGGGCGGGAATGGGAGGTTGTCTACACGCCCGGCCACTCACGCTCGCATATTTGCCTGTCGGCGGCAGAGGACAGAATACTCGTGTCCGGCGACCATCTGCTACCGGCCATCACACCGCATATCGATTTCCGTCGCGGCGAGGCGCGCGATCCGCTCGGAGAGTTCCTCGAATCCCTCGAGAAGGTCGAGCGGTTGGATCCGCAGCTTGTTCTGCCCGGTCACGGCCGGCCTTTCGACGAGGGGGCCGAGCGCGCTCGCATCAACGCTCGTCATCACGACAGGCGTCTGGGCTCGATACTCCAGATCATCCGGCGGGAGCCTCACACCGCAAGCGAGATCACGGACGAGATCTGGGGCACGGCCTTGCTCGACTTCCAGCGCCGTCTGGCCCTCGGAGAGGCGCTCGCCCACCTCGCCTATCTCGTCAAGCGCGGGGAGGTCGAGCGCATCGAGCGCGACGGGACCCTGCTCTACAAGAAGACCGACAGACGCAGCGCCTCTTGAACAACGAGCCCGACGTCGTCATCCGGGGGGCCGCGTCGGTTCACGCGCTGGCGGGCGATGGGGCGCTTCGGGGCGCGGCCCTGACCGACTCCGACGCAGGCTCGGCCGTCGACGTAGCGTCTGTGGGTGACCGCATCGCAGAGGTGGGCGAGTGTGGGCCGGGGAAGGTCGAGCTCGATGCATCGGGGTGGACGGTCACACCGGGCTTCGTCGACTGCCATACGCATCTTCCCTTCTTCGGGTGGAGGGCTGATGAAGACGCGGCCCGGCTCTCGGGAGTCCGCTACGACACCCTCCATCGCGAGGAGGGGGGGATCTTCCGCTCCGCGCGCCTGCTCGCGGAGGCCTCCGACGAGGAGGTGCTGGACTTCTCTACCGAGCTCGCCCACGCCATGCTGCGGCGCGGCACCACGACGTTCGAGGCCAAGTCGGGATACGGCCTCGGCGTCGAGGCCGAGCTCCGCCAGCTCCGGCTTGCCGCGTCGCTCGCGGAGCGGGTGCCGCAACTCGTCCAGAGGACATGTCTTGCCGCTCATGCGATCCCGAAGGACAGATCTGCGGGCGAGTGGGTTGGCGGGGCTGCGACCGAGCTGCTTCCCGAGGTAGCAAGGCAGGGCCTCGCATCGGCGTGTGACATCTACGTCGAGTCCATCGCCTTCTCGCTGGAACATGCCGCCCGGCTTGCAACGACGGCGTCCGAGCTGGGGCTGAGGATGCGCGTCCATGCCGATCAGCTCGAAGACGGCCAAGCCGGGTCCTTTGCCTCGCGCTGGGGGTTTGCGTCGGCAGATCATCTGAATCACACCTCGCTCGACGCCGCAGGTGACATCGCCGTCTCCGACACTGTCGCGGTCTTGCTGCCCGGCGCCACGTTCACGTTGCGACAGAATAAGAAACCACCGGCGAGGACCCTGGTCGAAGAGGGTGCGATCGTGGCCCTCGGCAGCGATCTGAATCCCGGGACCTCGCCCATCCATTCGATGCCTTTGGTCATTGCTCTCGCGTGTCGCGTCTACGGACTCCGGCCCCTCGAGGCGCTGGCCGCGGCCACCGTCAATGCAGCACATGCACTGGGGCTCAGCGGGGAGGTGGGCCGCCTTGCACCCGGCTACCGCGCGGACGCCGTGGTGTTCGATGTGCCGAGCTTCGAGCACGTGCCCTATCGACCCGATGCGGATTCCGTGGTGGCGGTGCTGTGTGCAGGCGAGCTTGCCTACGTATCGGAGCGAGCGAAAGAGCGCCTCTCGACGCCTTGAGGCCGCCGGGTCAGCGCAGCCTGTGTGTGAAGAGGATGTCGCCGTTGGGGGAGTAGTCGATGCACTGTGTCTCGGAGCAGCGGTCGCTCTCCATGAAGTAGCTGTCTGCGCTCCACCCTATGTAGGAATCACGGGGTCGCACCAGTCGTTTGCGAAGTTTCACCTTCACGGTGCGACCGTCCTTTTCGGCGTCGACGAAGCGAACGTGCTCCGTCTCGGAGCTCGTTACGTATCTCCTGAGGTCTCCCTGGAGTCTGTCGTCGAAGATGTCCACGACGATTACGTAATCGGAATGGAAGTCGCCGCGTGATTCGATCTCGAACTGAAAAGCGTTGTCGTTGACATCGTTACCGGTAACGCCCTCCGCGAGGATGGTCCGTTCCCAAGGTCCCTCAGTCGTCGCGCTCAGGCGGATGAATCCGTCTTTGTGTCCGAAGCCGGCGCGGCGGATGTCGAACAGCCCGGGCGTGTCGGCCGGATCGTCGGGGGTGGAGAGGTGGGCCGCTACGGGTGCTGGGAGCGCGACCAGCAGCAAGCCGATCAAACCGATTCTTCTGATTGCGCGCAACGTGGTGGTCACCGACCCCCCTCGAGAGTTATCTAAAAGCATCTTAAGTGAGGGCGACACCTTCCTCTTCAACTGCCCGTGCGAGCTCGCCGTCTCTTATCAGCCCGGCTACATCGCCGATCTCCGTCGCCAGGGTCCGATCGTCGTCGAGGTAAGGGGAGACCTTGCGGATGCGTCGCCGGGCCGCGTCCGTCCCGACGGCGGGTTGCAGGGGTGCTCTCAGGTCCAACCCCTGGGCGGCGCAGAGAGCCTCGACCGCGATGACGTGTTGCGTGTTCTTCAGGATCGATCGGGCCTTGCGAGCCGACGTCGCTCCCATGCTGACGTGGTCTTCTTGGCCCGCGGAGGTGGGGATGGAATCCGACGACGCCGGCCAACAAAGCGAGCGGTTCTCGGATACCAGGGACGCGGCCGTGTACTGCGTGAGCATGAAACCCGACCGTCGCCCGGGATCGGTTGTCAAGAACGCCGGCAGCCCGTTGTTGAGGTCGGGGTCAACCAGACGGGCTACGCGTCGCTCAGAGATCGTCGCGAAACCGGCCACACACAGACCGAGATGGTCGAGCGCCAGCGCGAGGGACTCACCGTGGAAGTTGCCACCGGACAAGACCTCTCCTCGTTCGGCGAGCACGGTCGGGTTGTCGATGGCCGACGCGAGCTCCGCCTCGAGCACGGAGCGCACGTAGGCGAAGCCGTCGCGATAAGCGCCGTGGACCTGGGGTGTGCAGCGAAGCGAGTACGCGTCCTGCACGAGATGCTCGGACTCCCTGTGCGATGCGACGATCTCGCTCTTGTCCAGAAGAGAGCGCATGTTCGCGGCGACTTCGTGGGCTCCCGGTTGCTTGCGCGCCTTGATCAGGTCTTCGTCGAAGGCCCGATCGGTGCCCAGGCAGGCCTCGAGGGTCATCGCTGCGGTGATGTCGGCACTGCGCGCGAGGCTCTCGGCCCCCAGAAGCGTGAGGATCCCTAGGGCCAACATCATCTCGGTCCCGTTGATCAAAGAGAGGCCTTCTTTGTAGGACAGTTCCAGGGGCTCGACGCCGGCCGCTTCGAGTGCGACGGAGGAGTCGACGGCATGGCCTTCGAAGTGGACCCGTCCTTCACCGATGAGAGGGAGCGCGAGATGCGCCAGGGGAGCGAGGTCACCCGATGCCCCGAGCGATCCCTGAGACGGGACGACGGGATGGATGCGCGCGTTCAGGAGCTTCACGATCTGTTCGACCAGCGCCGGGCGAACCCCCGACATCCCGAATGAGAAAGTGCGCGCCTTGAGGAGCATCATTGCCCGTACGACTTCTTCCTCGAGCGGATCGCCGACCGCGGTTGCGTGTGACCGAACGAGGTCGCGCTGGAGGCGGGTAGCGTCGGCCGGAGCGATCCTCACGTTCGCCAGGTCCCCGATCCCAGTGGTGATCCCGTAGACGGCCCGCTCGGCGTCGACCGCGCGGTCCACGACCGACCGGGCGCGCGCCATCGTCTCGTCGAGGCTCGGAGCAAGCTCGACTCGCTCATGTCCGGTTGCAACGCCGGCGACGTCTTCGAATGTGAGAGGGTCGCCGAGAAAGACGGTCATGCCGTCACCCTAATGGGGAAGCTGTTGCCTGGCCGTGGGACGAAAAACGCTTTTCGAGGAGGGCGATGAGAGGGATCAGGGCTGCTCTCGCATACGTGGACGGACGGCTCGAGCCCAACGTGACCGTGCAGGTGGAAGAGGAGCGGATCTCCGGGATCGTGTCTGGCTCCGATCCGGGGGCCGAGGACTGGGGCAACGTCGCCTTGCTGCCGGGAACGGTCAACGCGCACGGCCATGCCTTCCAGAGCCTCTTCAAGGGATTCGCCGACGATCGGCCATTTGATGACTGGCGAGACGAGGTCCTCTATCCCTTCTCCGAGCGTCTCGGGCCGGAGGAGATCTACGTGGGGGCTCTGTTCGCGTTCGCCGAAGCCTTGCTCGCCGGAACGACCACGACGGTCGACTTCTTCTACCTCCACGACGAGGGCAACCAGAACGCCCAGCAGGTCATCCGCGCCGCACGCGACATCGGCATAAGGCTTGTCTTTGCGCGCGCCCTTTACGACCTGGACGCGCCCAGCGCAGCGCCGGCGCGCTACCGAGAGTCCGCCGAAGAGTCAGCTCGACGTTGCCTCGAGCTGGCGCGCGCCTACGAGAACGACGAGACGGTCTCGGTGCAGCCCGCGCCGCACTCTCTTCACGCCGCGTCACCCGAGACCATCGCAAGAGCTCTCGAGGTGGCCCGGAAGCTCGGGTGTCCTTGCCACCTGCACCTGGCGGAGGCCGCCTATGAAAGAGATCAGATCGAACAAAGGTATGGGACGACCCCGGTCCGGCTGCTGGAGAAAGAGGGTCTCTTGCAAGACAACCTCGTTACGATCCACACCGTATGGGTGGATGACGAGGAGCTCGACATGCTCGCCCGGTCCGGCGTAGGAGTCGTCCACTGTCCGGGAGCCAATGCCTTTCTCGGAGACGGCATCGCTCGCGTCCCGGAGATGCTCGAGCGCGGGGTGAGGGTCGCGCTCGGCCCCGACGGGGGCTGTGCAAACAACCGGCAGAGCATCTTCGACGAGATGCGCATGGCCTCCCTTGTCGCAAAGGCAAGGCTCACCGATGGGTCGGCGCTGAGCGCGCCTGCGGTGCTGGAGATGGGGACGCGCGTCGGGGCCGATCTCCTGGATGTCGATGCCGGAGCCATCGCTCCCGGGAAGCTCGCGGACTTCGTGGCGATCGACCTCGACGATCTGTCCCTGCAGCCCCGGGCGACGGTCGAGCGGCAGATAGTCCATTCCATGCAGTCGACTGCCATCTCGAAGGTCGTGGTCGGGGGCCGCGTCGTGGTGGACGGCGGACGGACCACGCAGGTCCCTCAGATGGAGATCGTCTCCCGCGTCAACGAAGTGACGAGGGATTGGTCCCGTCCTTGAACATCTCTCCGAGGTCGCGCAGCGAGTTCTCCATGTGTCGGGCGACCTCACGTTTGCCGAAGAGCCGGATGACGGCGCCCTTGAGGGGGCCGACCGGTTCCTGAACGGATTCGAGCCTGACCATGGCGCCCTCCGGCCGCGGGATGAGCCTGATCTCGAAGCGCGTCGAGCGCGCGAGCTTGGGGGCGGGCTCTCCGTCGAGCCGCTCGGACTCGTGCTCCCAGGCGATCAGGTACGGCTCCTGGTGCTGGGTCACGACCTGGTCCACCTCGAAGGTCTTCTTGCCCCAGCGCCCATGAGCCCGCTGGCGTCGGCCCGCGCCGGAGCCTCCGAGCGCCTCGATGCGCTCGGCCGCGCTGAACCACTCGGCCAGTTTGTCGACGTCGTCTACGTAGGGCCATAGCTCTTCGACCGGAGCCTCCACGACGCGCTCGCGGATGATCGTCACGTTTGCCATGCGGGGCATCCTGCCAGACCGCTCCGCGATCCCCCGAGCGCTGAGCCCATGGGTCAAGCACCCCATGGCTATCTTTCGGGCGGGCTGGGAACCCCTAGTCCCGTCGGGTGGGGTCAACCGGGACGCGCAAGCCTCGCTCGGCCGCGACGTCGATGGCTCTCGAGTAACCGGCGTCCGCGTGGCGCATGACTCCGGTTCCGGGATCGGCGTCGAGCACACGGCCGAGCCGCTCGGACGCGTCCTCGGTTCCCTCGGCCACGACCACCATCCCGGCGTGTATCGAATAGCCGATGCCGACCCCCCCGCCGTGGTGCACCGACACCCAGTGCGCGCCGGCGGAAGTGTTGAGCAGCGCGTTGAGGATCGGCCAGTCGGCTATCGCGTCGGAGCCGTCGATCATCCCCTCCGTCTCGCGGTAGGGAGAGGCCACCGATCCCGCGTCGAGGTGGTCGCGCCCGATGACTATCGGCGCCGCTACCCGGCCGGAGGCGACGAGCTCGTTGAAGGCCAGTCCCGCCCTGGCCCGCTCGCCGTAGCCGAGCCAGCAGATGCGCGCGGGAAGGCCCTGAAACTCGACCCGCTCTGCGGCCATCCGGATCCACCGGTGAAGGCGGTCGTCGTCGGGGAAGAGCTCGAGGATGGCCTCGTCCGTGACGGCGATGTCCTTCGGATCCCCGGAAAGAGCGGCCCAGCGGAACGGCCCCTTGCCCTCGCAGAACAACGGCCGCACGTATTCGTTGACGAAGCCCGGGATGTCAAAGGCGTTTGCGACCCCGGCGCGCCGGGCCTGCTCTCGGATGTTGTTGCCGTATTCGAAGCAGATCGCTCCAGCGTCCTGGAACGCGAGCCAGGCCTCGACGTGTGCGGCGACCGACTCCAGCGATCGCTTCACGTAGCTTTCGGGGTCGGAGCGTCGGAGCCCGTCGGCTTCATCGAGCGCCAGACCCGCGGGTACGTAGCCGTCCAGCATGTCGTGAGCCGATGTCTGATCGGTCACCACGTCCGGGGTGAAGCCGCGCTCGACGAGTTGAGGCAGGACCTCTGCGGCATTGCCGAGGAGCCCCACGGACTCGGCCCGCCCGGCCCCCTTCGCGTCCTCCACCCACGAGAGAGCCTCTTCGATGTCCTCGGTCGAGCGGTCGAGATAGCGCTTCTCCAGCCGCCGCGCGATGCGGGTCGGATCGACTTCCACGCAGAGCGCAACGCCGCCGTTCATGGTCACCGCCAGCGGCTGGGCCCCACCCATCCCCCCGAGCCCGGCGGTGAGCACCACCCGACCTGAGAGATCCCCACCGAAGCGCCTGGCGCCCAGCTCGGCCAGCGTCTCGTAGGTCCCCTGCAGGATCCCCTGGGTCCCGATGTATATCCAGGAGCCAGCGGTCATCTGGCCGTACATAGTGAGGCCAAGGGCTTCAAGGCGGTGGAACTCGTCCCAGTTGGCCCACGCGGGAACGAGCAGGGCGTTGGCTATCAGGACCCGGGGGGCTCGCTCGTGAGTTCGGAATACCCCGACGGGCTTGCCCGACTGGACGAGAAGCGTCTCGTCCGCCTCGAGCCTCCTGAGCTCGGTGACGATCGCGTCGAACGCCTCCCAGGATCTTGCGGCCCGCCCGGATCCGCCGTAGACGACGAGGTCCTCCGGGCGCTCCGCTACCTCCGGGTCGAGGTTGTTCATCAGCATCCTCAAGGCGGCCTCCTGGGGCCAGCCCTTGCAGGACAGCTCGGTTCCTCGGGGGGAGCGGATCGTTCTCATGGGTCCGGCCATTGTCTCCCTATACTGCGCCTCGATGCCACAAGACGAAAAAGCCATGACGGCTCCCGAGCAGACCGGCGCTCCGGCGTCTGCTATTGAGCCCCCGGGCGAGGCCAGGCAGGCCGAGCCGGCGGAGGGAGCAGGTCCGGATCAGCTGAAGCCCCGGCCCGCTCAGGAGCCCGAGCCGGTCGTGAAGCTGCGAGAGCTCATCGAGGCCAAGCTGACCGAGATGCTCGAGGGCTACTCCGTGGACAAGAGAGGGAGCTACGTCTTCGGCTACGAGTCCGCTCAGGTGTTCGTCGTCCCCGCGTGGCTCCCGAACGGCTCCACGGTCGTGCGCGTCTTCGCGATCACCAACCTCGATGTGCCGGTGACGGCCCAGCTCACCTCGTATCTGCTCGAGAAGAACCTCGATTTCGTGCTGGGCTCGTTTGCGCTGGATGCCGACGAGGGCGCGGTCTGGTTCAACCACAATCTGCTCGGCCAATACCTGGCTCCGGAAGAGTTCGAGGCTACTGTGGCTGCTGTAGCCCAGACGTCGAACGAGCTGGACGACGAGATCAAGAACCGCTTCGGGGGCCGCCTCTTTTCGGAGGAGCCGACCAAAGAGATCTCGCCGCCCCACACCCCGGGCTACCTGTAGCTTCTCTTGGTGTCGCAGGCTTCTACTAGGTTGATCCCATGGTGAGGAGTGTCGTGGCTGACAGCGGACAAGCGAGTTCCCGGTGAAGGAGACGACCCCGGAGGTCTACCTCATCGCGAGGCCGTCGATCGATCTCGAAGCGCTCGAGCGGTACCTGAAAACCGTCGGCGGCGAGTCCTGGTTGCAAATGCGGCGCGATCAGGACGACGGTCTTAACCCCGGGCAGCTATTGGTGGAGGCCGGGGGGCGAGCTTGCTATCGCTCTTGGGAGCCGGGTCTCAACCCCAACGTCACGCGTGTCCGCAAGGACCAGGCGGAGTATTTCCTCAATCTCATGCGCTCGGGACATGGCTCGGTCCTCGAGCACGCCAACTACTCCTTCATCCTCGACAACGTCAGCAGGGTCTTTTGTTACGACGAGGACACCGAGGTGCTGACCGACGAGGGCTGGAAGCCGTGGCCGAAGGTGACGGGGGACGAGCTCTTCGGCAGCTTGAATCCCCGGAACGGCTTTCTCGAGTACCAGCCCTGCAGCGAGCGTTTCGAACGTGACTACGCCGGGCCGATGTACGAAGTCGAAAGCGAGCAAGTCAGTCTCCTGGTGACCCCGAACCACCGGATGTGGGCTCAGAAGGTCGACACCCAGGCCTATCGGCGTAGGGCGGAGCCGTTTCAGATCCACGAGGCTCGTACGATCCTCAACAAGAGGGTCAGGTACCAAAAGGGCGCCCAATGGCAAGGCTTCTCCCCCGAGAACGTCCACATCCCGGCCACTTCAAGGACGTATCACCGAGCGATCGATCAGCGACCATCAACCAGGACCTATCCGGGTGTCACGTTCCCCGCTAAGGCCTTCGCCCGCTTTCTCGGCTGGTATCTCGCCGAGGGCTCCATCAACAGACACACCATCGTGCTCAATCAGAACCGGGGCCCGAAGCTAGACGAGATCGTTACCACGATCGAGGCGCTGGGCCTGAAGCCCTACGTCCCGGACACGGCCCAAGGGCAGGTCCGGACTTGCTGCGTCCCATTAAGAGACTTCCTCGCGGATCTCGGCCACGCCATCGACAAGCGCATCCCACGCATGGTCCAGGAGTGGGGCCCAGAGCTCATTCGGGAGTTCCTCGCGGCGATGGTGGCCGGGGATGGGAATGTTCACCGCACGAACGGTCATGAGGTGATCTACACGGCCTCGCGGGAGATGGCCGACGATCTGCAGATCCTCGCCATCAAAGCCGGTTACGCCGCCAACGTGCGGGTGGACGACCGCACCGGTCGCGAGCGACGAATGAAGAGTGGCCAGGTCTTCTACAACCTCCGACCTTGCTACGTCGTCTCGTTGCTAAGCGACTATCGTCTCTACCCCCACGTCAACCTGCACCGCGGCCACCCCGCGCCTAACCGGTGGCTGAACGAGCATGGGAACAACGATCGCCTCGTTCACTACGAGGGCCGTGTGTACTGCGCCAAGGTGCCCAACGGACTTCTCTTCGTTCGCCGGAATGGGAAGGCTTGCGTCTCGGGGAACACCCATGAGTTGATCAGGCATCGGGCCGGTTCGGCGTTCAGCCAGGAGAGCCTCCGCTTCGTCCGACTCGACGACATCCCGTTCCGTATCCCCGAGGTGCTCGAGCCCCTTCGCCCGCAGATCGTTTCGATTCTCGAGACGCTCGACGAGTTCCAGGTGTCCGCAGCAGAGCACTTCGAGCTCGACAAGGAGGGGGTCCCGTTCCACAAGAAGAAAGAGATCACCTCCGCGCTGCGCAGACTGGCTCCCGAGGGTCTCACGACGGTCATCTTCTGGACCGCGAACGTCCGAACGCTGCGTCACACCATCCAGATGCGAACCGATCCGGGGGCCGAGGAGGAGATCCGCTTCGTGTTCGACAAGATCGGGCGCATCATGCTGCAGGAGGCCCCGCTTCTGTTCGGCGACTTCACGGTCGAGGACGGCGCCTGGGTCACGGACTACAAGAAGGTCTGAGGGACTTGCCGACCGACCCAGCCCCTTCGGGCCCGTCCGGACCCAGGCCGTAAATGGTCCTCGCCGAGGTCTTCAAGTTCGGGATCAACCCGCTCGAGTGGGAGATCATCTCGCGCATCGAGCTCGGCCCCCTCGCGGTGTCACCGCATGGGATCGGGATCGCCATCGGATATCTGGCCGGTGCCCAGCTCATGGTGCGCCGGGCGCGCAGGTTCGGTGGGCCGAGCGAAACCGATATCTGGAACACGCTTTTCTGGGCCCTGCTCGGGGCGATCGTCGGGGCCCGCGTAGGCTATGTGATCGGCCATTTGTCGGAGGTGACCGACGGCGGCGACGACATCCTGGGGATCTTCAAGGTGTGGGAGGGCGGGATCTCCCTGCTCGGAGGCATCACGGGGGCCGTGCTCGCAGCCCTGCCCTTCATGTTCAAAAAGAAGATGGGGTTCTGGCGCACGGTCGACCTGGCCGCCCCCGGGCTGGCGCTCGGGATAGTCATCGGCCGCGTAGGCGATCTCCTGATCGGAGATCACCTCGGCAAGCCGACGAACTTCGCTCTCGGGTGGCGATGTCTGGGAGACGACGGTGAGGAGCCGGCCGCGGCTCGCGTCTACCGGGCCGCACTTCGGGAGGGCGAGCCCCCCTCGCTCGGGTGCTTCGACCTCACCCTGCACCAGACCGCGCTCTACGATCTCCTCTCCACGTCGGTGCTCCTCGCGGTTCTCCTGTGGCTCGGGCGCGGGGTGCGCAACCGGGGGCTGCTCACGATCGTGTTCGTCATCTGGTACGGGATCATGCGCATTATCACCGACTTCCTCCGCGTCGACCGCCGCTATTTGGGCCTCACCGGTAGCCAGCTCATGGCGCTGGCGACGGTGCTCGCGTGCGCCTACCTCCTGGTCCGTTACAGGGGGGCACCGCCTCGGTGGGCCGGAACCGACGGCGCCCCCGTTACGGAGAGTGACGGAGAGACCGATGATCCCGCCGAGCCCGCCGTCTCCAAACGCGAAGAGTGATCGGAAATCCACACCCTCGTCCCGTGAAATGGCACGATGTATGGAGTTCATCGATAGAGAGGAGTGAGAGATGGCCGAGACCTACAACGGGTACTGCGTGAAGTGTCGTGAGAAGCGTGATTTCGAGGGCGAGGAGAAGACTCTCGAGAACGGCACCCGTGCCGCTCAGGGGCAATGTCCCGTGTGCGGGACGAAGATGACCCGGATGCTGCCGAAGAACAAGTAAGAACGGATTCCGATCTTCAGATAGCCCGGCGGGCCGCCTCGTGCGGCCCGTTTGGTTGGGGGGGCGGAGTCAGATCGCCTTGGTCTCCGCCGCTTCCCAGGCCGGGCACATGGACTGGAACGAACAGGTCATGCAGAACGGCGACGGCCTCGGTCGCCAGTCCTCCTTGTTGACCGCCCTTTTGATGGCCTGGCCCAGAGCGAGCATCTGTCTCTCGAATGCGATCAGCATGCGCTCGTGCGGCTCGAGGGTCAGCACGGCGGGATCGCTCAGGTACACGAGGCGGATTTCCTTCGGGATCACGCCGAAGGACCTCCAGCAGACCAGCGCATAGAACCGCAGCCCGAAGAAAGCCGCCAGCTCGCGTGACTCACCCGGGACCCTTCCGGTCTTGTAGTCGCTGAGGACCCAGGACCCGTCGCTGCGCTCCTCGACGCGGTCGATGATCCCTCGCAGGTGCAGATCCGCAACCTCGTATTCGACCCACCACTCGAGCTTGCTGGTGCCCAGCCGGGCCGGGTCCTCTAGCTTGAAGAGATTTGCCAGGAGTCGCCTGCTGTCGGCGAGCCATATCTGTTCCTGGTCCTCGCCCAGCTCGTCCGGCCGGTACTCGGGGTCTTCCCGTAGCTCCGTCCAGGTCTGCTGGAGCAGCTCCTCCGCCCGTTCGGGCGTCCGCCGAGGGGCCTCCTCGACGAAGAGCCGCTCGAGCACGAGGTGGACCAGCGACCCCCGGGCCGCTCCCTTCGTCACCGGTTCCGGCAAGCGGTCGATCGTGCGGTACTTGAACAGCTGGGGGCAGCTCTTGAAGTCGGTCGCTCGCGAGGGGGACAGCTTCAGAAGCGCCCCCTCCATTTCCTGATCCATGTTTCGCACACTAGGTGCGAGGGCTCTGAACCTCGCGGATTTCGCCAGCGATGAAATCGCGTACCTAGAGGTCTGCCAAGAACCCCTCGAGAGCGCGGTTGAAGTCCTGTGGTTTTTCGATGTTCGAGAAGTGCCCCGCTTCGGGGATCACGACCATCCGGGAGCCGGAGATGGCCTCGTGCATGGTCCGGGCGGCGTCGGGCGGTGTGAGACCGTCGTCCTCGCCCACGAGGATGAGGGTGGGGACGTCGATCCCGGCGAGGTCCGACGACGAGTCCGGGCGCTGCTTCATGGCCTCGAGGGCTCCAATGAAGCCAGGGGCGGGATTGTCCATCAGGGTCCGGACCCGGCCCTCGAGCTCGGGGTCGTTCGAGATGCTCTTGGGCCCGAGGAGCAGCCCGGGCAGGGCGTCGAGGAGGCCGCCGGTTCCCTCCTTTTCCACCTGGGCCTGCTGGTTCGACCGCTTCTCCTTTACCTCGGGCGGGTCCGCTTCCGCCCTCGTGTCGGCGAGCACGAGCCCGGCTACCCGTGTCCCGAACGCCCGGTGGAAGGCGAACGTGACGTAGCCGCCCATCGACAGGCCGCAGATGATGGCCCTGTCCACTCCGGCGTCGTCAAGCACAGCCGCGACGTCCTCTGCGAAGCACTTGACCGAGTAAGCCGAACGATCCTCGGGGACGTCCGACCCGCCGAAGCCCCTCAGGTCGGGGACGATGATCCGGCGGCCGCCGCCGAGCTTGTTGACTTGCGGTTCCCACATCCTGCCGTCCAGCGGGTAACCGTGGACGAAGACGAGAGGTGTTCCGTCGCCGCCGGTGTCGAGGTAATTGATCGTGATTCCGTTGCTCTGGGCTAAGGGCATCGGCGCCGCCTCCTGGTCTGATGGGTTCGTCGCAGGATAATTGAGGCGCGCGCGAAGGGCCCTCGAGAAGAGGGCCCTTCGTTTGTGCGTGAGTTGCGTGCTCTAGGCGGCCGGGCGCACCCGGTTGTCCCGGCGGTGACCGATGACCTCGGCGAGGTGCTCGAAGACCTGCGGCGTCGCGTAGCCGGCCGCGGCGATCATCAGTCCCGTGCCGACGTATCCGAGGATCTCGGAGCGGACCTCCATGCCCCACGCTGCAAAGAGCGAGAAGTCGAGCGCCCACGCAACGGCTACGCCGAGCATGATCGTGAGGATCGTGTGCACCTTCGAGATGTCGACGTACTCGCTGATCATGTCGACGAGCTTGAACGATCCGATGCCGAGCAACACAACGATTGCGAACTCGTACACCTGCGTTACCTCCTGTGTGCGAGCCGGGGGATCCGGCCCATTCGGAGGATTGGACTCTGTGGAGCAGAAAGGGTTACCGCTCCTCGTCCGCTGCCGCGAGGAGCCCCGCTGTCACGCCGAAAATCAAGGCATCGAGAGCGGCGCCCATGGCGAACCCGCGGCGGCGCGTCTTGAAATACCGCAGCAGGAGGCCGGCCGAGGACGTCGCCTTTGCGACCAGTAACGGCTGAACGAGATTCTGGTTTCTCTCGGGGTCCCGCGCTGCCGTCAGCGCAAGCGCCGCTATGGTCGCCATGTACGCACTTGCGAGGGCGTTGTAAACGCCCGGCTCCTCGTCCGGCAGGGGAGCACCTCCCGCCTGGTTCAAGCTCCTGGTGGCGGCGCGGGGGCGCGCGGTGAAATCGACGGCGCCGGCCGCGTAGATCGCCCCGGTCACACCCAACCAGCGAGCGAGTCTCTGTTGCGCTTTGTTCACGGCGACCCCGTCTGAACTAGTCCTTTCCGGCCCCCGAAAGATAGTCCCTTTGGGCTATGGACGATGTGAGAGGAAATTAACGACACTTCCCACAGGGCGGGGGTCCTAGTCGCATTCGCCGCCGCAGCCATCCGACGCCCTGCCCGAGCGTCGGAGACTCCCGCCCATTTTTCTGACGGGTCGAAAAGGGGTGGCCGAGAGGCCGCCCCGACCTGTTTCCTCAGGTCCCTTAGATAGGTCCTCGCTCGCTCCGGACCGCTAGGCGTTTCCGTTGTCGTTGAACACGACCGGGAACTGGACTCGGGCGACCTCCATCTCGTCCACCGTGAACACCACGGCGTAGTCGTCGGAAGCGAACTGAAACTCGAGGTCAGCGATCTCGTCCTCCAGCTTCTCTACGTGCTGCGGGGTCGCGAGGTGGAGCTCGCGGGGTGCGCTCTCATAGACGGTCGCGCCGCCCGGGGACTCGATGCGCCATTGCTCGGTGAGAGCGCCGTGATCGTCACCCCACGCACGCAGCACCAGGAAGACCGCTGCCTTGCCGGGTTCATCGAGCAGCTGGACCTCGCTGGGCAGGCCCGGATGCACCCGGCCTCCCTTGGTCATGAATTTCTCGCGGTCGATGATCTTTGCGTACTGGAGCTGTGCTCCCAAGGTCTCTCTCCTTCCGCTGATCTTCTCTATGAGTCGTAGGTCTGGATGGAAACGCCCTGCTCGGTGAGCTCTTTCTGGAGCTTCTCCTTACCCACTGCCTGGACCGGTGAAATCACGCCGCTCTCGGAGAAATCCGGCTCCGACATGCGAAGCGCTGCTGTGGACAGGGTCTCCGCGGTGATCCCGTAGACGTCTTTCCCCGTGAGCACCACGTTGCGCCATCGGTCTTTCGATCGGGCCTCGGCGAGGATCGTCCACAGGCCCTGGCGGCGCTCGCCCTCCGGATCGGTAACGGTCCGGTCGATGATCGTTGCCAATCCCCCTCGCACGCCGGGAAGTGCAACCGCGGCACGCAATAGCGGGATGGTCTTGAGGGCGAGGGCCGGACCCCGGTCGACGGTGACGAACAACCGGAGCCCGTTCAGATCGAGATGAAGCGGTGCGAGGTGCCCCTCGGCGAGGGGGAACGAGGACGAGAGGCGGGGGCCCAGCGGCGGCGGCATGGGGGCCCAACGCTCGTGTTCGGCGGGGCCTACCTCAACGACCGCTCCGTCCACTATCCAGGGGCCGCGCGACGTAGCGATGTCGATGATCGACTTCGCCGTCCCGGAAGAGGGCGCGGACGGCAAGGCATAGGTCAAGACGAGATCCGGCTTGTCGAGGCCTTCGGCTGCAAGGGTCGCCGCCAGATCGGCAGGGGTCTCGTCGAATCCAAGGGCAGGGGCCATCGCGATCCCGGCTGCCCGGGCGGCCGAGTCGTGCTCGCGGATCAAGCGGTGGATGAACGGGCCCTCGCCGGTCGAGTCCACGTAGTGGCAGCCGGCTTCGAGCGCAGCGGCTACTGCCGTATCGCCAAGGTGCAGGAAAGGACCGACGCACGTGACGAGGACGCGCACGTCCTGGAGGGCCGCGACCAGCGCATCCGTGTCACCGACCGCCGCAACGCGTGCCTCCGGCCCCCCCGTCTCTTCCGCTAGGGCCTCGAGCTTGGCTCGGCTTCGCCCGGCGATCGCGAAGTCCGCCCCCCTGCGGGCCAGAGCCCGCGCCGTGAGGCGCCCGGTGTAGCCCGTGGCGCCGAAGAGGAGGATGTCGGGCATGCAGGGAGATTACGGTAATCCCCCATGACCACGACCCTGCACCTCGTTCGCCACGGCGAAGTCGAGAACCCCAAAGGAGTCATCTACGGGCGTCTCCCCGGCTACAACCTCTCGGAACGGGGGCAGCGCCAGGCACGCGAAACGGCCCAGCGCCTGGCCGAGCGAGACATCGCCGCCGTGTGGGCCAGCCCCCTCGAGCGCGCCCAGGAAACCGCCCAGGCGATCGCCGAGCCCCACCACCTCGAGGTGGTCACCGACGACCGACTCCTCGAGAGTGAGACGACCCTGGAGGGCCTCACCCGCGATGCTCTCCACTTCTTTCGTACTCCCAAGGAGTGGTGGCACTTCCGCAACCCGATGAAGCCCTCGTGGGGCGAATCCTTCACCAGCATCCGCAATCGGATGCTGGAGGCGGTCCGGGAGGCGGTGGCGAAGTCCGAGGGCCGAGAGGTAGTCCTCGTCTCGCATCAGACCCCGGTGCTGGTGGCGCGTCTGACCCTCACTCGGCGCAGGACCCCCCCGTGGCTTGGGCTTACCCCCTGCCAAACAGGGTCGGTGACGACTCTCGAGTTAGAAGGAGAGGAGAAGGTGGTTGCGGCTTCTTACTTCGCGCCCACCGGCTCGCCGCGGGGCTGACGCAGGAGCCAGTTCAGGCGCGGGAGGTCTCGCCTTCGGGTTGTTCGGGTTCCTCGACCGTCTCCAGTAGGGGCGATGAGCAGACGGGACAGACCGGGGTCTGCTGCTCGTCGATGTAGACGGTTCTTTGGCAAGTGGTGCAGAAAGCAGTCATCGCCATGATCAGACGGTAGCCTGCCGGGATCGATCCATACACCGATTATGACGCGCGGTGGCGAGTGCCGTGATGTCCCGAGAAATCCGGAGGTATCAGCCTTGTCCTACGTGGTGATCAATGCCATCCAGGTCCCGCCCGAGAGGCGGGAGACAATCGAGGAGCGCTTCGCAAACAGGGCCGGCGAAGTGTCGAAATCCGAGGGGTTCGAGCACTTCGAGTTCCTCCGCCCCGCGAGCGAGGCGGCCGGCGACGAGTACTTCGTCTACACGCGCTGGGCGTCCAAGGAGGCATTCGAGAAGTGGGCCAGCGGATCTGCGTTCACGCGGGGACACGCCCAATCCAGCGGGGCCCCGCCGGCGGGAACTGGATCACGCCTGCTCGCCTACGAGGTCGTGCAAGAGGAGAGCGCCTGATCTGATGTCCTCCTATGACGCAGTCGTCATCGGAGCCGGCCACAACGGCCTGACCTGCGCGGCCTATCTCGCACGTGCCGGCCTGAAGGTCGCAGTCGTCGAGCGGAGCGACCGGGTGGGCGGGGCGTGCGTCACCGAAGAGCTGTTCCCCGGCTTCCGGATCTCGACGGCCTCTTACTCCCTGTCGCTGTTGTTGCCCTCGGTCACCGAGGAGCTGGGCCTGGAGCTGGACATCCGCGCAAAGGATCCCGTCGGGTTCGCGCCCATCGAGGGTGGGGGCGGCCTTTGTCTGTGGAGTGACAGGGCAAAGGCGGCCGAAGAGATCGCCCTCTTCTCGCGCAAGGACGCGGAGGCCTATCCGCGTTTCGAAGACCTCTTCGAGGAGGCAGCGCGTCGCCTGCGACCGCTTCTGTCCTATCCCGCGACTCGCAAGCAGGCACGCAGGAGCTTCAGGCTCTCGGAGGTCGAGGGGTTGTTCGACAAGACCGTGGACGGGTCGATCGCCGACGTCTGCGAGGAATACTTCGAGACCGACCTGATGCGGGGGATGATGGCGTCGCAGGGGATCATCGGCTCCGCGGCAGGACCGCGTACACCGGGCAGTGCCTATATAGCCCTCCACCACGCTTTCGGAGAGGCGGCAGGAAGGTCGGGGGCGTGGGGGTTCGTCCGAGGTGGGATGGGTGCCATCACCTCCGAGCTGCGCCGCGTCCTCGAGGAAGCGGGCGGGGAGATCCGGCTCGAAGCACCCGTTGCAGCGGTCAAGAGCGAGGGCAGTCGGCGCGCAACCGGCATCGTGCTCGAGTCGGGCGAAGAGATCGATGCTCCGATCGTGTGCTCGAACGCAGATCCCAAGAGGACTCTGAGCTTGATGGACTACGAGGGCCTGCCCCCCGAGTTCATCGAGGACGTCGATCTGTTGCCCGTCGCCGGTACGGTCGTGAAGGTGAACTGCGCGCTGTCCGGCCTTCCGAGATTCACCGGCATGAGCTCTTCGGACGGCCCCGGGCCCGAGCACCTGGGCACCATCACGGTGGCGCCCTCGATCGACTACCTGGAGGAGGCGTGCCGTGCTGCGGCAGAGGGCCGACCGGCGGAGAACATGTTCTGTGAGGCGTGGATCCAGAGCGCTTCGGAGCCGGAGCTCGCACCGGAGGGCAAGCACACCCTGTCGATCTTCGCCCAGTACGCCCCCTACGAGCTTGCCTCCGGCACCTGGGACGAGCGGAGGGACGAGATAGGCGACACCGTGTTGAGGACGCTGGAACGGTACGCGCCGGGACTCACGGATCTCGTGGAAGATCGCCTCGTTCTGGGCCCGCCGGACCTCGAGGCACGCTTCGGGCTCACGGGGGGCAACATCTTCCACGGCGAGATCCTGCCCGACTGGCTCTTCGACAAGCGGCCCGCGGCGAAGTGGCACCGCCACCGCTGGCCCTTGCCGGGTCTGTATCTGTGTGGCTCGGGAGCGCATCCCGGCGGGGGCGTGTGCGGGGCGCCGGGTCGCAACGCGGCAAGAGCCGTGCTCGAAGACCGAGTCGCATCGGGAAGTGAAGCGGGAACGGCCGTTTAGCCGGCCCTGTCGGGCCTTCTGGATGCGGAGCGGCACCGGGTTTCGCAGCGCGTGAGGGGGGAAACCTCAGAAAACAAGAGAAGCAACGTCACCAAGCGGCGGTGCGCTCGCCGAGGAGGTACCTGATGGGTATTGGCACGAGTCTCTTCTTGATGGCGGTCGGAGCCATCTGTTACTGGGCGCTCGACTTCGACATCGCAGGAGTCGACATCGATGCGATCGGTGTGATCCTCATGGTGATCGGCGCAATCGGTCTGGTGCTCTCACTGCTCTTCTGGAGCAGCTTCTCGCCTCGACGGAGGCGCGAGACCATCGTTGAGAGGGATCGCGAGGTCCTCTAGACCAAAAGGGGTTGCGAACGGCGCTCGGGTAGTGACGCAAATAAAAGGGGCGGGCCGTGAGGCCCGCCCCTTTGATGCTCTGGTCTCTCTGGTTAGTTCAGTGCGTTCTTGAGCACCTGGTAACCGGAATAGGTGACGGCGTAGTCCTCGACACCAAACGGGTTGTCGAACTCCTTGCTCGGGTCCGGAAGCAGAGCTCCGATCCACCGAACGGATCCACCCTGGTACTTGATCTCGCCGAGCGAGACGTTGCTCATGTCCGAGGTGCAAGCAGAGGCGGTCGTTCCGACTGCGTTCGGCTCACCCTGGGCCGCGGCCAACGAGGCGTTCTCGACGTACCAGACGGGCGAGTTGAACTGGTCGCTGCCGCCCGCGTCCTCGATCGCTATGCCGATGGGCACCGGCTCGTAGATCTGGTGGCGGTGGTTTTCGTCACACTCGATTAGGTCGTCCTCTTCCTGACCGCCTTCGGCTGCACCCGGCTGGTTGACGTCCTTGGCCAGGCCGGAGGGGTCGTCGTAGGTCGGGTCCTCGTTCTCAGTCTCGAAGTTGATGTAGCCGGCGTAGGTATCGACAGAGTCGATTCCTCCGTCGACCAGGCCCATCGAATCGAGCATCCCGACTGCCTTGTCGGTCAGGACGAGGTTGCCGTCGTGCTTGGCCACCCAGCTCTTGAGCTTGCCGGCGACCTCTTTGTAGTTCCGGTTCGTGACGACGATGTTGTTGTAGCGCGTCTGCCACGAGTTCGTGTTCTTGATGTCCGACAGCGTCAGAGGCTCGACGCCATGCTCGCTGTACTTATCGAGGTCCTGCCAGAACCTCATGCTCGTTGCCTTGAACCCGATCTGACCGGGATCGTTCCACCCCTTTTCCTTGGTGAACAAGACGTCGAGGTCGAACCCTGTTTGGCTCCCCGTCAGGCGGACACGCCATTGGCCGGGCTCGGGGAAGTTCGCGTGTAGCGCCTTGCCGGTTGCGTTGTATCCGGCTCCCTGGAGGAAGTACTGGTTCACGACCTCCCAGCAATCGACGCTCGGGTCGGGGTCGCAGTCCTCGGGCCGCTCGTCACCCTTGTCGACCTTTCTCTCGAGCATCGCCCTCGTGATCTCGTGTTCGGTGTTGACGGGAGAGACGAAGCCGGTGAGCTTGGCGTTGATGCCACCGTTGTAGACCCTCGGGTCGCTGTTGGGCCCCTTGACCTCGAACTCGTAGGTGTGGTTGTTCATCTCGGTCAGTGCCTGATCCATGTACGGATCCTGAGTCGGCAGTTTCGTGAACCCAGGTACCGGCGCGAGTCGGTCCGTCTTCTCCGAGACGAAGCCGGGATTCTTTACGTAAGCGACCCGGCCCTTGGTCTGGAACTTCTTTGCCTCTTGCTTCAGGCCGAAGTTGATCATTCCGTAGATCAACGACTTGTTGCCGTCTACGTGCAGCTGCTCGACATCGGGATCGAAGCAGGTCCCGATACCGCAGTTCGACAGGTGCGACAGAGACATCTCGTTGTCGATCGGGACATCGGCCTGCAAACCGATCGGAGATCCGATCCAGTCACCTAGACCACCGGTGATCGTGTAGTCGATCGTGTCCCAGACCGTTCCCCACTGGACGCCATAGATGGCACCCGGAGGACATTCGGGACTGACATCTCCTTCCTCACATTCGTTCGGCTTGATCAGCGGCGACCACTCGAGTCTGTTCTCCGCGTCCCGCCAAGCTCCCTTGACGGTCTGGAGGATCTTCTGGTTCCTGCCGTAGTCGAACTCGCCCGCGCCCAGCAGAGTGAATGAGAAGGCTCGGTCGATGAGCTGTCCGTGCAAGTCGATGCCGCCCGCCCAGCGCGGGTCTCCGTTGTTGTCCTTTGGTCCGAGGCTGCGCAGGACCTTTCCGAACGCCACGGTCTCGGGCTCGGAAGCAGGCGTGTAGGGCCGGAAGGTCCAGCCCTTCGTCGGCCAGTCGCGGTTGAGGTCCACTCCGTTGCCGTTGTAGCGCTGGTAGAACGACGAGCTGGGGATCTTGTCGCGGAAGCGGTCGCCTCGCAGCCAGCCGTCGGGGTTCGGGAAGATGAAGACGACGACCGCGTTCTTCATTGCATCGCCCGCTCCCAGGGAGACCCCTGGAGTGGACTCCATCAAGGGGTAGGGCATCTTCGGGTCGTCGTGCGTTTTCTCCGCTTCGCAGTCAACGAAGTCGGGGGCCTTGTTTGCTTCGCAGGCCGCCCACGTTGCGAGGTCCTCCGCGGCGCGGATGCCGCCCTCGACTCCTGCACGCTCGATGCCGTGGATCGAAAGCGGGAACACGAACCACTTGCGCTTCTTGAGAGGGATGTTCGACTCTTCGTCGGTCACGCGGAACATGTGCAGGCGGCGACGCTCACGGACGAACGTATCGCCTTGCTCGTCCAACGTGACCGGGAGACCGGCAGAGCGGAACTTGTCGCAGCCGCCCTCTTTGGTGTACTCACGCTTGCCGTTGCACGAGAAGTGCTTGTTGAGGGTGTAGTACCTCGTGAACTTCGGGAACATCGACTCCAGGAACTTGAGGCCGTTCGGAAACGCCTCGTCGTGCTGGATGAAGTCGACCGCGCAGGTATTTCCCTTTTCGAATGGCGAAATGGGTCCGTCGAAACCGGCGACGGTTGTATCGACCACCCCGCATCCGTGGGGGTCCGGGAAAACCCGTCCGTTGACCATGTAGCTCTCTTGGTTGGTGGAAACCGGGGTTGCCTCGGCCCTCTTGGGCGTGACCGTGGTGACCGCCGTTGCAACCAACGTGGCAATAAAGGCCACCGAGAGGACGACGGCCAGGATCCTTCGCATGAAATGCTCCCCCTTCTAGTGAGGAATAGGTCTCTTAGGGGCGGATTCTCCGTTTTGTCCGGATTTCCCGCACGCCTATCCCACTTTCTGATACTCGTGACGCCATAGCGTAGAGGCACGGGAAGGTTAGTTGGGACAGCGATGGTCCTAGCGGGCGTATCGGTGGAGCTTTCGGACGATCGCATCCTCGATCCGCACGGCGGATGACTTGTCCAGGCCCCTGGAGATGACGGCGAACTCGGCCCAGTCTCTGGCCTTCTCCAGCCAGACCCAGCCCGCCAGCGCCGAGACGCCCACGAGGGTCCCCGTCTTGGCCCTTACCCGGACGTCGTGAAGGCGGTCCTCCAGCGTCCCCTCGCCGCCTCCGGCGAGGCCGTTGCGCAAGGCCTCCACCCAGGGCTCCTTCTCGACGGCCTCGATAAGGCGCGCGATCTCCGCCGCCTCCATCCGGTTGTCATAGGACAGTCCCGAGGAGTCGTACGCCTCGATGGCCACCCCCCGGCTCTGGGCGAAGGACATGATCGCCCGCGCCCCCTTGGTGATCGTCCCCGGCGCACCGAAACGCTCCTCCCCGAGACGCTTGCCGAGGATCTCGGCGAAGAAGTTGGAGGACCGACGGTTCATGTAGCCGACGAGGGCCGATAGCCGCGGGGAGGCCACCGAGGCGATGGGTCGCAATCTCCGCGGCGGCGGGCCGGAGCCCGCCCCTCCCGTCACCTCGATCCCAGCCCTGCGCAGGCGTTTCCGAAGGTTCTCGGCCAGCACCCTCTCGGGGTTCTTCGTGTAGCGCTGCTTGAACACGTTGCCGTTGAAGGCGAGGGCCGTGGGGAGCCCGACCTCGGACGAGGGGAAATACGGCCTCCACCCAGGGGCATACCAATCACGGGCGAAGGGTCCGGTGGCCCCCATCACGTTGCCGCTGATCTCCTCGACGCCTTCTCGCCGCAGGGCTCGCACCAGCTCCTGGATGTCCGTCGCGCCCTTCGGGAGATCCGAGAGGAAATGGGGATTGCCCCCCAGCGTCGGATCGCCGGATCCGAGGACCCATAGGTCTCCCTCGATGACGGCCTTGCGGCGGTGTCTGGCGAGGAGCTTGGTGGGAAATGTGGTCGCGGGATCCAGCTTGTCGAACAAGGCCATCGAAAGCGCCAGTTTCTGCACGGAGGCGGGGACGCGGTCGTTGTGCGATGCGCTCGAATAAATCGCTTCTCCGTCCAGACGCACCTGCACGGAAAAGGGCTTGCGTTTCAGCAGGCGGTCGATCCGGGTCTTCCACCAGTCCCGATCTTCGGTTGCGGCCGGCGGGGCGTCGCCGAGACTCGGTGAGGGTCCGGGCTGTGCGCCGTCCTGCTTCTTCTGAGGGGCCGGGGCCTCTCCGGCCTGGTGTCTCTTGCCTTGCCGTCCCGCCCGATCGCCTGATCCGCGCGTGGCATCGGGAGAGCACGCCCCGGCCAAAAGGAGGACGATGATCGAGACGAGCCAGATCCGCCGCATGGTCCTTAGACTGCGGCACGCGCCTCACCGGTTCAACCGCGGCGATCTCCTTCGGGCCCATAGAGGGGATCGTCCCGGAGGCCTCCCAGAGACGAAGGGCTAGCCGGCGTCGTCGAAGAGCGTGGGGTCCGTTGGGAAGAGGCGGAGCTGCCGGGGATCGTGGGCCCGGGCGGGGCGGTCGATGGCGACGGCGAGGCGATGGTAGGCCTTCTCGCGCGCCAGCTGTACCGCCCTTTTCTTGGCGGCGACTTTCTCGGCGAGACGCCTCTCCTCGGCCGTGCGTATGGCCTCGTCGATGAGGTCGGTCTCCCACTCGGGAAGGCGCGGCTGCTCGGCTCTGAACATCGTCATGACGGCTCCTGGGGGAGATGGCCGAAAGGCCTCAGGGCGTCGGCGTTCATGTTGTGCAACGGCTCCTTTGCTCGCTTGCACCGGAGGTGCCCCACCGGCGGTGGGAGATGGAGTATGCGGCAGACCGAGCAGAAGCGGCCGGATTTCACCGGCTTTTTTCCTCACCCAGGGCGGGACAGATTGAACGTGTCACCGTTGCCGGTTGCCCCCCCGGCCCTTCGATCGACCTCGCTCCGGCGGTCGGGCTAGCCGACGCGGGAGAGGGCGATCAGGCGGCGGGTGGCGCGGCCCCCGAGCTCAGGAGGCTACGGTTGTGGATCGTGTCTTTTCGGGGGAGGGTTTTGGTGCGAAGGCTGATACGGATCTCGATCGCGTTGATGTCCGCCGGTTTGGTCGCGGCATCTCTGGTCCCCGGCCCCCAGGCCGTTGCCGGCGAGGAGATGGACCCGATCGTCGCCGCGGGGCTCGAGTCGCTCGAGGGTCTCGTCTCCGAGGAGAGCTGCGTCACCCGTGACGCGGCGGACGGGGAGGTCGAAGAGGACCAGGAGCTCCCCTTCGTTCTCTGCGACGACGGGGTCCCTCCCCAGGGGGGCGGCGCGAAAGGCATCCCGGTCCCGGTGGCCTATCACTCGAGAGACAGAGGCGGGGACTTCAAAGGCCTGCCGCGGCCGGCGCCCCTCGCCGAAGCCGGGAAGAAGGATGTGAAGTTCGACCTGCGGCCCGAGGCTGACGGACGGCGCATCACGCTCGACGTCGACCTGACGCTTCCGCCCCAAGAGATGAGGACACCGGATGGGGGACACCCCGTGCTCGTGTTCATGCACGGGTGCTGCGGTGGGAACAAGCGCAGTTGGGAAGCGAACACCGTCGACGACGCGAACGAGAAGTACCACCACTCGAATGCCTGGTTCGCATCGCGCGGCTACGTGGTCGTCACCTACACCGCTCGTGGCTTTCGCAACAACCAGGACCGTGGCTCGACGGGCACGACGCAGCTCGACTCGCGCCGCTTCGAGATCAACGACTACCAGCACCTCGTCGGCTTGCTCGTGGATCACGACGCTCAACGCGATGCCGCGGGCACGCCGCGCGTCTTCGACGTGAACCCCAAGAAGGTCGCGGCCGTAGGCGGGTCTTACGGTGGAGGCTTTGCCTGGCTCGCGTTGACGGATCCGACATGGAAGAGCCCGGCCGAGCGAGTACCCATACGGCTCGCGGCCGCCGTTCCCCGCTACGGGTGGACGGATCTCGTCGAATCTCTCGTGCCGAGCGGGCATTACCGGGACCGAAAAGGCGGATCGAGGAAAACGGCCGTTGCCCCTTCGAGCGTCAAGAAGGCTCGTTCGGGTCGCCCGATCGGGGTGATGAAGCAAAGCATCGTCTCCGGTCTCTACGCGGCGGGAAACTTTCTGACCGGGGATCACACGACCTTTCCCGACTACCTCCACGAGGCGGTAGCGCGTCTGAACGCGAACGATCAGTACGACGGTGACCCAACAGTCGAACGACTGTTCAGGCAGTTCCTCAGGGATCGCTCGGCTTATTACCAGCGACATTTCTGGAAACGCGTTCGCAACGGGTTCAGTGTCCCCACGTTCGCGGCGGCGACGTGGACCGATCCTCTGTTCCCGACGATGGAGAGCGTGCGGTTCTACAACAAGCTGGAGAGGATCAGGCCCCATTACCCGATCGACATGTATCTCGGTGACTATCAGCACTTCGCCCAGAACAAGCCAAAGGAGTGGGGCGACATGTGCGGCAAGGATCACCACGTCTGCACCGTCGATGACTTCCGCACGGACGACGGCAAGATCCGCTTCAACCGGGCTCGATCGCGGGTCCGCGTGGGCATCCAGACGCGCACGAATCGGTTCCTCGACCATTTCATGTTCGGCAAGGGCTCGCGGCCGAGGATGCGCGTGTCGGCGACGACGACTATCTGTCCCGATAACGCGACGAAGAAGCTGCCGCTCGACGAGCCGGGCATCGAGTACCGCGCGCGGAGTTGGCGGAAGCTCGCGCCGCGACTCAGAAGGATTGCTTTTGAGGGGGAAGGGACGACCTCCTCGGCCGGGGTGGACGATCACGCGACACCGAGCGACCCGGTCGTCCGCGACCGCTCCGGGACCAAGTGCTACACGACGAGCGACCGAGACCCCGGCGCCGGCGTCGTCCAGTACCGGACCAAGCCCCTGAAGAAACGCTTCACGATGATGGGCGTTCCCAGCCTCAAGGTCGACTACAAGTCGGACGTGGATGACTTCTGGGTGGCGGCTCGCATGTTCGACGAGAGCCCGAGTGGCTCGATGACGATGGTGACGCGGGGACTCTGTCGAGTAAACAAGGTGGCGCACAAGCGCGTCGACTGCCACCGGTTCGATCTATTCGGCAACGGTTGGCGCTTCCGGCCCAAGCACCGGGTGGTGGTGGAGATCACCCAGGCCGACTCGCCCTTCCTGCGGCGCAACGACAACCCATCAGAGCTCCGGATCAAAGGAGCGCGACTCGCCATACCTGTTACGAATTTCAAGCTGCGCAACGACTTTCGCGACAAATAGTGTCGAGCGACGAGGCCCGGGTAGCCGAACAGCCCGATAAGGGACGCGGGAGAGGCTTCTGGCTGGTGGCCCTCATGCTTTTCGGGCCCCTCGTCGTGATCGTCATCCTGCAGTTCGCGAGCGACGAGAATCGTTACATAAAGCCGCAGGAAGCAACCCGGATCGCGCTCGAAGCGGCTGCCGTCGACGAGGCTCCCGTGGACCTGGAGATAACTTTCGACGAAAGTCCGGCCGCCCGGCACGACACCTCGGCGACGTGGGACGTCTTCTACGAAAAACCAGGTGACCCGCGCTACATCGACGTCCTGATCGATGCCGAAACGGGAGACGTGCTTCTCGTGGGATCGCGAGGCTGATCCCAAGGACGTTGATCAGCAGCTTGTGTAGCCCCCCGAGACCTGGATCCCGTCTCGTCACTTCGATGAGGTAAGCCTTAGGGCAACCTAGGGGAGGTTCCATGATCGACAACTGGGAACTGATCGTGCGGATACTGGCCGCCGCCGGGCTCGGGGCCGCGGTCGGCTTGGAGCGCGAGTTCTCCGACCAGCCCGCCGGGTTCCGCACGCACATCCTGGTGTCGCTGGGGGCGGCCCTGTTCACGGTCGCAGGCGCGCTGGGCGCCGAAGCCTTCGACGGTGACTCCACGATCAGGTTCGACCCCACGCGCATCGCCGCCCAGGTCGTGACGGGAATCGGCTTCCTGGGGGCCGGGGCGATCATCCAACAGGGCGTGAACGTCCGGGGCCTCACCACCGCGGCGTCGCTGTGGGTGACGGCGGCCATCGGACTCGCCTGTGGACTCGGTTTCTACGCAGCGGCTCTCGTCACCGCGGGCGTGACGCTGGTGTCTCTTGTGCTCCTCAAGCCTCTCGAGCGCGGCATCCTGCAGCGGGTCAGCATCAGGCGGCAGCGTCTGATCATCCAGCCCGAGGAGGGTTTCAGGGTCAGGGGGCTGGTGGAGCGTCTCGACGAATTGAGCGTCTCGGTCGGGACTTTCAGCCTGGTGACCGAGGACGACGACTCCTATTTCGTGGTCTCTCTGAAGCTGCCGAAAGGGGTGCGCCACGACCGGGTGCTCGAGGAGGTCAGCGCTATCGAGGGCATCAAAGGAGCCGCCTGGTACGGCTGAGATCACTTTTCGCGAGCTGCCCTCGGAAGCTTCGCGACCCCATCGAATCTGTCACACCCCTTCTGTAGGTTGAATCCATGACGAGGGGGACGGCCACCAAGATCGACTTCGACGACGACCAGCTGCGGGTCGTCGAGCACGACCTCGGGGCGATGACCGCCCTAGGGGGGCCGGGCACGGGCAAGTCATCGGTGCTCGAGGAGCGCTTCGTGCGCCTCGCGCTGCAGGAGGGCTGCTCGCCCGACCGGATCCTCTTCTTGGTCCCGAACCGCGCTCAGAAGATGGCTCTCCAGGACCGGCTCACCCGGCGCCTGCTCTTCGACGAGGGGCTCGACGCTCTCATCGAGGTGCCCGTCTATACGTGGCACGGCCTCGCCAACCACCTCGTGTCCCGTCACTACGACAAGCTCGGCTACTCCGAGCCGCCGGTTCTGCTCACCAGCCCCGAACATTGGGGCGCGGTCAGGCAAGCGCTCACGAATCCGGACGAGTCGGTGAACTGGGGGCCGAACCATCGCCACCTCCTCAACAACAGGGGCTTTGCCGACGAGATCGTGGACTTCTGTATCCGGGCCGAGCAGCGCGTGCTGCGTGAGCCGGAGCTGAACGCCCTCGCGAACGCCCGCCCGGAGTGGGCCGACGTCATCCAGTTCTTCAAGGCGCACCGGCGCCGCATGCAGATGAACGCGCGCGTCGACTACCCGATGTTGCTCAACGAGGCGACGGATCTTCTCGCCAACTTCGACGACGTGCGCGAGGCGCTGCACGCTCGCTTCGTCCACGTGCTCGTCGACGACGGCCAGGAGCTCGCGCTCGTGCAACAGCGCATGCTGCACTTCCTGACGCAGTTCGGCGTCGAGGGAGTGTCCGACGCTTCGCGCTCGTTGGTTCTGGCGGGGGACCCCGATTCGGCCATCGAGACCTTCAGGGGGGCCGAGCCCGAGTGGATCGACGACTTCGCCAAGGAGTTCGGCCCCCACGAATCCGTGACGCTCTCGACCTGCTACCGCCAGGGACAGGCGATGGGCTCGCAGACGACGGCGTTCATCGCTCGCAACGGTGACGCCGACCACCGTCCCGCCGCCTTCAAGGGACATGCGGAGATCGAGGTGCACGCGTACCAGAGCCTTGCCGCAGAGGTCGACTCGATCGCGCGCGCGATCCGACTCGCTCATCTCGAGGACAAGATCCCCTTCGAGGACATGGCGATCCTGCTGACCTCGCCGCGCTCCATGCTTCCGCCGCTCGAGCGGGCGCTGGACGCGCTCGAGGTCCCGTTCTCGATCGCCGCACCCGACCGACCGCTTGGTCGCGAGCCGATCGTGCGCGCGTTCACCGACCTTGCGACATTCGCTTTCGAAGACGAACCAGCGCCCGAGAAGCTCGTCGAGCTGTTGCGTTCGCCATTGATCGACCTCGAGGACGCGACCGTGCGCGAGCTCGAGCGCATCGCGCGGGTCAAGGGCGCGCCGCTTGGGACGCTTCTCGAAGAGCTGCCCGAAGACGTGGACGTCGACCCCGAAGCGGCCGCCAAGGTCGCCGAGCTCCTCGAGCTGCGCGACCTGCTCCGCTCCAAGAAGGACGCGCCCGCCGATCAGGCCTTCTGGGTGGTGTGGGACCGGTCGCGGCTGTGCGCCGCACTGCAGGAGCGGGCTCGACGCAGCCTCAGCGACCCGGCTCATCGCGACCTCGATGCGCTTGTCGCCTTCAGCCGGGCGCTCGGTCGCTTCGTCGAGCGCAGGCGGGGGCACGGGACCTTCCAGGACTATCTCGGCGCCATCGGCCGGGCCGACTTCGGCTCCGACCCGTGGCTGCCTCCGGAGCGCTCCGCAGGTGGGGTCAACGTCGTGTCCTTCCACGGCGCCAAGGGCAAGGAGTGGTCGCTGGTCGCGGTTGCGGGCGCGGTAGAGGGCTCGATCCCCAAGGGCCGCCGCGCCACGGGATTGTTCGATCCTTACTTCCTCGACGAGACCAACGTCGTCCAGCGTGCGCGCAAGAACGAGATGGAGGACCGGCGCGTGTTCTACGTCGCGCTGACTCGTGCGACCAAGCGCTGCATCGTCACGACCTCGCCGGGGCCGTCGCGCCGCGGCGAGCCGTCGCGGTTCATCGAGGAGCTCTTCGGTGCCTTCCCCGAGGTCGAGCAGCCGGCCGAAGACATGCGTCCGCTCACGTTCGCGGAGGCCGCCGCCCGCTACCGGCGCGTCCTCGCCAACACATCGGCGCCGGCATCGGATCGCATCGCCGCGCTCGCGGCGTTGAAGGAGATCAACAAGCTCGATCCGTCGTGTTCCGCAGCTCAGCCCGGCGAGTGGTGGTGGCGCTGGGACTGGACTGCGGGCGAGCAGCCGCTTCGCCTCCAGCAACAGAAAGACGACGACGATCTGCCCCTCGACAAGCTACGCACGAGCTACTCGCGCATCGGGACCTACGACAACTGCGGATTGCAGTACCTGTTGTCGGTCGTGCTCGGTCTCGATCCCGAGTCGAGCCACAACATGGCCTTCGGCTCATGGGTCCACAAGGTCTTTGAGACCATCGAGCTCGAGAAGATCACGCCCACCGAGGCCTACGCGCTCTACGATCGGCTCTTCGACGAAAGCGTCTTTCCGAACAAGGCGATCGCGAGACAGTTCCATCGCGACGGACAGCTGATGATCATGCGCTACGGCAAGTACCTCAAGCCGTACGAGGCCGTGCAGGCCGAGACGAAGTTCACGGTCGAGCTCGACGGACACCGAGTCACCGGGCGCATCGACCGCATCGACAGGCTCGGAAAGAACCTCGTGATCTCGGACTACAAGACGTCGAGCGCTGCCATCGGATGGGACGAGGCGCGCGAGTCGTTGCAGCTCGCGATCTACTACCTCGCGGCGAAGAACGACCCTCAGATCGCGGAGCTCGGCGAGCCCGCCTCGATGCAGCTGATCTATCCGAAGCCGCCGCTGGTCAAGGGCGACGTCGTCAGACGCAACCAGAAGCCTGAGGACGCGGAGAAGGTGCTCGAGCGCCTGCCGGGCCTGATGGAGGGCGTGCTGGCCGAGGACTTCCGTCCCAATCCCGAGGCCGACTGCACCTGGTGCAAGTTCAAGCCTCTGTGCCCGCTGTGGTCCGAGGGCAAGGAGCTGCCGGCATGAGCGCGGCTTCGGGAACGGCGAGCAAGAGGTGGGTTGCTCCCGCCTTGATCTTCGTCGTGCTCGGTGTCGGCGGTCTCCTGTTGGTCTTCTGGCCCGGCTATACGCCGGAGCTTCTCGGAGGACCCGCGCCTCTGCCGGCGCCCACCTTCACCGACGAGGACGACATCTGGAGGGACGGAAAGGTCTTTCCGGCCTCCGCCCGGGTGGAGCAAGGCGTCGAGTATCGATTCGAGCTGTATCACTGCGGGATCGACGAGACGCTCGACTTCGACGGCAGCTTCTGGGACCCCGTGGGGCCGCTTCCCAATGCCAATTGGGTGGCGAACGAAGACGAGGGGACGATGACGCTGATCGCGCCAAACCGGGCCCGCTACGAGTCGCTCGAGGGCGGCAGCGTGGAGTTCGTGCGACACGAGGGACCGCGCTCGCAAAAGGAGATCCCGGGGTGCGCATGAACGACTCCCACTTGAGCGTCGCCCGGGATGGATCGAGCGATCCCCGCAAGTCTCCGGCGATTCGGGCCGCGCTCAAGGGCTATGAGCCCACCGACGAGCAGTGGCGGGCGATCAGCCATCCCCTGGAACCGCTGCACCTGATCGCGGGGGCGGGGTCGGGCAAGACCGCCGTCATGGCGGCGCGCATCGCATGGGCGCTCGAGACACAACCTTTCTCGCCGAGTCAGGTGCTCGGTCTCACTTTTACGAACAAGGCCGCGGACGAGCTCCAGGCGCGCGTTCGGCTCGCTCTTGCGGAGCTCCACGACGAGTCCGGCGAGGACGTCTCGGTCTTCACTTACAACGCGTTTGCCGCCGGCATCGTGCGAGACCACGGCTTGCTCGTGAACGTCGAGCCCGAGGCCGGGCTCTTGTCGCAGGCACAGCAGTGGCAGCTCGTGTTGTCGTGCATGGACGACCTTCCGGCCTTCGACCATCTCGAGGTTCGTTCGTCCTACGTCGTGAAGTCGACGCTGGCTCTGGCCGAGTCGGTCGCGAACCACATGGCGAACCTGTCGGACATCGAGGCCGCTGCGGATCGCATCCTCGGCATGCAGGACGCCGACGAGAAGATGATCGAGACCGCCGCTCGTCGCAAGGAGCTGTGTCGTACGGTCGCTGCCTACATCAAGGCAAAGGCGAAGGCCGAGCGCATCGACTTCGGCGATCAGGTGACCAAGGCCGTCGATGTGCTCGAGGGAAACCTCGAAGTGCGTGATCTCTATAGGCGTCGCTTCCCGTTCGTGTTGCTCGACGAGTACCAGGACACCAACGTGGCGCAGCGCCGCATGCTCCAGGCGCTGATCGGTGAGGGGGGAGCGGTCACGGCCGTCGGCGACGCCCGCCAGGCGATCTTTGCGTGGCGTGGGGCGACGATGTTCAACCTCATCAACTTCCCGCGCGACTTCAAGCGCAACGACGGCCAACCCTACGAGTCGATCTCTCTGAGCGAGAACTTCCGCTCGGGCAGAAAGATCCTCGACGTCGCCAACGCGATCGTCGAGCACATCCCCGCGGAACGCCGGCCGGGCGATCCTCTGCGCGCGCAGCCGTGGAACGGCGAGGGCGCGGTGTCGCTCGGTTTGTTCTCCGACGAGCGAGCCGAGGCCGACTGGATCGCGCAGCAGTGCGAAGAGCTCCACGAGCAGGTTCTCGGCGACGGTCGGGAGCCCGTGGCGTGGCGCGACATCGCCATCCTCGTGCGCCGCAAGGCGGCGATGGACATGCTCCTGCAGGCCCTCGAGGAAAAGAAAATCCCGGTGGAGGTCGTGGGACTCGGCGGCTTGCTCAAGACGCCCGAGGTGACCGAGGTCGTCGCGTGGTTGCGGGCACTCGAGACGAGGCCGGGGGCGAATCGCTGGCTGGCCCGCATCTTGCTCGGCCCCCGCTGGCGCATCCACTACCGTGACCTCGCTCTGCTGGCCCGATGGTCGGCGGATCAGAACTGGGACCTTCGTCTGCGTCTCGCCGGCGGGGACGAGGAGCGGGCCCGTGAGATGGAGCCCGGCGAGGTCGGGTTCTCGTTGAGCGAGTCGCTCAATCACCTCGACGAGGTCGAGGGCCTTCCGGACGAGGCAAAGCGCCGGCTGAAGAGCTTTGCCGTGCGCCTCGGGGTCGTCCGCAAGAAGTCGAACGCTCCGCTGCTCGAGCTGGTCCAGGAGGTCATCCGGGAGGCCGGCATCCTCGACGCGCTCGAGTCGTCCAGTGCGCGCACCGCGGGGGCCGCCAAGCAGAACATCTCGAACTTCCTCGACCAGGTCGCATCGTTCGCCCCCGTCGAGGGCGAGGCCACGCTTCGTTCGTTCATCGCCTATCTCGATGCCGCGGAGGATGCGGAGGAGACGCTCGAGGCGACCCAGCCGGCGGATCAGGACTCGGTGAAGTTGATGACCGTGCACCAGGCCAAGGGCCTCGAGTTCGAGTGCGTCTTCGTGCCGTCGGTTGCCGCAAAGGACGGCCGCAACGGCAAGGTCTGGTCGATCTTCCCGAATACCACCGCTCCGAACCCCCTCACGTCGTACTCCGAGCTTCCCTACGAGGTGCGCGAAGACGCCGAGGACCTTCCGAGGTTCGAGGGCAATCTCAACAAGTTCAGAGAAGCGGTCAAGGATCGAGTCATCGAAGACGAACGTCGGTTG
>JALZBR010000153.1 GCA_030863485.1 Actinomycetota bacterium
CTTCAAGGCTCTGCCCGACAGCTTCGAAGCATTCCTCGGACACAAGGAGGCGATCCGCGAACTGCCGGCGCACGCAGTCAACCTCGCGTATTCGGCTGCCTGCCCTGTGCAGGCGTTCCGCGTCGGCAGGAATGTCTATGCCATCCAGTTCCATCCGGAGCTGGACGTCGACGGTGTCGACGTCCGGGTCGACGTGTACAAGCATGCCGGGTACTTCGACCCACACGAGGCGGAAACCATCAAGGCGAGCGCCCGGGCCAGCAACGTCGTTCACCCCCCGGCAATCCTTCGCCGGTTCGTCGAGCTGTTCGCAGAAGAGACGAGCGCCGGCGCAGCGTGACTCTCGGTCGCGTCGGGAGGTTTCAGAGCCCATACATCGCGCTTTTTACTCTTTCGGCATCAGGATCCACAAAATGATGTAGGCAATTTCACCGGCACCAAAAAGACCGAACACAACGAACAGCAGCCGGACCAGCCCGACGCTCCAGCCGTAGTGCTCCGCGAGGCCGCCGCATACACCGGCGATCAACCGGTGGTTCCTCGATCTGGTCAATCTTCTGGTCGACATGGCGTTCCCCTTCCTGGAGGAGGCTTATCCAGTTAGCACCACATACTGCTCCGCATCTACCTTGCGCTCGTCTAGCAGGGGCTTGAGGCCAATCGGACACAGCCACCGCAGCTCGTGCCGGATCGACCTACTTCACCCACTCTTCGTTCTTACCCCGTCGCTCTACTTCGGGAGACACGGATCGGGAAACCAGCCGCCGTCAGGACGCGAGCGACGCCTCCCGGTAGGCCTCGACCGCCCGGCGAGTCTCCTCGACGACCAGGTCGGCGTTCATCTGGGCAGCCGCGAACGCGCCAGCGGCCGCCGAGGTACCGACCTGGGCGGAGAGATCGGTGACGTTGCCTGCGGCCCATACTCCCGGTACGTCCGTGCGGCCTGTCGAATCGACGCTAAGGTGTTCCCCAACCCCCAACGGATGCTCCGCGGGGCGCAGGCCGAGGTCGGCCAGGAAGCCGGTCCGGGCGACCATCCGGGGCGAGACCACCAAGGCCTCACAATCGACCACCGTGCCATCAGGCAGCCGCACCCCCGCGAGGCGGTCCTCGACGACCTCGAGGGACGCCACCTCTCCCCCGACGACGGGGATTCCCCGGGAGGCTAACTGTTCGGCCTGCTCGTCGTTTGGCGGCATCGTATGGCTCAAGTAAATGACTTCGTCGCTCAACTGCCGGAACAGGAGTGCCTGATGGGTCGACATGGGTCCGGTGGCCAGCACGCTAATGGCCCGATCGCGGACCTCCCACCCGTGGCAGTAGGCGCAGTTGAGTACGTCGCGCCCCCAGCGCTCCCGCACTCCCGGCACGTCCGGTAGCTCGTCGACTAGCCCGGTGGTGACCAGCAGCCGGCGTGCCGAAACGGACCTGCCGTCGGCCAGCTCCACGATGAACCTGTCCCCGTCCCGTCCTCCCCTGATGACCTCTCCGGTCACCACGTGGCCGCCGTAGAGGCGTACCTCGCTGCGGCCGCGCTCGATGAGATCCCCGGGCGGGATGCCGTCGTGGCCTAGCAGGCCGTGCACGCCCTCGGCTCGGCTGTTGCGCGGGGAGCCCGAATCGATCACCACCACTGACCGACGGGACCGGGCCAGCATCAGCGCTCCGTTCAACCCCGCGGGACCTCCGCCGATCACCACCACGTCATAGTCATTCATTAGTTCATCGATCATCGTGATCACCTCCCGCGCCAAGAGTATGTGTGGCTAGACCACCTTGGCAAATATTATTGCCGGTATGGCAAACTAATGGTCATGAACACCCACGTTGATAACCCGCTCGCTAGCGTCGGAGCGCGACTCCGGGCGCTGCGCCGGGAGCGGGACATCACGCTGGCCGACGTGTCGGCGAAGACCGGCATCTCGGTTAGCACGCTGTCCCGACTGGAGTCGGGTGAGCGTCGGGCAACACTCGAGCGCCTGCTCCCGTTGGCCAGGGCCTACGGCGTCACGCTCGATGAGCTGGTGGGTGCCCGACCCACCGGTGACCCGCGTATTCACCTACGACCGGTCAAGCGTCGCGGCATGACGATGCTGCCTCTCACCCGCCGTTCCGGCGGCATCCAGGCGTACAAGCTCGTGATCCCGGGCGGCAAGCGCCGACGCGAGCCCGATTTGCAGACCCACGAGGGTTACGAATGGATGTACGTCCTCAGCGGACGGCTCCGACTTGTCCTTGCCGAGCACGACCTGGTGCTGTCGCCGGGGGAGGCGGCGGAGTTCGACACTCGCATTCCGCACTGGTTCGGGGCCGCCGACGAGAATGCGGTCGAGTTTCTTAGTCTGTTCGGAAAGCAGGGGGAACGCGTGCATCTCCGGGCGGGGCCCAAGAGCCGCGTCTCGTGATCCCACCGCACATCAGATGTGCTTGGGTGAGTGCCTGCCCGTTCCGAGCCTCTCGGCTGTTCTAGTGGGCCCGCCTGCCGTCGACCGCCGTGTGAGCATCTTTGCAATAATGCGCTGATCGCCAACGTCCTGTCTAGACGAAAAGCAACTCCTAGGGCAGGGAAAGACACGAGATCCGTGCGGCAAACATCGGGACTACAAGCCAAGAAGGCAAGACCCGACATCGAGTTTGCTACGTCCACATCTAACGTCATGGGCATCCTCAATCCCGGGGCGAAGTTGCTCGCCAAATTGCGTCTACCCCCTTTGCAGGAGGTGGACCAAGTAGCTGTCAATACCCAAGCGCGGGCGGCGGGGACTAGCCCGGCCGTACCTTGACTCGAGCAGGAGGTAACGCATGAGTGATGCGGTCAGGGCAGAGGTCGCTTCAACCCCCTCATCCAGCAACGCCTTACATCCCCTTATGCCGTTGAGCCCTGCCGAGCTAGATTCGGCAGTTGCGATCATCAAGAGCGCCAGACAGCTTGATGAGGCGCATCGCTTCGTTTCTTTGTGGTTGCACGAGCCCCCAAAACACGATGTGCTCACCTGGAATGGGACGGAAGCGCTAGAGCGCAGGGCATTCGCCGTCGTGTACGACCGGGCCAACAGCAAGACCTACGAGGCGGTCGTTTCTCTTACCAAGGGATTGGTCGAGAGCTGGCAGGAAAAGCCTGGTGTGAACCCCGCCTACATGATCGAAGAGGCTTTTGCTGTGCCAGCGCTCATAACCTCCGATCCCCGCTGGCAGGAGGCGATGCGCCGGCGCGGTATCGATGACTTTTCGCTTGCCTATATCGATCCATGGCCTGGATCGTGGCTTTCGGACACGGATCCCGGAGCCCGACGAGTCGCCCGCCCACTAACGTGGGTTCGCTCGGTAGACAACGGACAACAGTACGCCCGGCCGGTTGAGGGTCTGACGGCGGTTGTAGATCTCAACAAGATGGAGGTCCTCGAGGTCACCGATCACGGCGTAGTGCCGATTCCGAAGTTTCAGGGCGAGTACAACCCCGAGTTGATGATCGCCGCCGGCGAGCGCAACCGGCCCCGTTTTCACCGGCTCCGGGAGGATATGAAGCCAATCAACATTACCCAGCCTGAGGGCCCGAGCTGGAAGGTCGACGGCCATCGCGTCGAGTGGCAAAAGTGGCAGCTGCACGTCGGCTGGACTACGCGGGAGGGCCTCATCCTGTTCGACGTTCGGTACGACGACCGAGGCGAGCTGCGGCCCGTTCTGTACAGAGCGTCGATTGCCGAGATGGTCGTGCCGTACGGCGATCCGGCTCCAACCCACGTCCACAAGCTCGCCTTTGATGCGGGGGAAGTTGGACTTGGTCTTCTTGTGACCTCGCTTCTTCCCGGGTGCGACTGCCTTGGTGAGATCCATTACTTCGACGGTCTCGGCAACGACCAGGACGGCAAGCCCATCGTTCTACCGAACGCGGTCTGCATGCACGAGGAGGATGTGGGCATCGCCTGGAAGCATCTCGACTATCAGATGGAAACGGTCGAGGTGCGGCGGATGCGGCGTCTCGTACTCTCGTCGATCGTCAACGTGGCCAACTACGAATACGGATTTTTCTGGTACCTCTACCAGGACGGCAGCATCGAGTTCGAGGTGAAGCTGACTGGGGTGCTTTCAACCGGCGCTTATGCCCCTGGCACGAAGCCAAAGTACGGCACTCCGGTCGCGCCGGGGCTTTACGGGCCGAACCACCAGCACTTCTTCTGTGTCCGGCTCGATACAAACATTGACGGTCTCGAAAACACCGTGGTTGAGGTGAACTCGGAGGCCGTGCCGCCGGGGGAGGAGAACCCCTACGGGATGGCATGGGTTGCAAGGGCGACGCCGCTGAGAACCGAAAAGGAAGCCGCGCGGAACGTGAACCAGGCTAGTGCTCGCTTCTGGAGGATTACAAACCCGAACAGAGTCAATGAGATCGGTGAGCCTGTCGCTTATCGTCTGCAGCCCGGAGCCAACGTTGGGTTGTTTCATTCAGAGGACTCGCCGATGCTGCGCCGGGCCAAGTTTGCTTCCAAGAACCTGTGGGTTACCCCCTACCACGAAAGGGAGCGTTACGCGGCAGGTGACTATCCCTGGCAGAACCGAGGCCCTGACGGCCTTCCTCTTTGGACGGAGGCTGACCGCAACATCGAGAACACCGACATTGTCGTTTGGTACGTCTTCGGATCGCACCACGTTCCCAGAGTCGAGGAGTGGCCTGTCATGCCCGTTGCGAGGATCGGATTTCATCTGCTGCCCGACGGTTTCTTTGACGGCAATCCCTCACTTGACCTGCCCCCGCCTCACGAAGTCTGCCATTCGAGTTCGCCTAGCGGCGAAGTACCTCCGACAACAACTCCGCACCCCGCGTAAGCCCGCCCCGCTAGTGGCGCCAGCTGCGCGCCTCTAAAACCGCGCTCTCTTAGCTGAGCAGGACGGTGTTGCAATTTCTGGACGGAAGGGGCAAACGTTGGCCCGTCCGGGCGGACTCAACCTGCAAGGCAAGGTGGAGCAAGGGGCGCAGGATGAGTCGGCGTCTGCGCTGCGTCGGTCTACGACTCCTCGATCAACTCGTGGGCTCCGACCTCTGAATGATCGCCCTTCCCCCCCGACCACGACGTCCAGCGATCCACCGCAACGACGATCACCGGCCCCCGGGGAGGACGCTCCAGGTAGGGGGCGTACTTGGCGGCGAGCCAGCTGATGGCTTTCTCGCGATCCGTGCCCTGCCCGACGATGCGGGCGGTCCCGTCCGCCCGGACCCACCACAACAGCGACCAGTCATCGTCGTAGTGGTCGATGATGATGCTGACTATGGGGTGGGCTTCGATGTTTCGGAGCCGTTGGAGGGTGGCCGTGGTCTTCGGCTTGTCATCGATAGCACTGACGATCATGTCCTCGTGGAGCGCGAACGTGATCGGCACGACGTGGGGATGGCCATCGGGGCGAACAGTGGCCAGCCGTGCGACCCGGGCGTCCATTACACGTCGGCGCATTTCAGCGTCAAGCCGGCCCATACCGCTCCGATCTACATGGATGTTCCGCCGCTGGACGTCTCGCGGCCCGCCCGCCATCGCCAGAGACCGGCAGCCGTACCCACCCGACGAATCTGGTCGGTCCGATAGGCCTCGACCGCTTGAACCGTCAAGCCTCAGTTGTATGGATGCTATCGTCTGCCCTTCTGAGGGTGCGGTCGGTCGTAAGGAGTAGGAGGCGCAGTGGACATAGGCATTGGTATCCCTAATACAGTCCCCGGGGCGACCGGCGGGCAGTTGCTGGAGTGGGCCCGGCGCGCCGACGCGGCCGGCTTCTTGAGTCTCGCCACGATCGGGGCCGTGTCCTATCCGGGATACGAGGAGCTGACTGTTCTCGCGGCAGCAGGCGCTGTGACCGAGCGAATCCGGTTGCTGACCAACGTCCTGATCGCTCCGGCACGGAGCGCGGCGGAGCTGGCCAAGCAGGCGGCGAGCGTTGATCAGCTCACCGGCGGCCGGCTGACCCTCGGGCTGGGCATCGGATGGCGTGAGCAGGACTACCCTCTGACGGGCCGGGACTTCCACTACCGAGGCCAGCGATTCGAGGAGCAGCTTCGAGATCTTCGGAGGGCGTGGGCGGGGGAGCCCCTCATCGAGGGGACGAGAGAGGTTGCGCCACCGCTCGTACAGCACCCGGGAATACCGTTGATCCTAGGAGGGGAGACCCAACCGAGCGTTCGGCGAGTGGTCGAGTTCGGGTCGGGATGGACCGCGGGCGGCCTGCCTCCGGATGCCACACAAGCGATGGCCGAGAAGGTGCACTCCGCGTGGAGTGAGGCGGGACGCGACGATCGGCCGAAAATCCTGGCTCTAGCCTATTTCTCCCTCGGCGATACCCAACAGGCTTCTCGCCAGTCCTTGCTCGACTACTACGAGCCTGCGGGCAGCGAAGTGGCGGAGATGATCGCCGGGAGCGCTCTCCGATCGCCGGAGGCAGTTCGCGGCGCTATCGAAGCGTACGGTGAAGCTGGCGTCGACGAGCTCATCCTGGATCCGACCGTCCCCGAACCCGACCAGGTCGACCTCTTGGCCGAAGTCGTGTTCTAACTGGGTCACCCGACTCCCTTAACACCCGCGATCGCTTGTATCGAGGTGCGGCGATCTCGGCCTCGAGTAGCTCTTAAGCTATGACGCTGCTCGCCGATGTCGTTCGTGCCTCAAATGAGATCGCAGGGACCACCTCTCGCTCTCGCAAGGTAGCGATCCTTGCCGAGCTGCTCCGGACTCTGGATGCTGACGAGGTTCCCATTGCCGTCGGCTTTCTTTCAGGAGTGCCACGCCAGGGGCGGGTCGGCATCGGCTACTCAACGGCCTATGGGGTCGAGCGAAGACCCGCTCCCGAGCCGTCCCTAGCGGTCGCCGACGTCGATCGGACCATCACCGCCATCGAGGGAGCCGTTGGAGGCGGCTCGGTGACGCAGCGCCGAACGATCCTCGGGGACCTCTTCGCCCGTGCGACCGATTCGGAGTCGGACTTCCTGACGCGCCTTTTCACAGGCGAGCTGAGACAGGGCGCGCTCGCCGGCCTGATGGTGGACGCGATCTCAATTGCGGCCGGCGTTCCGGGCGAGATCGTCCGGCGGGCTTTCATGCTCTCGGGAGACCTCCCCCGGACGGCCAGCATCGCGCTGACCACCGGGGAGGAGGGACTCCGAGCGGTCGGATTCGAGATCTTCCGGCCGGTCCTGCCGATGCTCGCCTCCACCGCCGAGAGCGTCTTGGACGCGATGTCAGGTTTCGAGCGCGCCTCGGTCGAGTGGAAGCTCGACGGCATCCGCATTCAGATCCATCGACGGGACGACGAGGTGCGCATATACACGCGCAACCTCAACGAGATCACCTCTGCCCTCCCGGGAATCGTCGAGGCGGTGCGCGGCCTCCCGGTGAGGCAAGCGGTGCTCGACGGCGAGGCTCTGTGGATGCAGCAGGGTGTACCGGCTGCATTCCAGGACACGATGTCTCGCATCGACTCGGAGGCGCCTCCCGAGGGCGTCGAGACGTTCCTCTTTGACCTGCTGCATGCGGATGGGGACGACCTGCTAGACACGCCGCTGGAGGAGCGGGCCGCCCGGCTCGAGGCGATCTCCCCGAAGCTCAAGATCCCCGCCGTGATCACCTCTGACCCCGATGAGGCGCAGCGCCTCTTGGACGAGGCACTGGACGCGGGGCACGAGGGCGTTGTGGTCAAGGACGCAGCTTCGCTCTACGCCGCTGGCCGGCGCGGCAAGGCGTGGCGAAAGGTTAAGCCCGTGCAGACCTACGACCTCGTCGTGCTCGGTGCGGAGTGGGGCCACGGGCGCCGGCGCGGGTGGCTCTCGAATCTGCACCTCGGCGCGCGAGCGCCGGAAAGCGGCGAGTTCTTGATGGTGGGCAAGTGCTTCAAGGGGTTAACCGATGACCTCCTCCGCTGGCAGACGAACGCCCTGCTCCAGCGCGAGACCGAGCGGCGGGGGATCGTGGTGTTCGTGCGCCCCGAGCTCGTGGTTGAGATTGCCCTCGACGGGGTCCAGGTCTCGACCCGCTATCCCGGCGGTATAGCGCTGCGCTTCGCGCGGGTGAAGCGTTACCGGCCCGACAAGAGCGCCGACGAGGCCGACACGATCGAGGATCTACGCGGCTTGCTGCCGGCGCCCTCGCACCCGCTGCTCCCGTAGTCCCCGGCGTAATGAGCGAGTACTACGCCAATTGCGCCGCAGCTCGTGCTGCAGGTGCTGCTCCATTGAGCAGTGATGACCCCGGCTACCGGAGCGGATTGGATCGCGAGTCGCCTGTAGGAACGCGCCTCTCCTGCTCCTATTGTGCGATGAGGGGTACCCTGTCCGGACTATTTTCCGGAGGGTCGGTATCGTAGAGAGGTCCTTTCTTTAGCTTGCTTCAGGGGTACCTTCCGGTGCTCGTGGAGCGAGCTTCTTTCAGAAGAGGCGGGGCTGGGCGTCGTTGCCGACCTCAGGTAACTAGGTAGATAGAGGGGAATATGACCACGGCCCTTGCCACCATTTGGACGCCGGCCTGCCACCCGATCAGGAGAGATAGATGAGCACGGAAAGGTGGAGACCTCCGACCGTCGGATACGACGCCACCATGGGCGGTTCTGGACTTCCTTATGACCAGCCACCGACCTCAGTAAAAGAGGCGGCCCTGATCCTGGAGCGTGCCCACTTCGAAATCAAGAGAGTCATCGCCGGACAGGATCAGATGCTCGAGAAGGTGGTGACCGCTCTTATTGCCCGAGGCCATGTACTGCTCGAGGGAGTGCCGGGTTTGGCGAAGACACTGACCCTTCGGACAGTGGCCCAGGTGTTCGGCGGCATCTTCAAGCGGATCCAGTTCACGCCAGACCTCGTCCCCGCCGATCTCATCGGGACCCGGGTGCTGGAGCCGGGGAACGCCACCTTCCGGGTAGAGCTGGGCCCGGTGTTTGCCAACTTCCTTCTGGCGGATGAGATCAACAGGGCTCCGGCAAAGGTCCAGTCGGCCCTCCTCGAAGTCATGCAGGAGCGGCAGGTCACGATCGGAGGAACATCGTTTCAGGTGCCCGAGCCGTTCCTCGCCCTTGCCACTCAGAACCCGATCGAGTCAGAGGGCACCTACCCGCTACCCGAAGCGCAGCTCGACCGGTTCATGCTAAAGATCCTCGTCGACTATCCCGCCTATACGGACGAGCTCGCGGTCGTTGACAGGGCGCTGCAGCCGCCGCTTCCGCCCAGGCAGGTGCTAGATCCACACGTCCTGCGAGGCGCTCAGGAGCTCGTTAGGATCATTTACGTCGACTGGCGCCTCCGGGATTACTCCGTGAAGCTCGCGTGCGCCACCCGCCGACCCAAGGACTTCGGCATCGACGAGGTCGAGCCTTACATTCAATACGGGGCCAGCCCAAGGGCCTCCATCAACTTGATCCTTGCGGCAAGGGCATTGGCCGTGATCCGGGGCCGCGACTTCGTGGTGCCGGCGGATCTCGAAGCGCTCGCTCCCGACGTCCTTCGCCACAGGATCGTACCTTCTTACCGCGCCCTGGCCGAAGGCGTGTCAACCGACGACATTCTCCGGCGCGTACAGGCAAAGCTCCCGGTACCTACCATAGATACGGCAGCGTGGACCCGGCCGGCCTGGGCCGTCAACTTCGTGCCGCCACCCGACCGAGATGGCTAACAGGCACACGTCGAGGAGCTGCGAGGACTGATCAACCGGCCATGAGCTCGGCAAACAACCGGATGTGGCGTGTAGGTGCGTTTATCCGGAAACCTTCCCCGGCACGGGCTTCCGAGTCTCGAGTCAAGCTTCCGCTGGCCGAGCGCGTGTTGAGGGAGATGGAGTTGCAGGTCGTCAAGCGTCTCAGCGGGATGAACACAGGAGTCCACCGAAGCCGGTATCTGGGAGAGGGGACGGAGTTAGCCGAGATTCGGGAGTACCTGCCCGGTGACGACGTCAGGTCCATCGACTGGAACGTGACGGCCAGGACCGGACATCCGCACGTTCGGACCTACGAGTCCGAACGCGACACGAGCGCCTTTTTCCTGATCGACCGGTCCGCCTCGATGGGTTTTGGCACTGCCGCGCAGACCAAGGAAGAGCTCTTGCAGCAGGTGGTGGCCGGCGTCTCGGCTCTCGTGCTGCGCCGGGGTGACAGGATCGGGGGGATGCTCTTCGGCGACGGCCGTCTCGCCGCGCTTGATTTCTCCTCTGGCCGCAGGGCGGCTCTCCGGCTTCTCGAGCTTCTCGTCGAGGTGAAGCCGGAGGAGGGACGGGGAAGCAGGCTCGACCTGGCGCTCGACGAGGCCAACATGGTGGTTCGGCGGCCTTCGGTGATAGTGGTGCTTTCCGACTGGCTGGGCGGAGGGTCCTGGAAGGAGGCGCTCACCCGCCTTGCCCACCGCCACGACGTCATCGCGGTGGAGATCGGCGATCCAAGGGAGGCGTTCTTGCCATCGGTCGGACCGCTTGTACTTCAAGACCCCGAAACCGGGCATCAGCTCGAGCTCGATACCTCGCGGCCCAACCTTGTGCAGGCCTATCAAGCGGCCGCCGAGAAGCAGATCAAGCAGCGTGAAGAGTGGATCGCCGGCGCGGGAGCCCGCCACCTCGTGGTGTCGACCGATCGAGACTGGCTTTCGGACATCATGGCGTTTCTCGCTCGTAAGCGTGGCCACAAGCCTTCCTCGACGGGACGGTCAAACGGGCCAAAATGAGGTTTCTCAACCCTGGACTCCTGTGGCTGCTCCTGCTGGTGCCGGCGCTGGGCGCGCTTTACCTCCTGGTGCAACAGCGGCGGAAGTCCTACGCAGTTCGCTTCACGAACCTGGAGTTGCTGGAGACCGTTGCTCCACGACGCCCCGGATGGAGGCGGCACGTCGCCCCGGCGCTCTTCCTCATCACCTTGATACTGCTCGTGGGCGCGGCGGCGCGCCCCGTCGCAACCGTGAGGATCCCCCGTGAACAGGCGTCGATCATGCTCGTCGTGGACGTGAGCGGCTCCATGGGTGCTGGTGACCTGAGGCCCAACCGGATCAGCGCCGCCAAGGACGCCGCCAAGGAGTTCTTGGACTCTCTTCCCGGGGGGATGCGCGTGGGTCTGGTCTCGTTCAGCGATTACGCGAGGTTGGTCGCTCCGCTGACTTCCAACAAGGAGGTGGTGGAGGAAGCCGTCGATAGGTTGCGCATTCGCGGGGGGACTGCGATGGGGGACGGTCTTGCCGTTGCTCTGGACCAGATCATGGTCGAGCGGGAGGGGGGCCGGCGCGTCCCCGCGTCGATCCTTGTCCTGACCGACGGCGCAACGAATCGAGGGGTCCCGCCCCAGCAGGTTGCAGAAACTGCCCGCGCCGCCGGTGTGCCCGTCTACGCCGTTGGAATCGGGACCGAGCGGGGGGCGTTACAGCGAGCTGGGAGCCAGTTCGTCCGCACGACCCTAAACAGGGCAGAGCTCGAATCGGTGGCCGTGACCACGGGTGGACGCTACTTCGAATCGACGACCGCCGACTCGCTCGAGGAGATTTACCGCAGCGTCGGCTCGCAGCTCGGGTTTCGCGAGGAGCGGCGTGAGCTGACCCCCCAGGTTGCCGGCTTGGCGGCCTTTTTCCTGCTTGCCACTGCGGCGTTGAGCCTGTTGTGGTTCCAGCGCCTTCCTTAGATCGCGACGCCGAAGCTCCTCTTAAGCGCCTCCTGCCCGGGGATCAAGTTACCGGCAACGTCCATGCAGCTCGCCATGTCTCCGGCCCGACCTCGCCGTCGACCTTGAGACCTTTTTCCTGTTGGAATGCCCGGCAGATCTCGTCGTCGCGTGGGTCGTAACTCCCGTCCACGGCGATTCGCCAACCCCGGTCCTTCATCCGCTGCTGCCACTGGCGGACATCGCCACCCAGCATCGGTGGGGGCTGCTTGAGTATGCGCCCGGGCCACGGCGGCCAGGGAGGCGGACCGCCACCGCCGTTTGGCTTGTAGTCGGGTACGCCGTACCCGACTATGCCGCGCCGGCGATTCTTCGCATAAACCCCGTCGCCCTCGCGCGAGCCTCCACCCGATGTGTTGCCCTCAATCGTCCTGATGGAGCCGTCCCCGTTGACTCGCTCGACGACCCCGACGTGATCGATGCTTTCGACGCTCGCCGAAAGGTCGTAGAAGACCACGTGGCCCCGGGCGGGAGTGGTAGTCCATCTTCCATGCCTCTGGAACCACTGGGCTCCGAAGAGGGTCCTGGCAAAACCCTTTGCCGTCGTTGCCGGAAGTGGCAGCCCCTCCTCGTAGAAGACCCAAGACACGAACATTGCGCACCAGGGCGCGTGGTTCATTCCGTACCACTGGCCGTACTTCGTGCTGTTGTTCGGGCCCTCTCGGTACCCGATCTCGCCCGCAGCCCTTGCAAGAACACGGTCAACCTGAGCCGCCCCTTCCCGTGCTTCGCGGAGGCCCTCTTCTAGGTCGAGGGGGTCGTCGTCGGGGTCTTCAAGATCCGAGCTCTTATCGGATTCGACTAACTGGGCGGCTTCCAGCCGAAGAGCTTCTTCCTCCGTTGGAGCTCGAAGGATCCGCTGGTACTCGGCGTCCAGCTCGTACTCGCGATCGTTCACGGCCTCACCTCTCTATTCGCATTCCCGTTCCTCGTCTCGGTCTCAGAGCTCGTCCACCTTCCTGAGGTGGCGGGGCCGCCCGTCGGGATCGACCAGTGTCTTATGGATGGCGTCCGCCCACCAGCGGCTGAGACCCGAAACGGACTCGGGCTGGTGCACCCGGACGTGCCCTGGGGGCCGCGAACCCTGCTTTCCACTGAGGTGCCACTCGTCCAGCGCAGTGGCGGCTGCTTGCCAAGCCTTGAACCCCGAAGCGGGGTCGACGAGGTCGGCATCGTCCTCCTCGGCGCGGCCCAAATGCTCTCGCCAGAGGCTAAGCCGTGTCTCTCGGGCAAGCCTCCGCGCGCCGTCCCCCGTGCCCGCCGGGTCTGGGGGCTTCCGCGTATCCTGTGTCGAGTCGAGGATGACGCACGACAGCTCGGAGTCGTGGGTCCAGGACCGGCGGTTGAGGTTGTCGGAACCGACCTCCAGCCAGACGTCGTCGATCACGCAGACCTTGGCATGAACGTAGATCGGCACCCCGTGAACGTTCTCGAGGTCGTAGATGGCGAAGCGCTCTCGCCCCGCCGACCGAACCGTTTCGATGAAGTGCGCACGGCCGATGTTCTCGCCGGCCTCCGAGACGCGTCCGGGGCGCTCCGGGAAGCGGGGCACGACGACGATTAGGTGTAGTTCTGGTGACCGGTCCAGCGCTTCCGCAAACGCCTCCGCTGCGTGGCGGGACCACAGGTACTGGTCCTCCACGTAGACGAGACGACGGGCGCGTCGTAGAGCCTTGAGATATGCGCGGGCGATGCTTCTCTCTCCTTGAGCGGCGAAGGGATAGGGGGGTCGCTTTGCCGGATAGGTGCGCACTACCTGGACCGAGTGCGGTCCTGCGCTCGGAGGGTCGTCATGCACTGGAGGAAGCGGATCGGGCCGCCGAGGCTGCCGGGTTAGCTGTCTCAGCGCGAGCCTCAGCGGGTTGCGATGGTCGAGGGGGGTGGGGTCCTGCCACCGTTCCCGGAAGGTATGAGCGAGGTCACCGACGGCAGGCCCCCTGACTTCGAGCTGGATGTCGTGCCAGGGAGGACGCTCCCCATAAAGGGGGTTGAGGTCGACGGCTTGAGGATCACCCTCGTGTCGCGCGTCGTCGTTCCGCCCGTAGGCGAGATCAATCCCTCCCACGAATGCCACGTCCTTCTCGGGGGCGGCGGCGCGCCGCAAAAGAAACAGCTTCTGGTGGTGGCTTCCGTCTCCGCGCACTCGCTCGTCTAGGAGAAGCTCGCCGCCAGCTTTGTTCACCTCTCGCACGAGACGGAAGTTCTGCTGCTCACTGAAGTGGGCCTGGCGAGGATGGGAGCGCCACAGGAGCCCACGGATATGAACTCCTCTTGCCGCAAGCTCGGCGAGGACCTTTCCTACCTCAGTTCCCGGTCCCGCCAGCATCTCGTCCGGGTCGCCTTCCCAGTCGGTCAAGTGGACCCAGTCGTCTTTCTGGAGGGCGCGAAGCTCCTCGTACAGACGCGCGTAGTAGTTGGCTCCGTGTACGAGAACGCTAACTTGGTTGCCGTCGGTCCACGCCTTGCCATCGCCGTGCCGACGGTCGATCTCGGTTTCCGGATTCCCTCTCTCGTCGGGAGAGAGGAACCAGTCGTCGACGCTCAATCGTTAGCTCGTCTCCAATCTCAGTCCAGGACCTCCCCGGACCTCGCGACGCAGGCAGCGCCCACCCTACCGGCCGGACCACTGAAAGGTTAGCGAAGGGGTTGCAATGCCGGGGGTGAATGTCTCTCTGACCGGGTAAGCGTTAGACGTGGACGCGGTGGTCATCGGGTCTGGTCCCAACGGCCTGGTGGCCGCCAACCTGCTCGCCGACGAAGGCTGGAGCGTCACCGTCCTCGAGTCCCAACCACAGCCGGGCGGCGCCGCGAGGACCTTGGAGCTGATCGAGCCGGGGTTCTTCAACGACATCTGCAGCGCGTTTTACCCGTTCGGTGTGGCATCGCCGATATTCTCGAGCCTTGCCCTGGAGCGGTACGGGCTCAAGTGGCGCCACGCCCCGCTGGTTCTAGCTCACCCTTCAGAGGACGGCACCTGCCCGGTATTGTCCAGAGACCTGGACGAGACCGCAACGTCGCTGGCCGCTAACGGAGAGGTCGGCGACGGGGATGCCTGGCGGAGGCTGTTCGGCCGGTGGCAGAAGACCAGGAGCGGACTTCTTGCCCTGATGTTTTCGCCGATGCCGCCGGTGAAGGGAGCGGTTCAGCTGCTCGCTGCCCTCGGTCCCCGCAAACTTCCGAGGTTTCTCCGGTTCATGATCCTTCCCGTTAGAAGGCTGGGCGAGGAGGAGTTCGGCGCAGATGCCGGTCGCCGCCTTTTAACGGGGACCGCCCTGCACGCCGACCTTGCGCCGGAAACGCCCATGTCGGGCTTTTACGGGTGGATCATGTGCGCCCTCGGACAGGAGGTCGGATTTCCCGTTCCCGAGGGAGGAGCTGGCGGAATCACTAAGGCCCTCATCAACCGGTTGACGGAACGAGGGGGCCAAGTCCACTGCGGCGAGAGGGTCGTCGAAGTGGTCGTCCGCGACGGCCTCGCTTGCGGAGTAAGGGTCGAAGGTGGCGACGAGATCGCTGCGCGGCGGGCGATCCTAGCGGACGTCTCGGCTCCGGCCCTCTACCGCGACCTGCTGAGCCCGGACCACCTCCCTCCGGCTCTTATAGAAGACCTCGATCGGTTTCAGTGGGACAACGCCACCGTGAAGGTCGACTGGAACCTGGAGGGTCCGATTCCCTGGAATGCCGAACCCGCCCGCC
>JALZBR010000168.1 GCA_030863485.1 Actinomycetota bacterium
GGATGTCTGTGGGTGACGTAGGGGCTGACCATGACGACGGAGCCGGCGGGGATCTCGTAACCGTCGAGCTCGTCGTCCCTCGTGGCCTCGCGCTCGATCAACCAGGCGGGAGGATAGAGACGCATCGACTCTTCGATCACGGCCCGCGTGAACTCCAGCCGTTCGACTTCCGCCGCGGTCGGGACCTCTCCCTGGATCACCGAGTCCGCTTCTCCCTGCAGCTCTTCGAGCACGTGGAGGTTCTTGGACAACAGGTACCAGGTCCAGGTGAGGGCATTGGCCGTCGTCTCGTGGCCTGCGAGCAAGAAAGTCATCGCCTCGTCTCGGAGCTCCGAATCGCTGAGGCCTTTGCCGGCCTCCCGGGCGGACATCAATGAGCTGAGGAGATCGCCCTCCCCACTCCCCTCGGCACGATGTCCCCCGATGATCTCGTGGATCAACGCATCCAGGCGGCTCGTGGCTCTCGCATTGCGGCGGTTCTCACGCGTGGGGAGGCGTTCGACCATCTCGTAGAGCCGGGGCGTGAACGCAAAGAGGATGCGACGCTCGATGTGGCTCTGGATGGTTCCCAGCGCGGGGGCGACAACGGAGCCATCACGAGTCAGATCCGAATGGAAGAGAGTTCGACCGACGACCGCCAGGGTGATGCGCGAGAACTCGAGCGATATATCAACCGGCTCACCCGACGCCGGAGCGCGCCAGCCATCGAGCATCCGTCCGCAGGTGGTAGCCATGATGTCCACCCACCCCTGGAGCTTGTCCTTGTAGAAGCTTTGCTGGGCCAGCCGGCGATGACGCATCCACGTATCACCCTCGCTGGTCAGCAGCCCCTCTCCGAGGAAATGTCTGATGGGCCGATAGGTCGGCGCCTTGATGTAGTTAGCCTGATTCGTCTTCAGCACGTGCTCGACATAGTCCGGTCGCGCCGCCAGGTATGCGTACCGGTACCGGCGCGTCGGCCCGATGCGGGTGCGGACGAAGTCCCCGTTCTCGACGAAGGACCGGATGAGGAAGCTCAGCGGGTCCCGGGCCATGGCGACCATCCCCAGCCAGGCCGGCCCCGAGGGAGTCGCCGGAGATCTGCGCAACCGCGGCGCACTCTGGGTCGAGCTCGAGCCGTTCTTCTGATCCGTTCTCGTTGCCACTCCGCCTCCTCTCTACTGACCGCCGGTCACCCTAGACTGACCAACGGTCAGTAGTCAACCGCGCCCGCCGGGCCCGTGCCGATCACTGCGTGGCAGTGGTCGCCGGGGCCTTACTACGGTTACGGAGATGGAGAGATCGAGGTTCGGTGCGGTCGCCAGGTCGGCGGATACCCCGGATGACCGCGTGGTGGCGATCTCCGCCCAGTGGCGCGCGCTGGCCTATCTCGCCATGGCGATCGTCCTCACGATGACGACCTGGTTCTCGGCCACTGCGGTGATCCCGCAGCTGCGTGAGGAGTGGACGCTCTCGGACGGATCGGCCGCGTGGCTGACCATCGGAGTCCAATTGGGTTTTGTCGTCGGAGCACTTGTCTCCTCTCTCACGAACCTTCCCGACGTGTTCTCGCCCCGATCGCTGGTGGCGCTGTCTGCACTGTTGGCTGCGGGGGCGAACCTCGGGGTTCTCGCCGCAGAAGGCCCGACGTTGGCCGTCCCCCTTCGATTCATGACCGGGGCGTTCCTTGCAGGCGTCTATCCGCCCGCGGTCAAGCTCCTGGCGACCTGGTTCAGGGCGGGGCGCGGTACCGCGCTCGGTCTTCTCATCGGAGCCCTCACCCTTGGAACGGCATCGCCGCACCTCGTCAACGCTCTTGGTGGGCTGGAATGGAGGACCGTGATCTGGACCACCTCATCCCTGACCGTTCTGGGCGCCGCGTTCGTGTTGGCTTTCGTCCGAGAGGGTCCTTTTCCATTTCCTCGCGCGACCTTCGACATGAGAGAGACGGGACGCGTCTTCAAGAACCGACGCGTCTTGCTGGCGTCGCTCGGTTACTTCGGGCACATGTGGGAGCTATACGCGATGTGGGCCTGGTTCATCGTCTTCCTGCGAGCATCTCTCGGCAACCAGACCCCAGAGAACGGATCTACGGCAGCTCTGGCTACGTTTGCGGTGATCGCTATCGGCGCGGTCGGGTGTTGGGTGGGTGGGGTGATCGGAGACAGATGGGGACGCACGCAAGCGACGTCGCTGATGATGGGCATCTCGGCAGCCTGTTGCCTTTTGATCGGCTTCACTTTCGACGGTCCCACCTGGCTCGTCGTCGTCGTGGGTCTCGTTTGGGGATTCTCCGTCGTAGCCGACTCTGCTCAGTTCTCCGCGATGGTCACCGAGTATGCCGACGCTCGATACGTTGGAACCGCGCTGACCTTGCAGCTGGCCCTAGGGTTCACACTCACGGTCGTAACCATTTGGCTGCTGCCCTGGCTCGAGGATCAGATCTCCTGGCGGTGGGCCTTCGCCGTCCTCGCGGTCGGGCCCATTCTCGGAATCGGCTCGATGTGGCGGCTCCGGAATGACCTCGCAGATGCCCCTCATTGATTGCTAGTGGAGAACAATCGACTTAGTCCGCTGGTGACCACGCACCGAGAGATCCCCGTCGTTGCTGTTTGCGATCCGTGGTCGCCAATAATCCTGCAATTCCTTGGCAACTCGCTTGGAAGTGCGACGACGCTCACGCATCGAAATGACAATCCGAAGCGCTCGACGCGTTTGGGCCATCGATCGCGTCGCCTCTTGCCTGCGGTGATCCTCTCCCGCAATCACAACAGGACCGCAACAGCCACCACATTGGCTAGCGGGGGGTTTTCGACTTGGAGGGGGCCAACACCTTTCGGGCCATCTCCTTCGCGGCCTCGGTTATCTCTTGCTTGGTCAGGCCCGAGTCGTAGAGGATCGCCTCGACGACGGCCCCCTCGGTCCCGTGGCTGAGCAAAGAGGCCGTCGCCTCTGGGTTCGCCACGTGGAACTCCCCCTGCTCGATCCCCATGCGGATGCCGGCGGCGATCATCGCGTTGATCTTGCGGTCGCACTCGGCGAAGACCTCTGCCGTCTCGGGCGTCATGCCCTCGGCGGTCACGGCCTGGATGATGTCTTTCTGGGCATAGAGCAGATCGATCATGGCCTCCGTCATCCCATCAACAAGCGACCAGATGTCCTCGCTGCCGACTCGCTCGTAATACGAGGCCGCGCGCTCGAGCGTCTCTTCGACGAGGGTCTTGCGCAGAGCGGCCAGCAGGTGCTCTCGGGAGTCGAAATAGAGATAGAAGGTCCCCTTGGCAACGCCGGCCGTCTCGGAGATCTCGGCAACCGTAGCGTCGCGAACGCCCTTCGCAGTGAACACCTTGACGGCAGCATCGAGCAGATCCTGGCGGCGCTGCTCGGGCCTTCTCTCCCGGGGCTTGGCTCGTGCGGGGATGGTCATGGCCCTCATCAGTATAGGAAGCCCCTCCGAGCAGTTAGTCGATCTCAGCAGCCGCCTGCATCCCGACGGCTGCGGCGGCAATGGCTGCGGCGAAGACGACGAGGCGCCTCAAGCCCGGCAGCTCCCTCGTCCCAAGTGTCGAGACGGCGTCGCCCATGTCCGCGAGCGCGCCGGCCTCCAACCAGCCGCGCGCCGCCGTGTCCTTTTCGAGAGCGGTGAGCAGGCCGATACCCAGGCTCAGGTCGCGGATGGCCAGGGACCGAGTGATCATGTTGGTCGGATAAGGCTTTGCCTCCTGTCCGATCCAGACCCTGACGGCTTTCTTCGGCATGAGGAAGGTTGCCAGCCCGAGCCCTACCCGGGCGAGCCCCAACAGGCGAGCGATCTCCTTCTCGTTCAACTTCTCTCCTCTCGTATGAGGGCCTCTTTTACGAGGTCCCGGTCGTGTGGCCATGCAAAGTCGAGATCGTCCAACTCATCGGCTCCCACCCAGGCCACCGCTTCGACGTCGTCATTCGGGACGATGTCTCCGCCGATCAGCCGCGCCACGAAACCAAGGGCGAGGACGAAATCCCCCTCTTCCCCGTAGCGGTGAGGAACCATCGAGACGCAGTCGTCAATCCCAACATCTATCTCCACGCCGAGTTCCTCGTTAACCTCCCGTTTGAGACCGTCGATGGGGTGCTCGCCCGGCAGCAGGAAGCCTCCGGGGACGTCCAAGCGTCCTTTCTCGGGCTCTCGCCCGCGCACGCAGACGAGCGCTTTGCCATCGCGTACGAGGGCAGCTCCCGCGGTCGGCGCGGAGTTCCGATACCAGGATCTCGAGCATGCCGGACAGCGCGAGCCTCCTTCGGCGTCGGGGTTCTCCAGGGGCGTGGCGTCGGCCGGACAGAACCGAAAAGGCTTCACCGGTCCCGCGAGGGAGCCGCCCGCAAACCGCGCTCTGCTTCCTCATAGCGAGCGAGGGTGAACAACAGGTCGGAGACCCTGTTCAGGTAGCGGAAGATCTCGTCGTCCGGGATCATCCCTCGTCGCCCCATGGCGACCGCCTGTCGCTCGGCGCGTCGGACCGTCGATCGGGCAACGTCGAGTCCTGCAGACGAAAGCGTCTCGCCGGGAAGGATGAACTCCTGGGGGAGCGGGTGTTCGGAGATCAGTGCGTCGATGTCCCGTTCCGCCTCCTCCGTCATGTCGGGCGTGATCTTGGATACGCCCTCTTGCAATTTGGTCTGGTTCTCCGGAGAGGTGGCAAGCTGAGCGCCCACAACGAACATCTCGCGCTGCAGCCGCACGACAATCGCCTCGACGCGAGCAGACAGGCCCGCCCCTCGCGCCAACCCGAGAGCCGAGACGACCTCGTCGAGCGTCCCGTAGACCTCGGTGCGGACGTCGTCCTTTCCGACCCGGCCCCCATAGAGAAGCCCCGTAGTGCCGTCGTCGCCTTTCTTCGTATAGATCCTCATTGAGAAGACCCTATAGGCGCCTGGCGCAGGAATCGGGCGAGTCGGACGTTTCGAGCAACACCTCTGGACGGACGAGCGCTGGCTATGCTCCTCTTGGACTCGACACGGATTGACAGGGAGGTCTGGCTTGAGCACTCGTCGTACAGCGTGGTTCACGGTGCTGCTCGTTTTTGCGTTGCTGGCCGCAGCCTGCGGCGGAGGGAACCCGGCGTCGGAAGGAGGGACCGCCGCCACCGGTTGTGCGGGAGCCTCTGGTGACGACATCTCGGTCGGGCTCGCGTTCGACATCGGGGGTCTGGGCGACCAGTCCTTCAACGACGCCGCCAATGCCGGCCTGCAACGGGCTATCGAGGACGGCCTCGTCGCCGAGGAACATGTGAAGACGATCGAGGCAAACGCGACCGGGTCCAACCGAGATGACAACGTCGTCAATCTCTCCGATCAGGAGTGCGACGTCATCTTTGCCGTTGGCTTTGCCTTTTCCGAAGGGATCAACCAGACCGCTAAGGACTACCCGAACGTCAAGTACGCGGTCGTCGACGGCTTTGCCGAAGAGGCAGAGAACGTCACGAATCTCGGATTCAAAGAGGAAGAGGGCTCTTTCCTCGTAGGAGCAGCCGCGGCGATGAAATCGAAGAGCGGAACAATCGGATTCCTCGGTGGACAGGAGGGCACCGGGCTCATCGAGAAGTTCGAGGCGGGTTACACGGCGGGAGCGAAAGAGGTCGATCCCAACATCGAAGTGCTCGTCGAATACATCGGCGACAACACGGCGGCGTTCAACGACCCGACGAAGGGTGAGGCTCTTTCGGCCAAGATGTACGACGCAGGTGCCGACGTCATCTATCACGCGTCGGGCGCATCTGGAGCCGGTCTATTCAAGGCAGCGGTGGAGGCCGACGGGCTTGCGATCGGGGTCGATTCCGACCAATCGTTGACGGCGAGTCCCGAACAACGGGAGCTCATCCTGACCTCGATGCTCAAGCGCGTCGATACCGCCGTCTACGACACGATCAAGCAGGTCTCCGAAGGAGAATTCACCACGGGCTTTCAGGTGTTCGGCCTGGCAGAGGACGGCGTGGACTACGCGGTGAACCAATACAACGACACCGACGAGCTCCTCTCGAGTGATATCCAGGACCAACTGGACGAGTTCAAGCAGGACATCATCGACGGCAAGATCAAGGTGCCGGTCGAACCCGGGGGATAGCCCGAGCCTAGATAGCGGCACATGGAGAACAATGTGAAGAGAGGGGCGCCCGACCGCGCTCCTCTCGTCGCGCTGGAAGGCATCACGAAACGGTTCCCCGGAGTCGTGGCGAACGAGGACGTGCACCTGACCCTCTTCGAGGGTGGGATCCACGCACTGATCGGCGAGAACGGCGCAGGTAAGTCGACCCTGATGAAGGTCCTCTACGGTCTCTATCCACCCGATCAGGGCCGCATCTTCATACGGGGCCGAGAGCAGAAGATCGCGACGCCGCGCGCTGCAATAACGCAAGGGATCGGAATGGTCCACCAACACTTCGTTCTCGTGGATCGCTTCACAGTCACCGAGAACATCGTGCTCGGATCCGAGGGAGGCCCCCTCCTGGACATGGGCTCGGCGGCCGAGAAGGTCCGCGTTCTTGCACGAACTTACGGATTTGCCATCGACCCCGATAAGCGGGTCGAGGACCTTTCGGTCGGCGAACAGCAGCGAGTCGAGATCCTAAAAGCGCTCTATCGCGGGATCGACCTGCTGATCCTCGACGAGCCGACCGCCGTGTTGACGCCGACCGAAGCGCGCGAGCTGTTCCGGAACCTCAGAGAGCTCAAGGACGGCGGAAAGACGATCGTGTTCATCAGTCACAAGCTGGACGAGGTCCTGGAGATCGCCGATCGGATCGCCGTCCTGCGCCGCGGTCGGATCGTTGGAGAGACGACACCGGCCGAGACGACGAAGTCGGAACTGGCGGAGATGATGGTGGGCCGCCCCGTGCTCTTCCGCCTCGACAAGCCGAAGGTCCAACCAAGCGAGCCGGTCCTGCTAGTGGAGGGGCTGTCGGTCAACGATCGGCTGCACGACATCGATCTGACGATCCGAGGAGGAGAGATCGTCGGCGTCGCGGGCGTCGAGGGCAACGGCCAGCGCGAGCTCGCCGAGGCAATCATCGGCCTACGCAGATCGGCCGGTGGGCGCATCCTCGTCGACGATCGTGACGTCACGGATCTCTCCTGCGCACTGCGCCGCGAGACGGGCGTGGCCTTCGTCCCCGAGGACCGCCACGAGCGGGGTCTCGTTCTGAACATGCCGCTGTGGGAGAACTCGGTGTTGGGACGACAGCGTGAGCCCGCGTACTCCGGACGCTTCGGGATCCTCGTGATCAAGAAGATCAAGGACCTGGCGACACGCCTGATCCGCGCGTTCGACGTGCGCGCCCGGAGCGTCAATGTCGACGCGGCCACCCTCTCGGGGGGCAACCAGCAAAAACTGATCCTCGCTCGCGAGCTCCAGGGCGATCCGCAGCTGTTGGTTGCGCATCAGCCGACGCGCGGACTTGACGTCGGCGCGATCGAATTCGTCTGGCGCCAGATCCTCGAGCAGAAAGCAAAGGGCCGAGCGGTGTTGTTGATCTCGGCCGAGCTGGATGAGATCTATCAGTTGTCGGATCGGATCGTGACGATCTATGAGGGCAGGATCACCGGCGAGTATGGGCCCGACGCGCCTCCCGAGAAGATCGGGCTCGGTATGACGGGGCAGAGCGAGAAGAAGGCGGTCTGATGGCGACCGCCGCATCCGCTCCCCAACGGAACCGGCCCCCGTGGGTCGACGCAATCGGCGTCCAGCTCCTCGCGCTGGGAGGCGCGTTCGCCTTTGCCGCGGCGGTGGGGAGCATCATCATCATCGGCTACGACGAGAACCCTCTCGACATCTACGTGACGGTATGGCGGTTCTCCACGGCTCGTCCCCAAGACTTCGCGCAAGTCCTCGAGAACGCCACCCCTCTAATCTTCTCCGGCCTGTCCGTGGCGGTTGCTTTCAAGGCCGGGATGTTCAACATCGGAACGGAAGGCCAGTACATCGTGGGGATGATGACTGCGGCGGCCGCTGCACTCGCCTTCGACTTCCTTCCGGCATTCATCTTGCTTCCCGCGGTCATTCTTGCGGCCGTGGCGGGAGGCGTTGCCTGGGCTTCGGTGCCCGCCGTTTTGAAAGTCAAGACCGGCGCCCACGAGGTGGTGACCACAATCATGATGAACGGCATCGCCATCAGCCTCGTTGCCTGGGCCATCCTCAACCCGCTCCGCAGCACCGAACGCAAGCTGGTGGACCTCAGGACAGATATCTTCTCGCCCAAGGCGCTGGTCCCGGACCTCGCGAGCTCCGTGGGACTGGAGGACCAGATCCCGGGATCGGTCCACCTCACATGGCTCTTCCCCATCGCCCTCCTCGCCTGCGTCCTCGTGTGGCTCTTGCTGTTCCGGACGCGCCTCGGCTACGAGACCCGTGCGGTTGGTTCATCGCCCGGAGCCGCGGAGGCGGGAGGCATCTCGATTGGTGCCGCCCAGATCAAGATGTTCCTGATCTCCGGAGGGCTCGCCGGATTCGTAGGCCTCAACCACCTCCTCGGTGACCGGGGCTTTCTCGGGTCGAACTACGAGGCGGGTCTCGGATTCGCCGGGATCGCCGTGGCCTTCCTCGGTCGCAACCACCCTGCGGGGATTCCGCTGGCGGCCATCCTCATCGGCATGCTGATGCGGGGGCAGGACGGCCTTGCGATCGTGTCCGAGCTGCCCACGGAGGTGTTGATAATCCTCCAGGGGGTGCTGATCCTCTCGGTGGTCGTGGCATACGAGCTCGTTAACCGAGCGGTCGCGCGCCGGCGACTACGTGACGCTCGCTCCACGACGGCCGGAGGTCAAGGGAACTGATGGACCTCGTCGACCTCGGTGCGGCTATAGCGCTCGGGCTCCGCTACTTCACGATCATCTATCTCACCGGACTCGGCGGGCTCTTCAGCGAAAGATCGGGGATCGTCAACATCGGCCTCGAGGGGATCCTCATCGTCGGAACGGTCATGGGAGCCTGGGGAACGATCGAGATGGGCCCCGCCGCCGGCTTGTTCATCGGCGCCCTGGCCGGACTCATCTTCTCCCTGCTGCACGCTCTCGCAACGGTTACCTTCCGCGTCGACCACATCGTGTCCGGCGTGGTGATCAACCTCATCGCCGCGGGATTGGCTCGCTTCCTCGGACAGGTCTTCTTCCAACAAGCCACTCAGTCGGATCCCGGGATCCCGGACTTCGCCACCATAGACGTCCCCCTGCTCGAAGCTCTTCCCTTCGGGCTGGGACGCGCCTTCGAAGACATGTCCCCGGTAGTGCCGTTCGCTTTCTTGATCACCATCCCGGCGCTCTTCTTGCTGAACCGGACCCGCTTCGGCTTGCGCCTGCGCTCCGCTGGGGAGAACCCCGATGCCGCGCGCACACTCGGTGTTCGTATCGCACCGCTGCGCTATGCAGGCGTTGGGCTGTCCGGGCTCTTCGGCGGCTTCGCCGGAGCCTTCCTTGCCATAGAGATCAACGGTCTCTACCGGGAGGGACAGACCCAGGGGCTCGGCTTCATCGCGCTCGCCGCGCTCATCCTGGGGAACTGGTCTCCCATCCGCCTCATGGTCGGCTCGCTTCTGTTCGGCATTGCCCAGGCCGTGCCGCTCCGCCTGAACGACGCCCCGGTTATCTCGCTGCTGCCCGAAGAGTTCATCCGCATGATCCCCTACGTGGTGACGATCATCGCCATAGCGGGCTTCGTCGGAAAGGTGACCCCGCCGGAGGCCGCGGGCAAGGCGTACGAAGCGGGTGCGACGACATAGACATGACCGAGATCGACTGGGAGGGTTTGCGCGTCCGTGCAAGAGAGGTGGCGCGGAATGCCTACGTTCCTTACTCACACTTCCCAGTTGGTGCCGCGGGAGTGACCACCGAGGGTGTCGTGGTGGTCGGCTGCAACGTCGAAAACGCGTCCTACGGACTCGCTTTGTGTGCAGAATGCGGATTGGTCTCGGACCTGCACGCTAAAGGTGGAGATCGTCTCGTTGCCGTAGCAATCGTTGACGCGGCAGGCGATCCCCTTATGCCCTGCGGTCGCTGCCGGCAACTGTTGCTCGAAGCCGGTGGCCCTGAGTTGCTGGTCGACTCCCCCGAAAGCGCCCGCCGTCTGGACTCGCTTCTTCCGGACGCGTTCTCGTCACAGGACCTCGAGCGACGTTCCGAGGATCGCGGGTTGTGAGTCGGTTCAGCACCGTCGAGATCATCAAGATCAAGCGCGACGGCGGTGAGTTGAGTGAACCCCAGATCCGGTGGTTCATAGACGCATACACGCAAGGGACGGTCGCCGATGAACAAGCGTCCGCTCTTCTCATGGCTATCTTCTGGCGCAATCTCTCGCCGGCCGAGCTCAGCGCGTGGACCAAGGCGATGATCGAGTCCGGCACGCGACTCGATCTCTCGTCCGTCCAGCGGCCCACCGTCGATAAGCACAGCACCGGAGGCGTGGGCGACAAAGTGTCGCTCATCCTTGCTCCCGTGGTGGCTGCTTGCGGAGCTGTCGATCCGATGCTCTCCGGGCGAGGCCTCGGGCACACCGGCGGCACGCTCGACAAGCTCGAGTCCATCCCGGGCGTCCAGGTCGACTTGGGGCGCGAGCGCATGCTCGAGGTGTTGCGGGAGGTTGGCTGTGTCATCTGCGCGGCCGGCGCGGACCTGGCGCCGGCGGACCGAAAGCTCTATGCCCTGCGCGACGTCACCGGTACGGTCGAATCAACCCCGCTCATCGCGTCCTCGATCATGTCCAAGAAGATCGCCGAGGGAACGTCGGCCCTCGTCCTGGACGTAAAAGTTGGCTCGGGGGCTTTCTTACCCGGGATCGAGGAGGCGCGCGACCTGGCCTCCACGATGGTCGAGCTGGGCGCGGCGCACGACGTGAGAACCGCCGCCGTTCTGACTCGCATGGACACCCCTTTGGGTCGCGCCGTAGGGAACGCACTGGAAGTGAGCGAATCGCTCGAGGTGCTGCGCGGTGGGGGACCCACAGATCTCATCGAGGTAACCGTGGCGCTTGCCCGAGCGATGCTCGATCTCGTCGGCGTCACCGCAGATCCCGTCTCCACTCTGCAAGACGGCAGCGCTCTCGAAGTATTCGAGGCGATGGTGCGGGCACAAGGTGGTGATCCGAGTGCGCCGCTCCCCAGGGCAAGCTCGATGCGAGTCGTGGAAGCCTCGGAGGACGGCGTCGTCACTCGATTGGACGCGCTCGCGGTAGGTATCGCCGCGTGGCGCCTCGGAGCCGGACGCGCCCGCAAGGAGGATCCGGTCGATCCGGCCGCCGGGATCATCTGCTCCAAGAAGCCCGGTGACCGGGTCTCGAAGGGAGAGACCCTGCTCGAGTTGCATTGCGACGACGAAGGGCGTCTTTCGGGCGCGCTCGAAGCACTTGGAGATGCGATCGACATCGGGAACGGGGCTCCCGAAGAGCAACCACTAGTGATCGAGAGGGTCGGCGCGTGATCTCGCTCGCCGAAGTGACCGGCGGACGTCGCTTCCGCGTGGCGATCGTGTTGGGCTCGGGGTTGAGCGACCTCGCTCGCCGCATCGCGGACGAGGGCCCCGTCGCCTTCGGCGATCTCGAGGGTCTCGTGCCGGCCGGAGTGCCCGGACACGAGGGCGCCGTTTACTGGGGGGACGTCGAGGGGGTCCCTGCTCTGGTGTTTGCGGGGCGTCTGCACTTCTACGAAGGACACGACGTCGCCACGGTCGTGGCGCCGGTCGAGCTTGCCGCCGCGTCGGGATGCGACACGGTCGTGCTGACGAACGCGGCCGGGGCGATAGATCCAACAATGGAAACGGGAGCCCCCTGCTTGATCTCCGACCAGATCAACTTGACCGGAGTGAACCCGCAAAGAGGCCCCCACGACGGACGGGGGCCTCGGTTCCTCGACCTGAGCCGAATCTACGACCCCGGCCTTCGGGAACTGGCGCGGGCAGTCGATCCCGGTCTGCAGGAGGGCATCTACGCGGGCGTGGCGGGTCCCACCTACGAGACGCCCGCCGAGATCGGGATGCTCGGGTCGATCGGTGCAGACCTGGTTGGTATGTCCACCGTGCTCGAGTCCATCCAGGCCCGGTACCTGGGCATGCGGGTGCTGGGGATCTCGGTCGTCACGAATGCGGCGGCGGGACTATCCCCCGAACCCATCGACCACGCGGAGGTCGCGGCCGCCGGAGGAGCCGCGGCCGACCATCTCGAATCGATCCTGCGCGGAGTCTGCGCGCGTCTGGTCTAGCCCGGCGCGCGACCGGGGCAGCTCCCGAACGGGTTGTTGCGGAACTCATAGAAGCGCTCGTGCAAACGGCCCGGTCGGACGCGTTCCCGCTGGGTCGGCTCCGCAGTCCTGTGGAAATCGATCCCTACGACCTGGAACCACTTGCGTCTCACCTTGTACCGGTTGGATCCCTCGTCGTACACGGCCTCGGTATAGATCACCTGACCGGCCGGTCTACGCCGAGCGCAGTCCACGGCGAACTGGAACGAGATGCCGCCCCCGTAGGCGAAGAGGTCGTCGGGAGGCGCGCCGGTGCCGTGGACGTTCATCCGGCGGATGGTGTTGGCGCGGATCGTGAACAAGCCGGCGAGAGTCGTCGAAGCCCCCTGCTCGAGAACGACACCGAACTCTTTTCCGGAGACGGTGTCGACTTTGATCATTGCCATCACCCGGCTGTAATTGCGCAGCGCGAAGCGACTACCCCGGATGCGCTTGCGATCCGTCGAATCGCCGAGGTCCGCCTTTACGAAGTACCGGCACCTGCCCGAGCGTCGGCGGGCGATGATCCACACCGCGTCTCGATTGCCGTCCCCGTCCACATCGCCGCGCATGAGCCCGTGTCTGGAGGGGTCGCTTTCGAAACACGAGCTCTCACCCGCCACCGCCCCGGGCGCAAATCCCGTGAGTAGCAGAGAGGCGGCAAGGCCACATACGATCATCCGCCTCGACACCGCTTGTTCATTAGTCATAGAGCACTCTCCCCGTGAGGTCGACATTCTGCCCAACGACACGCCGCGGGAGGTCTAGCCGCCCCCGCCCGTCTCACATGTTGCGACGTGATCGTCTCCGCCACCACCGACGCAATCGTCGGTTCCCGCGCCCCCTCCAGGTCATCGGTGCCGGCGTGTCCGCGTAGGCGGTCGGCACCTCCCATGCCGTCGAGCTCGTCACCACCTGCCCGCCCCAATAAAAGATCCGCGCCTTCGTTACCGAAGATGATGTCCCCGCTTCGGCCCCCACTCATCGTGTCGGCTCCGCGGGAGCCGAGAAGTCGGTCGATGCCGAGCGACCCAACGAGGTCGTCGTTTCCAGAGTTCCCATAGATGGTCACCGGCGCTGCGGTGGGGCCGCCGGTTCCAAAGCCGCCACCTCCCGAAAGGAAATCCGCCCGTCTCTTGCCGAGGAACATGAAATCGTCGTAATCAGCCTGCGAGATGTCGGCATCGCCGTCTCGGTTCAGCGCGATGCCGGTTTCGCCGAAGACGATGGTGTCCCTTCTGTCCCCTCCCCACACCTGCAACGTGTTGTCACCCTCTTCTCCGTCGATCAAGAACTCGATCTCGCTCGCCCCACTGCTTTCAGGAGTAGTCCCAGGCCCAAATGCCCTGCTCTTGTCGATGATGAGTAGATGATCGGCCGACGTGTTGTAGTCGAACACCTCGACGAGGTCCGTGTTCTGTACTGTGGCCTTACCGCAATCAAAGATCTGGGACGACATCGGGTCCTCCCATTTGATCTCTCCCTCCGGCGTGACGAACAGTCTCACGGTCGCCGGGGTCACAACCTGCAGGTTGACCTTGTCGCGATGGATTCCTCGTACCAGCAGGTGGACATGGTCGCCCGGGCCGGGACGCTGACGAGTGTCGCCCCCAGAACGGCAACCAAAAGGATGATGGGTCGCAGCAGGTTGCGAATGCCCCGTTCGCGCCAGTTCGTAGGCATTGGGTGCACCTCCCTTAGGGACAAGACAACTGAAGGTACGCAGAGCTCCCGCGCGCCGTCAAGAGCCTTCCAGTCGCGAGACGAAGTCGTTCAAGAGTGAGGAGGCCCCTATCCGGAAGCGGTCCGGGTTCAGCCACGCGTCCCCCAGGACCCGACGCACGATGTGCATGTAGAGAAGCGCATCTTCAGCCGTACGGATTCCTCCGGCCACCTTGAGACCCGCTGCCCGCGCCGTCGTCGCGTAGAAGTCCTTGATCGCGTCGCACATGACCACAGCGGCCTCGGGAGTCGCACCCGGGGTCGATTTGCCGGTCGAGGACTTGATGAAGTCGGCCCCCGCCACGAGAGCGATCAGAGAGGCCCGCCGAATGGACGCGAGATCCTGGAGCTCGCCCGTCTCGAGGATCACCTTCAAGATGGCCGACCCGGAGGCCTCGCGGAGCGACACGAGCTCCTCGTAGACCGCTTCGTCATCGCCGTCCAGAAAAGAGCGCCGGTTTAGAACCGTGTCGATCTCGTGCGCACCTTCGGCAAGAGCAGCTTCGATCTCACGGACTTTCACGTCCGTCGTTGCCAGACCGGCGGGGAAGTCACCTGCCACCGAGGCAACGGCGACGTCCGATCCCTCCAGTGCTTGTGCCGCCTCGCCCGCCAGATGCGTCCACGTACAGAGGGCCGCGACGGGACCGACCGCATCGTCGTCGACCACAGGGCGTAGGGCCGTGCCGGCAAGACCCCTTACTTTCCCCGGCGTGTCATCCGGCTCGAGCGTCGTGAGGTCGATGCATCGAATGGCAAGCAAGATGTTCGCACGCAACCGCGACGCAGCCTGCGCGATCGACGGCGCGCTTCGACGCTCGACGTCTTCGGGGTCGACAGGCCGTTCGAGACGCCAGACGACGTCAAAGGGGAGAACGGAGGTCAGTGTTGGTGGCTGTGGCCGTGGGCATGGGTGTGGCCACCCCCGCCACCCATGGTCATGGGGACCAAGGGAAGGTTTATGCGCTTCGTCGGCTTGGGCTTGGGCGGCACGAGGTTCACGAGCTCTTTCGTTGCCTTCTCGAGCTCCTGCGCCACGTCGCTGTCCGGAGACTGCAAGACGATAGGAGCACCCTGGTCGGCCATCTCGCGCAGCTGGGGATCGATGGGGACCTGCCCGAGCAGGGGCACCCGCAGGGTCTCCGCTAGAGCGGCGCCGCCACCCTCGCCAAAGATGTTGTAGCGCTTGCCGTCGTCTCCGGTGAAGTACGACATGTTCTCGATGATCCCGACGGTCTTGATCCCGGTCTTGTCCGCCATGAAGCCCGCCCGCTGAGCGACCTTCTCCGCAACCGCCTGAGGGGTGGTGACGATGACCATCGAGGCCCCGGGCAGGAACTGCGCGATCGACATCGCAACATCCCCCGTTCCCGGAGGTAGATCGATCAAGAGGTAATCGGGCTCGTCCCAGTGGACGTCGCTGAGGAACTGCTGGAGGGCCTTGTGCAGCATTGGCCCGCGCCACACGACCGGGGTCTCTTCGTTGGTGAACAAGCCGATCGATACGACCTTCACTCCGAAGATCTCGGGCGGCAGAATCATGTCGTCGACGACGGTGGGTCGTTCGTGGATCCCTAGCATGCGAGGGATCGAGAACCCCCAGACGTCGGCGTCGAGAAGGCCGACGGAGTGCCCCAGCTTGGAGAGCGTGGCGGCGAGGTTGACCGTCGTGGTGGATTTGCCCACGCCCCCCTTGCCCGACCCGACGGCTATCACCTGGGTCGGCGAGTCCGTTCGAGCGAACGGCGCAGGGGTCTCCTTGCGCATCCCTCCAACGAGGGCCTGACGCTCTTCCTCGGTCATCGACGTTAGCTCCACGTTGACGTGATCGATCTCGGGATAGGCCTCTTTCAACTTCGCCGGGATGACGTTGTAGAAGTAGTCCTTGAGGGGGCACCCCGGGATCGTCAGAGCGATGAGCACCGTCACCTGGGAGCCCTCCAGGGAGATGTTGCGGACCATGTTCAGCTCGTTCAGGCCGCGATGGAGCTCGGGATCCTGGATCTCTCCAAGGACCTCAGAGATCTGATCGGTGGTGGGCATGGACATGGTGGCATCACTCCTTACAGGCTGCGGTCCCCGAAGCGTAAGGCATAGACCGCAGGGATCGATCCGGACAGGACCTAAACGAGCAGGTCGAGCGCGCTTTCACACAAACGGATCTCCTGGGAGGAGAATTCCCCGATGTAATCCCCGTCGACCTGCACCGGCAGCGGCCGGTCCGAGTGGAGATCAATGCTGCTCACGTCGTGGTGGTAGGACGTGTTCCTCCAGCGGGGGTGCGAGCGACTCACGAAGAAGGCCCATGCCAGACGAGCGGCCGTGCCAGCTCGCAGACGTTTCAGCCCGAAAACGTCCAGACCGCCCTCGAGCGTCGCGTCCGGACAGACATCCAGCGGGAATCGCTTCAGATAGCTGAAGGGACGGCCGTTGCAACAAACGGCCGTCATCACGTTGATGGGCTCGGACCCGTCCACGATCAGCCTGATGCACGGGTCCATCCCCCTATACGAGCCGAGGCCGACCTTTGCCGTGTTGGCTACGAAAGCTCGCTCGTGGTTGATCCTCTTGCGCTCTGGATCTGCTTCGACGCGGCGTACGACCTCGGCGTCGAGGCCCATGCCGAGGCAAAGCAGGAAATACCGTTCCGCGGCCCGCCCCACGTTGATCCGCCTCAGCGAATGCGCCCGGAGCCGCTCGACGACGAAAGCCGTCGCTTCGACCGGATCGGACGGGATCCCCAAAGAGCGCGCCAACACATTGGTGCTGCCGCCGGGCAAGATACCGAGAGCTACGTCGGTTCCGACAAGAGGCTGAGCGACCTCGTTGATCGTTCCGTCCCCGCCGAAGGCAAGAATCGCATCGAAGTCCCTGTCCACGGCCTCCGCCGCAAGATCGCTCGCGTGATTGCGGCGCTCCGTGACGACCGATTCGACCTTGAAGTCTGCTTCGAGCGCCTTGACGATCACGGCCTTGGTGCGCGCGGATACCGAGCCTGCGTGGAGGTTCGATACGAGCATGATCTTTTCCATCGCGCCGTTAGGTTAGCGGCCCGCCCCCGGTCCCTCAGGTGTAGAAAAGGGGCCCATGTCGCTCTCGCTCGCGGTGGTTCTCGCCGCGTCGCTCGCGTTCGGCCTCTGGCGCGGCGGCTCCCTACACGCGCTTGCGGAGACCCGCGTGCGATGGCTCGTGTTGCTCTTCGAGGGCCTGGCCGTCCAGGTGATCTTCGACGTTTGGGATCCTCCGGGCCTCACCTCAGCCGGCGCCCTGGCCGTCTTGTTGGTGTCGAACCTCGCCGTCGGCACCTTCGCCCTTCTCAACTTCCGCTTGGCCGGGATGCTGCTGGTGGGCCTCGGGCTCGTTCTCAATAGCATCGTCATCGCCGCGAACCAGGCGATGCCTGTGTCGCCCTCGGCGTCGACGGCCGCCGGCGTAGATCCGCCGACCGCGGGCTCGGACGACCTCAAGCACGAGCGGCTCGACGAAGACACGAAGTTGGGGTGGCTGGCGGACGTCATCCCGGTCCCCGGCCTACGAGAGGTGCTGAGCCTCGGCGATCTGGTGCTCGCTCTGGGGATCGGCCGCCTCGTGTACATCCAGACGACGTCACAACGAAGAAGGGCTAGGGCAACCGAAGCTTCCGGTTGACCGCTTGCAAGATCGCACGCACCGCGGCGCTCGCGACATCGTCGTGCACCAGAGCCGATCCGACCAGTGGCGTGGCAGCGCCCCGCTCGTAGAACATCGCTCGCACCAACACCGAGTCGTTCGGGCCCACGCGGCTGATCACGAGATGGTCCACGTCGATCTTCGCGTCCATTGCGTCGAGAACCGGCGTCAACGCGTGAAGGAGGGCATTCGATGCCCCACGAGCGCGCGCATCACGCGTCGCTCCAGCGATCCCGGCCCCCTCTGTGACGTGTCCGTCCGGCCACTTGAGCCCGACCTTGACCCAGCCGGCGTCACCTTTGCTTGCGAGGACCACCCGATCGAGCACGAGACGGTGCCCGTCGACGTGTCCGTTGCCGTTCGACGTCTCCTCGAGGGTCAGATCCACCTCGGTGACGTCGGACGGAGATCCGTTCGCGCTTCCGGGCTGGAGGACGGCTTCGGGGGCGTCGGCGACGGCCGGCTCCTCGGGAGGGGCGGGAGGGGGATCGTCCAGTTGCACCACCGAGACGATCCGGTGGTCGATGGGCATGCCGAAGCCGGCTGCGGCAAGCGATTGGACGTCGCGGACGACTTGTTTCGGCGACCTCTTGGAGGTCGTGACGATGTGGATCTCCGACGGCACGTCCGTGCCGACCACCCGTGCGCTTCGGACGCCGGGCACTCTGAGGAGATCTTGTTCCAGCTTAGAGAGATTTGTTTCCGCCATGGCCGTGACCTTACAGCACTCCTGGAAAATCTTACCTAAGTAATTCTACTTAGTTTTCCAGGTGCAGGGACCAACTGGCCGGGAAAACGCGGCCACGGCGGGAGCAACGGCGAAGGCTTACGGCGGGCTAGCGCACGACCTCCACGAAGGACTCCACTACCTCGGGATCGAAGCGCGTGCCTGCTTCGAGGTCGATGACCTCCAGCGCGTCCTCATCGCTCATCGCTTCTCGGTACGGTCTATCCGACGTCATCGCGTCGTAGGCATCTGCCACGGAGAACGCCCGGGCAACTATGGGGATCTGCTCGCCCTGGAGCCCCAGCGGATAACCGGTTCCGTCCCACCGCTCGTGGTGGCACAGGATCACGTCGGTGGCGGCCTTCGAGAACCCGATCGGCTCGACGATCTCGAGACCGATCTGGGGGTGCTTGCGCATGGTCGTCCACTCGCGATCGTCGAGCGGGCCGGGCTTGTTGAGGACCGCGTCCGGGATCCCGACCTTCCCGACGTCGTGCAACATGAACCCGTACGAGACCTCCTCGTTGCGGGCCAGATCAAGGTCGATCCGTTCCATGCAATCGGAGGCGAGGTCGGTCACCCGCCTGAGGTGCCTGCCCGTGCCGAGGTCGCGCGCTTCGACCGCAGCCGCCAGCGCCTGGATCGTTGCCAGGTCCCGCTGCCTCTTGTTCGACAGGGCATCAACGTAGGACCCCAAGAGCACCCCCGCCGCCTCGTCGGCAACGACCGGCGTGGCCCTGGTCGAGGTCTCGAGCGCCCGGATGAGGCTCTCGAGCGAGGACTCTTTGTAGATCGCTCCCACCGCCCCGGCCGCCAGCGCCTTCACCATGGCGTCCGCCTCGCTGCCGTCTCGCTCCGCCAGCACGATGATCCGGGTCTCCGGACAGGCCTTGTGCAAGCCGGTGACGACCGAACAGTCGGGGGAGAGAGCCAGATCGATGACCGCCACGTCGGGCTTTGTCTTTATCCCGTGCTCGAGCACCTCTGAGGAGGTGCTCACGGCGGCCGCTACCGAGCTCTCCTTGAGCCCGTCGACCACCCTCGCCAGCGCCTCTGCGACCGTGCGATGTTGCTCTGCAATAAGAACCCTCAGGTTCGGTTCCGCGGGCCGATCCAACGTGTCCGTGCCTCCCATGGCAGACGTGGATGCAGAGAGTTAATCTCTCTAATCACGGTAGTTAACACCGGGCGCAGAAAGCGCGATATCCCCCGTCCGGGGCCTTATGGAACGCCTGGCGGGGGAGGCAAACTAGGGGGAGTGGCAAAGAGCAGATGGAACTGCAACCAACATTTTCCACTCTACGTAATTTGCGCAACACCATTGTCATCGGTCTGTCCCGGGCATAGCGTTCGACCCCCGAGGGAGAGGCGGATCTTCCCGGGACCATCCGCCAGAAGCAAGGAGCGAAGCGCAACGAGCTAGACCTAGATCCATTAGCGGAGCGGCTACCAGTCCTAACGGCCACCTTCTATCTCATCGAGGGGAGGACCCATGAAGGCTCGGCTCGCCGTTCTCGCCAGCACGCTCATGACGATTTTCTATGTCTCTGGAGCGGCTTGGCGCAAGTAGCTCAAAGTGACGACGGAGGAGGGGTGACATGTGCCCCTCCTCTTTCGCGTCCGGGCGGACCCGGATTGCGACTCCAACGGGCGATCTCTCTTTACGATGGTCATATGGACCGGTTCCGGATCTACGCGTGGACCGTTATCATTTTCACCGCCGCCCTGTTCCTGGCGTTGACCCTGAGGGGCGGAGATTCACCGGGCCTT
>JALZBR010000239.1 GCA_030863485.1 Actinomycetota bacterium
TGCTGAGGTTGCAGAGCCTCCTCCGCAACCCCCTGGGCTATGACCCCGGGCCCATCGATGGCATTTTTGGCTCTAAGACCGAGACCGCGGTCAAGGAGTACCAGACAAACAATGGCCTAGTGGCCGACGGAATCGTAGGCCCGAGGACGTGGGCGCTGCTGAATGAAGCCTGAGTCAGCGCTTGGGAAGCCTTCTGGGAGAAGCTTGCGTAAGTTTTGAACGTCGATTCCCCGGTCGTCGGGGTGTGTCACCTGGACGATTCGAGTAGCCGACACCACCGACGGCTGCGGCAAAAGCCGAGATGCTTGCCAGCCGGTGAGACGTGCTCCAACAGTCAGCCACTTCTGCGACAGCGCGGATGGGCAATTCGTAGGTTCGGCGGTCGTGCGCGTCGAGCGATAGCCAAGTCGAGCAGGAAATTGGCTCTTCGTTGCCGTCAGGGTCATCGCCCCTCTCTAGCGCGGTCTCTTACGAGAATCGCTTCCATCGTCTTTCTCCCCGAGTAGAGAGCCATCGCGGCGGCCCCCCCGCCCAGCAGCCAAAAGAGCGGTAGGGCTTCTTGCAGTCATTAATAAAGGGACAACTCCTTGCCAAATCTTCAACCTCTGCGGTGTCGGGGTTCGCCAGGCGCAGTTGGGGCCGCCGGACATGGAAAACGCGGTGTTACTCGTGGAGTGGCCGGGTAGGCCTCGACGCAGCGCCGGATACCGGGCGCCCGACGACGTAAGATGGCACCTCCGTGAACTCGCAACGTGAGGGGTAACGAATGGCTTCCCTGTATGAGCGTCTTGGCGGGCTGGACGCAATTCGCGCGGTCGTCGACTCCGTCGTCGCCCGCTGTGCCGAGGACGACAGGATCAATCGGAAGTTCGATCGGACCGACATCCCGCGACTCAAGAAGATGTTCGTAGACCAAATCTGCGAGGCGACGGGAGGTCCTTGCACCTACACCGGTCGCACCATGCGGGAGACGCACGACGGGATGGGCGTTACGGCTGGCGAGTTCGACGCCCTCGTCGAGGATCTCGTCGCGACGCTAGACGAGTTCGACGTTCCGAAACCTGAGCAGGAGGAGCTGCTCGACCTCCTCGGGCCGATGCGCGACGACATCGTCGAGGTCGAGTCGCCCGAGACGGGGACGCCGCTGCCCGACACGTACCAACCCGCACCGGCTCTTTCCTGAGCGCGGGACGTCCGGTCTCGGGACGCGTCGCACCGACGACAAAACCCTGCCACCCATACGCTGGTTACGAGCGACGCGTGCGACGTCCGGGAAGTGGTCCTAGTTAGAGGTCCTTTCGAACCCCAGGTTTGCCAGGCGATCTCAGAGCTCCGCCGACATCTTCATTAAGTGTCGTCCAACGGGTCATCTTTCCTGTGCATGCCCGTCTGGAGCGACAGCATCACTCTCCCAGGTGGAACCTCGGACGCCGCTCGCGCTATCTGGGTAACGACTCGTGCAATCGGTATTTGATCTAGTGTTCCCGTCTTTTCTGCTTGCTCCAGTCGACGTTTCAGTGCGGGCCAAAGCTCTCTGGCCACCTCAAGTTTGCTGGCTTTTCGCACAGTCCACTGTCGCCACAGAGCGTCGATGCTCCCCGTCGGGCGGAGTTTTCGCACATCCGCGGCTTTAACGACTGAACCGCGTCCTCCGTTACGCCTGAAGATTTTGTTGACAGCCCTGCTATATCCCCATCAGTGAAATTAGCGAATTCAAAAACGTGCTGGTCGTCCCAGGTCTCCACGATGACCATCCGCTCTAACTGCTCTCGAACAGAGGCATCTGTCCGGTACTTGTCAGGCAGAGCACCTGAACCGCCCCGGGTTTCATAGAGACTCTGGTCTTCCCCCGCTTTCGTGGAGTCTCGCCTCGACCAAGCCCGGGGCGGTTCACATAGTGGCAGCTCTGATTATCGCCCTCGTGGGGCTACTGGCCAGTGTGATCGCGTCCCCCTCACTGACTCCCTCACTCGAAAGAGACTTGGATGGTGTGAGGCCCGGCGTCCCGCTTACACTCGTTTTCTCGATGCCGCGGCTCGCTCCTACTCGCTTCAACAGGAGTCACTGGACTTACTTGCAGAGAGCCGGTGGGCTGTCGGAAAGTTGCTGGAGGCGCATCGCCTGCAAGGAACTCCGTTTGGCTGCAGTTGAGACAAGAGCGGCCTTCTTCTCGGTTCAACTCATTGCCAAGGAGGACGTTTTTCTAGCAGCTGATCGATTGCTCAACGTGGTCGCTGCAGGGGCGCACATTACGCAGCAGGTTGGCCCCAAGCGCCGTCAAAATGCGCAGCTGTCCCAAAAGCTAGAGCAGATTGGGGACAAGCTGTTGGTTGCTCGCGATGATTTCATCGCAAGGACTAGGGTAGAGCTCCAACTAGAGGCGCTGCCCCCAGACCATCGGGCTCCGAGGCCGTTCAGGAGCTTCTTTCTTCGCTGAATGGTGGCGATGCCGATAAGCAGGCTTAGTGCCTACTCAACGGCGGCGCCCGTAACTAGTAACCCCTCTGGGCAATGCGCCCGGCCGGTGACTCTGCAGCCAGAGCCGAAGACGCATGATCGGCCCGCGGCGCAAGTGTGGCTCCTCGCAAGCAGGAAAGGCCTGTCGGTAGACCGCGCCTTCGCCCATTCCGCTGAAGACAACAGTCACGTCCTCGCGCAAGGGCGCGGCGGCGAGCCAGACCTGGTCGCCGATCTTTGCAGGAAACTCATCGCCGGTTGGAGTTCTGACTTCAACGGCAGAAGCGCCGCGCGGCAGCCAGCCGCCCAGCGCTCGGTGTTCATCGACTCCCAATCCCACTAGCTGGCCGTGTTGCCCCTTGACCGGATTGGCTCCTACTCCGTCCGGACCCCGTCCAAGCACCCACAGCCCCTGGGTCTCATCTTCAAGCTGCAAGCTCACTCGGACCTCCCCGATATCGATTGTGAGCAAAGGAGGCTGAAGACGGTAAGGGAAGCCGGGAGGCATTCCAAGCTCATCGCCCATTTGAGACCTGCTTGAACCGATTCAAGGCGACACCTCTGTTCCCTCTGATCTTCCTAGCGAGAGGAGGGATAGGTCACACTGCCCTTAGCTAGATCACGATCAGTTGCGGGCCTGTACTCTCCGCGTTCTCCGCCTGCGTCTGCAATAGCCATAACCACGGCCGCAAGCAGAAGGATGACGACCAGGGTCATTAAGAGGGTGCGCAGTCGGATTCCAGCAAACGGCTCTTCGGCGGTTAGAGCGCATCCTTTCCTCCTCTGTTGCGCTCGACAGTCGTTCCATGTCTGCCACTCATAAAACCGCCGTACCCTCTTATCCTCAATCATACGGGACGGCCGTCGAGGAGATACGCCAAGCAGGCTGAACCCTCTTCAGATCCAGCCGGCTCTAGTTTGAGGTTGGGATCGAACTCTTGTGAGGAAAGCGCCCATACCTCGTGTCCTGAGAATTAGCTGGGACACTTAGTCCTGAGATAATTGAGTGACTGAACGCTCGCCTTGTACGTTGCTCCGTCGTAGTCGATGAACTCGCCGTCTGTCACGATCCTGTAGGTTTGCGTTCCGCTGCCAGCTGCGCATTTCCAGGAGACGAGTCGGGTGTTCGTAGGGAAGGATGTCCACGGGCTCCACACGTAGGCCTTTGTGCTCCAAAACCCCAGCCCGCGGTACTGCTGCACAGAAACCTTGATCCTCTGCAAGTAGTATAGCCCGCTACAAATTTGCGTACCCTCACCGTGGATCGCATTGTTGACCTTTACAGGGTCGGAGGCGTAGACGGTGCAGATTCCGTAGGACTGCGCCGTCACTTCCCCCGACGCTGAGCCTGAGCCATAGTCCGCACTTCCTTTCGGAAGATCGTTCCTCGAGTCGTCGCCCGCAGGTGGCGGCTTTTCTTTCCGAGCATCTTGTGCAAGGGCTGATGAGAGGTTGACAGTCAGCGCAAGCAGCAACGCGATGGCAACCAAGACGAACTTAGTATGCTTCATTTCACTCTCCCTCTTTTCGTGCATCAGGCGTGTACAACGAGGCGGAGGGCTTCGTCGCCTGTTCCTCCTTTCCCCGCTGGCGCCGTTGCGCCTAATTGAGTGTCCGTCGCCGCGTTCCTCAAGTTATGGCTGAGTACAACCCGATGCAATGCGGATCGAAGAAAACATGCTTTCTTGACAGGAGAGGGGTGAGCGGAATGAAGGTCAGGTTCAAGCCAGATGCCGCAGTGGCGGTAGGTGGAGTGATGCTAGTGCTGGGCAACGAGGTTGCTGAAGTTGAACCGGCACCAGACGGTCGATACAAATTGGTTGTTCCACAAGGCGATATGGCGGGAGAAACGATGTACGTCGAGGAGGACTTGTTCGACGTCCTAAGTGAGTAGCCTCTCGGCACCACGCGCGCGCCGCCGCTTGGCGCACTCTTTACACTCGGGGCGCCGACCGAACTTTCCCCTGGAAGGCGTGCAGAGATTTGACATGGTCACGCTTTGTACACGCCTTCTCGGCCGGGATGAAGCCTCGTCGGACGAACACCGTTAAGACTCACACGCTACGCCGTCACTGTCGTTATCAAAGCCATGGGGTCTGAGACGGAGGCGAAATCACTCGCTCCTACCTCTCCACAGTCGAGATCCGGCGGGTAGGGAGGGATACAGGCTCCCTCAGAATTAGGATCGCACTGCTCCTCGGGGGCCTCGACAACCACTTGCTGCCGGAGTTCGGGAACAGGCGACTAGGTTCCATCACTCCCGATTGCGTCCAGCAGTGGGTCGTTGAGATGCAAACACGGAGTACCAGCCGGCTGAGACGTATTCAGCCGAGACAATCAAAGGCCATTACGCAGTCTTCGCTGCCATCATTAAGAAGGCGGTCGCGCGCGGCCTGATTCCCAAGTCCCCGTGCGTGGAGATAGAGCTTCCCCAGGTCATTCGCAGTGAGCGACGCTACTTGACGGAAGATGAGGTCGCTCTTCTCGTCGACGTCATGCCGGCTCGCTACAAGGCTCTGGTGGTCGTTGCGAGTTACCTCGGACTACGGTGGCAGGAGCTTGCGGGGCTGCGCCGCGACGCCGTGATTATGAAACCCGGTGAGGTTCCAGCCCTTCGCGTGATCTCGACGGTGGAGCGCTCTAACGGCAAATACAGCGGCAGGGAATATGGAAAGAGCGCCGCGGCTCGGCGAAGCCTCAAGATGCCTGGCTGGACCGCCAAATATCTCTCCTGGGATCTAACAGAGTTTGCGCACGATGAGTGGGCCTTTCCTTCCCCGCGGGCGGCTTCCTGCGCTACGACAACTTCCGCAACCGCGTATGGAAGAAAGCCACCGAAGTCGGGGGCATCGCGCCGTTCGACTTTCATGAGCTGCGGCAACCGCCGCCGCATTCATGATCGCCGAGGGGGCGAACGCCCTGCAGGTCAAGCGGCGCATGGGACACGAGGACATCGCACCACCTTCAACATCTATGGACACCTCTTTGACGACGACGAGGACGCCCTCGTAACGCGCCTGGACCGGCGGGCCCGGGACGCGGCGGGTCGCTTGGGCGCTAGCGGTGTTAGGGATTTGTTAGGAGTGGACGATGCGGACGTCATCGAGCTAACGGGCAAGAAAGCGAAAAGGCCCTGTGACCAGGAGCTTCTACTTGTGGACCAGAGCGGATTCGACCGCCGACCTCACCCGTGCGAGGGATGCTAAGCCGGTTACACAGACCTACGCCAACGTGCAACGAGTGGCATCTACCAGGGAAGACGCGTCATCAATCGCACGCAGCGGTACCACGTGAAAATAGGCGTGTGCGGACTTTCATCGGACTCTCGGGTCGTCGGTCATGTGGAACTGTTCATCTTGATGGCGCGGTTACGCCGTACCGGATGACCCTCTAGCCGCCCCCGCCCCAGGACTTAACACGAGATCGTGT
>JALZBR010000249.1 GCA_030863485.1 Actinomycetota bacterium
GTCCTGGACGATGGGCCCGGCATTCCCCCTGACCATCTTGCTCACATCTTCGACCGCTTTTACAAGGCCGACGCCAGCCGTGGCGGAGGAAGCGGCCTCGGCCTGTCCATCGCCTCCGAGAACGCTCGCCTCATCGGCGCCGACATCACGGTCAGAAGCGAGCCCGGACGCGGAAGTAGTTTCATGCTCAAGATTCCCGCCGTCTCTGTCGTCGAGCAACAAGAGCTCGAGTCGTAGCGGACGATTGCACCCCCGGGTCCTACGGGCATCGTGGGTTCGACGACGTTCTCAGGATCTGAGCCAGCCGGACCTGAACTGGTGGAACCGGGAGGCAGAACGGGTTGCAATTCCTCGACGCCCGGCAGTATCCGAGGTCAACGCCCTGCTTCGACCTTTACCCGCCTTGGGATCTTCGACTTCCATCCCATCTCCCTTCGACTTCCGCCTCGAGATCCTCGCGCAGGGCGAGGAGGCTCATGATGAGCACGAGGGCGAACGCAACCGCGTTCAGCGCGCCTCCAGCGAGACGGACGTCGTCGGGAACTTGCGGCACGACAGGCCCAAGGGCCTGTGCCACCGATCCGACCATAAAGAGGCCGGAGATCAGCATGAGCCCAAGAACGCTCAAGGACCCCCAGCGATCGGACCGTGCTGCGCTGATCGCAAACCATACGACTAGCGCGAGGCCGACCAGGGGCGGTGACAGGGCGGTACCCGTCCAGATGAAGTCCGCAGCTGCAGAGTCAGGGCCCGGATCATCGAATTGATCAGGCCAGTTCGCGGCGACGGCCACGAGCGTACAGCCAAGCATCACGATCACCACGATGGCGCACACTACAAGCAGCCTGCGCCGCCAGGGACGCGGTCCCCCGTCTGGAGTCGCCGCCTCCGAAATTGACCACCTGGAAAAGCCCATGCGGCGAGCTTGAGCGCCGTCCGCTACGGAACGGTGACCCAGCCGTAACGATTGCGTCACCGATGGGCTGCTTCTGCCTGCGGCGCCCGTTAACGCTGGCCTGTCTGAAGCCGTTGGTTCAGGGTGTCAACCAAGCGGAGCATTTCTACCGGCAGAGGAAAGATGAGCGTCGAACTCTTGTCCGAGCTGACCTCAGACATCGTAGACAAGACTCGCAGCTGCATGGCCGCGGGGTGCGCCTCGAGGATCTCGGCCGCCTGGCCCAGGGTCTCTGCCGCTTCTAGCTCCCCGTGCGCATGAATCCTCTTCGCGCGCCTCTCCCGCTCCGCCTCGGCCTGGCGAGCCATGGCGCGGCGCATTAGCTCGGGAAGCTCGACGTCTTTCACCTCTACGAGGGTGACCTTGACTCCCCATGGGTTCGTGACGTCGTCGATGATCTTCTGTAAGCGCTGATTGATCTCGTCCCGGCTGACGAGCAGCTCGTCGAGGTCGACTTGACCAAGAATGCTTCGGAGCGTCGTCTGAGCCACCTGCGAAGTCCCGAACATGAAGTTCTGGATCGCGACGACCGCCCTGACCGGGTCGACCACGTTGAAGTACGTGACGGCGTTCACGCGCACCGTGACGTTGTCCTGAGTGATGACATCTTGGGGTGGTATGTCCATCGTTATGGTCTGGAGATTGACCTTCTTCATGCGGTCGATGATGGGGATGATGAAGAAGAGCCCCGGCCCCTTCGCCCCTATGACCCTGCCAAGTCGAAAGATCACCCCCCGCTCGTATTCCGGAACGATCCTCACGGCGGATATCAGAATGAAAATGAGCAGCAGTCCCGCTGCCGCCAACCCGTACACCAGTTCCAAGCTCACGGCGATTCCTCCTGAGGCTCGACTAACAGGTCCAGTCCATCAATCCCAACTACACGCACTGCGTCCCCCTCCTTCAGACGTTCTCCTTTGCTCCGCGCGTTCCACCAGACGCCTTGGACGACGACCTGTCCGGACGCGCCCTCAGACGTCCGCACGATTCCCTGCTGCCCGATGACCGCACCACTTCCCGCCGCCGAAGTGAGTCGGCGCGAGCGCGCCACCAAGCGGCCGGCCAGCACGGTTCCACCTCCCAGCAGCAGGGCCGACGGAAGCAGCACCGCGGGATGGACGTCGACGCCGCCGCGGAACAGGAAGGCGCCCGCCAGCACGAGCGCCGTCGTGCCGCCAACGGCGAACAGTCCGATCCCCGGGGCGAACATCTCGGCGACGTAGAGCCCGACCGCGAGCACCAGCAAGATCGCTCCCACGGCGTTCACGGGCAGCACCGCGAGGCTGGCCAACGCGAGCACGAGCAAGATCACGCCCGCGATTCCCCCAACACCCACACCGGGGTTGGCGAACTCGTAGAGGAGGGCAAGAGTTCCGAGAGACATGAACAAGAACGCCAGGTTGGGATCGGCCAGCCACTGAAGCAGCGAGCGGAACGCGCCCAGGTCGTGAAAGACGACGTCGCCCTGCGTCTCGAGTGCGACGCTTCTGCCGTCCAGCTCCACCACCTCACCGTGAACGGCGGCCAGAAGCTCAGCGCGGCTCGAGGCCAGCAGATCTACGGCACCGATCTCGACCGCTTCCCGAGCTGTCGCCGAACGTCCATCCCGCACCGCATCTACTGCGAACTCGACATCCCGTTCGCGTTGCTCGGCGATCGATCTCGCGTACGACGCGGCGTCGTTGACGACCTTCCGTGTGGTCTCGCCCCCTTGGAGATCGACCGGCGTCGCCGCGCCAATCGCCGTCCCGGGCGCCATTGCAGCGACGTGGGCGGCCAACGTGATGATTGCGCCCGCAGATGCCGCCCGGGCCCCTTCCGGAGAAACGTAGACGATCACGGGAACGCGGGCCCCGAGAAACGCTTGCACTATGTCGCGCATTGCGGCGTCGAGCCCGCCGGGAGTGTCGAGCTCGACGAGGAATGCCTCGTGGCCTTCCTCCTCAGCATGACGGATGCCCTCGCGCAAATACTCGGCGAGAACGGGCGTGATAGTCCCCTGGATGTGGGCTACAAGGACCGTGGAGGGCCTGGCGTGCGACGGGGCGGCGGTGAGGATGATCGACCCCACCACCGCGAGGGCTATGACCCACGTGAACCGGGCCGGAGCCCTATGTAGGAAAGCTTCCTTGATCACGAGGAAGGCGCCTGCTTCCCGCGCCCCGCTTCGCCTTGTCGGTTGCAGCACCCGGGCCTGCCGGTGAGGGTCGATAGCGATCCACGAATCTCATTCCACTATTGGATTCTGTTGCTGCAACCGGAGGGTGACGCCAGGGTAACCAAGTTGTCACCCGAGCTAATGCCCGCTCCAGCGTCTGTTTAGTCTTCGGCCGGCGCACGTCCTCCCAACTCGTCGTAACGCGTGCCCTCCCACATAGGAACGCCAGCTCGATAAGCGGCCCGGCCGATTGCATGCGCTGCAACAGGCGCGGTGACGAACTGGAACAAGATCGCGAGAAGCACCTTTACCGTAGCGACCGGATCGCTCACCAGGATCGCTGCCCCTGTAAGGACGCAGGCAAGGCCCAGGCTCGCAGCCTTCGTACCCGCATGCATGCGCGAGAAGACATCGGGCAGTCGGACGACGCCAACGCCGGCGAGGAGCATCAATGCTGCGCCGAGGCCGATAAGGCCCGTCGCCGCCAATCTCATGGTTTCTTCCGCTCGACGAGGCGAGCGAGCGAGACCGTCGCAACGAAGCCGAGCAACGTCGCAACCAGCACTGCGTCCACGAAGACCTCGGAGCCCTGCCTCAGACCAAGCAGCGGAAGAGCGGCGACGACCGCGAACAGGCACACGTCGGCAGCCGCGACGCGGTCCGCCAAGCTCGGTCCGCGAATGACACGAACAAGACCCGCGCCGAAGGCCGCACACATGACGATCAAGGTCGCATCGATAAAGCTCATCGCAGCGCCTTCAAGAGCCTGTTCTCGAGTCGCGATACCCGGCTCCGGAACTCCCTCGGAGTGGAGACGTTGATCCCGTGAATGAACAGCACGCTGTTATCGTCTGCGATCTCCAGGGTGAGGGTCCCCGGCGTTAGCGAGATCAGGTTCGCCAGCAAAGTGACCTCGAAGTCACCGCGGGTACGAGTAGGCACCCTGATGATCCCCGGCCGCATCCTGTGCCGGGGCGTCACGACCTCGAGAGCGACCTGGGCATTAGCCAAGACGAGCTCCCACAAGAAGTAGAGCGCGAAGCCCGCCAAGCGTGGGAGCCTTGCGAGGAACTGCATGACGATCACGAGCCGAGCACCGCCTGTATGTACGCGGCCGGCTCCACCAAACCGGCGGCGGCGCGCTGGGCCAGCACAAACAGTCCCTGCGCGCCCAGGCCCGCCAGAATAGAAACCGCCGCGAGAAACGCGCCGGGAGCTACAAGAGCTATCCTGCCTCGCCTCGGTGCGACCCCTGCGTCGTCCGCCGCGCCGCTTCCTCCCGAGATCGTAACCAGCTTCCGCACGGTCACGGTGCCGGCGCGCTCGAGCTCGAGGCTCCCGTCTGCGAAAACTCCATTCCAAATCTTGAGCATCGACATCAGCGTAAGAAAGCTGACCACAATGGCTACCGCGGCCACCCCGTATTCCCCGCCGCCGAATGCGGCCTGCACCAACACGAGTTTGGCAAAGAACCCCGAGAACGGAGGAAGGCCGGCAAGCGACAGGGCCGCGACGACGAAACTGGCGGCAACGACGGGCTGCCGTCGTGCGACGCCGGCAATCTTGCCCAGCGCAGTGTCCCCCTCGACCGTCTCCACCGCGCCCGATGAAAGAAACAACGAAGTCTTCACAACGATGTGATGAAGTATGTAGAAAATCCCGCCGGCAAGTCCCAGAGTTCCAAAGAGGCCCAGTCCCATAACCATGTAACCGACCTGGCTGACTATGTGGAAAGAGAGGATTTGTTTCATGTCTTCACGCCCCAGCGCGCCGAGAACCCCAATCAGCATCGTGGCCGATGCCACGACCAGCAGCAGAGTCTGAATTTCGCTCTCAGCCTGGAAGACGACCGAGTGGACGCGGTACATCGCGTAGATGCCGACCTTTGTGAGCAGTCCGGAAAACAATGCCGCCACCGCGGGGGACGCGGCAGGGTAAGAGGTCGGAAGCCAGCCGTGGACGGGAGCCAGAGAGCTCTTGAGCGCAAACGCGACGAGAAACAGGCTCCCCGGGACCATCATTTGGGGCGCTCGCTCCCCGAGCGTGCCCAGCTCCGCCAGGTTGACCGTCCCGACGGCGCCATAGGTCAAGGCGACGCCGGCGAGCAGGAGGGTCGACCCCGTCAGACTGGTGACGACGTAGACGGCACCTGCTCGCACCTGGTCTCGTAACCCCACAAGGGAAAGGAGCACATACGAGGCAACCAGCATCACTTCGAAGAAGACGAATAGATTGAAGATGTCGGCGGTGAGAAAGGCGCCCGAGATCCCCGCGGTCAGCACGAGGACGAGCGAGTAGAAGAACCGGGACCGGTCCTCGCCCCGAGCGGCCGCAAACGCGCCGCAGACGAGCACCATCAGCGCCGCAACAAACAGCATCAATGCGGAGAAAAGATCGGCCGCCAGGGGGATCGCGAAAGGAGACGGCCATCCGCCCACCTGGGTAGCGGGGATGCTCCCTTCTGCTGTGATGGAGATGAGGAAAATGTCGTACGCCAGGATCGATGCGAGTATTCCAAAGGCGACCGCTCTTCTTGGCCCCGCCCGCCTTATCAATGCGCAAGCAGCGGCCGCAGCCAAAGGAACGGCTATTGGCAGAGCCAGAAGCCGGGTCACTGCTCGCGCTCCGTGTCGTCGTCGACGAGAACATCACGGCTGCGAAAGGCGAGACCCAGAAGAAAGGCGGTAATGCCAAAGGTGATCACGATCGCAGTGAGCGCGAAGGCCTGAGGAAGAGGGTCTGCCGGCAAACCCCCCTCTCCCACAATGGGCGCCCCCCGCCGGTGTGACCCGCCCGACAGCAGCAGGAGCACGTTCACCCCATGCGCGAGCAGCACGAAACCAAACGTGATGCGGACGATCCCGCGCTGTAAGACGAGATACGTTCCACAAGCGATCAGGATCGCCACCACGACGGCTCCGCTCATTCCTCTCGCTCCCCCAGAGATCGAAGGATGGCAATGACCGCTGACAGCACGACGAGAAAGACGCCGACGTCAAAGCCAAACGACGAAGCGATCTTGAGCTCCCCGATTACAGGAAGGTGTTGCTCCCAGACCGTTCCCTCGAGAAAATGCCCCCCGAACAGCAGCGCAACGATGCCTATACCGACGGCAATCAACAGGCCCATGGCCAGCAGAGTGTCGAACCTCACGCGCAAGAGCGTTCTCCGCTCTGGGCCCTGTCCAACGTACTGAAGCACTACGGCGGCGCCGGCGATGAGCCCGCCGATGAACCCCCCGCCCGGCGCGTCGTGCCCGCGTAGCAGCATGAATATCGACAGCGCAACGACGAGCGGGGTCAGGGCTCGGGCAGTGGTTCGCAGGATGACGGTCCTCATCGCGTGCTCTTCTGAGAGAGGCGCACGAGCGCGACGATGCCGATTATCGCGGTCGCCAAGACGGTGATCTCCCCCAGGGTATCCAAAGCCCGGAAATCAACCAAAATGGTGTTGACGACGTTGTCTCCTCCCGCTTCGCTGCGGGCGCTTTCCAGGTAGTACTCTCCCGGAGCCGAAAGCCCCCGTCTCCCCGTATGAACGTAGGTCGCAGCACCGGCGACAAGACCGGTTACCGCCGCGACGGAGGCCGCGACCCACTTCCTCTGCCTCGAGACCGCCGCAAAAGGTCGCGGCAGGTGTCGTAAGACCAGGACGAGGAGAACGACCGTAAGGGTCTCGACCAAGAGCTGCGTCAAGACCAGATCGGGCGCGCCGAGCAGCACGTATAACACCCCTACGAGAAAGCCCGCTATCGCGAGCAGAGCGACGGCGGCAAAGCGATCCGTGGACCGGGCAACGCCAAGACACGTAATCGCAAGGAACACCGCGATGATCCAGTCGCCCGGCCGAGAAGCGGCGGGGGGCCCGGCGGGAGCGCCGAACAGCACAAATGCGGCAACTCCGGCCACGGCTACGGAGACCAGCGCCCAGGCGACATGACGCGCGGGGACGATGGAGACGAACGGGCGACCCGCGTAGCTGCCCAGGCTGATCAGAGAGCGGTGTGCATGATCGAACGCGCCATCTCCGGTCAGAGGGCCTCTCAGAGATTGCATGAACCGGTCCACGCGGTCACGCATCAGAAAAAGCGCACCTCCCACTCCAATCGTCACCACGGATAGAGCAAGCGCCGGAGTGAAGCCGTGCCACAACGCGAGATGCGCCCCGGGTTCGAGGCCCAGAGCATCGAACGCGATCCGATTGACGAGCGGATCCAACAGGGACACCGCGGGACCAAGAAAGAGTCCGGCGAGAGCAGTCAAGGCTGCCGGCGCGACGAAAGACTTTGGCGGTTCGTAGAGCGCCTGGGTGAGCGAGCCGCCGAAGGCCCCATAAAAGATCCTGGCGCCATAGGCGAAGGTCATTATCGTCGCGACGACTGCCCCCAGGGCGGCGAGAACGTCCAAGCCGGGACTTGCTGGAGAGAAGAAAAAGGCGCCGAAGGCCTCCTCCTTGCTCACAAATCCGAGGAAAGGGGGAAAGCCCGCCATGGAGAGCGCGGCCATCGCGGTGACGGCCGCACTGATCGGCATGACGTGTCGCAACCCCGAAAGCTTGCGAATGTCTCTGCTCCCCGCCTCCTTGTCGATAACTCCGACGACCATGAACAGCGCCGCCTTGTAGAGGGCATGCGCAAGGGTGTGAACAGCCGCGGCGGCAAGCGCAGCATAGGTTCCGATGCCGGCGAGCGCGGTGATGAAC
>JALZBR010000250.1 GCA_030863485.1 Actinomycetota bacterium
GCCTCCTTCAACTCTCGACCTCTGCTCTCGCCTCAAACGCCGATTCGCCGGGTGGTCAGGATCGATTGGCGTATCGTTCGGGCATGACGCTCGGTCCCGAGAAGGTGGCTCTCATCGCCTTCTTTTCGGAAGCGATACTGGCCGCCGGAAATCCGGTCGGCGTTCGGTTCAGCAACAGGGAGCTCCCGCCTCTGTGGGGCGGCGGGCTGCGCTTCGTGATCGCCGCCGCGTGCCTCCTTGCTCTCGTGGCGGCACTTAAGCTTCCCCTCCCCCGGGGGCGGGCCCTAAAAGGCGCGATCCTTTTCGGCATTTTCAACTTCGGCGCTTCGTTTGCGCTTGCTTACTACGGCTTCGTGACGGTGCACGCAGGCCTGGGGGCGACCCTGCTCGCCTTGGTCCCCCTTGGAGCGCTGGTTCTCGCCGCCCTTCACGGGCAGGAGCGGCTCGGATTAGTCGCAGTAGCAGGAAGCCTGCTTGCGGTGGCTGGGGTTGCGGTGATCTCCCTTGCTCCGATGGAAGATCCGCCGCCGCCGCTCTCCGTGCTGGCGCTCGTCGGGGGCGCGCTTTGCTTTGCCGAGGCTGCGGTTCTGGTGCGCCGGTTCCCACCCGTTCACCCGATCACGATGAACGCGGTGGCGATGGCTACGGGGGCGGCCCTCCTGCTCGCAGGCTCGCTCATCGTTCGCGAGCCGTGGACGATACCCGAGCAGCAAGAGACGTGGGTGGCCATCGCCTACCTCGTGATCGTCGGCTCCATTGGAGTGTTCCTCCTCTACCTGCTGGTTCTCAAACACTGGGATGCCTCCCGGGCCGCCTACGGCTTTGTCATAACGCCCGTCGTCACCGTGTTCCTGTCGTCATGGCTGGACCAGGAGCCGATCACCGTAAGGCTCCTGCTCGGCGGCCTGCTCGTGCTGGCCGGCGTCTATATCGGGGCGCTGCGGCCGGCGAGGCCGGTAGTGACGTGAATAGCAGCCGTGACGTGAATAGCAGCCGTGACGTGAATAATGCGGGGTGAAGTTCGGAAAAGGGTGGTTGGAGCGATGCGGCCATTCAGGACAACCCCTGGTGCGCCTAGTGAAAGAGAGTTCTTTGGATGAGTGATGCCGTCGGGACCGTCAAGGCAGTGTGGAGGTTTCCGGTCAAGTCGATGCTCGGCGAGCGGCTCGATGCGGCCGAGCTGACCGAGGGAGGCCTTGTCGGCGACCGCGCCTACGCGCTTGTCGACGTCGAGAGCGGGAAGGTCGTAAGCGCCAAGCAGCCCCGGCTCTGGCCCGACCTGTTCGGCTGCCGGGCTCGGTTCGTCGAGCCTCCAGTGCAAGGGGCGAGCACGCCCCCGGTCCGGATCACCTTCCCCGACGGCAATTCGGTGACGAGCGACTCGCTCGATGTCGACGACACCCTCTCCGGCTTCTTCGGGCGCAAGGTGACGCTTGCCTCCGCCGCTCCCGCCGACTTTACGATCGACCAGTATCACCCGGACATCGAGGAGCTCGACCCGGCAGGCCACCGCGACACGACGACCGAGACGAAGCTCGGCTCCGCTCTCTTCGACGAGATAGGAGCTCCCTCCCCCGTGCCCGCCGGATCTTTTTTCGACGTTTTCCCCGTCTCGGTCCTGACCACCTCCACGATCGACCGTTTGACCGAGCTGCGCCCGGAGAGCCGCTTCGACGAGCGCCGCTTTCGCATGAACGTCATTGTGAAAACCAACGAAGGCGGGTTCGTGGAGAACGGGTGGCTCGGCCGCGAAGTTGAGGTGGGCAACGGGGTCCGGATCAAGCTGACGATGCCCGATCCGCGCTGCGTGATGCCGACGCTCGCTCAGGAGGATCTCCCCAGGGACAACGAGGTGCTCCGCACACTGGTGCGGCACAACAAGCTGGAGATCCCGGGCGCGGGGCTCTACCCCTGCGCCGGCGTCTACGGTGTGATCGAGGCCGCCGGCACGATTCGCGAGGGCGACGCCGTATCTATCTCCTGAAGCTGGGCACCGCGGAAGCTCGCGGCCGGTAACGGGGCTGCCGGGCGGGTTAGACCGACGGGCTAACCGAGCTCATGTGGAAGTCCCGAACTCGAAGCGGCGGCATCTTGGCGAAGGTGAAGTAATCCCCGAACTCCCGGGCCAGCGTCGACTGCGACCGCCCTACCTCCGTCGTCTGGCGAAGCATGTCCAGCGGGCTCATGTTGAAGCGAAAGTTGTTGACGGCGCCCTTGACCTCCCCGTTTTCGACGAGAAAGACGCCGTCTCTCGTGAGCCCGGTCAGCAGCAGCGTCTGCGGGTCGACCTCGCGGATGTACCAGAGGCAGGTCATCAATAGCGCCCGCTTCGTAGAGCCGATCATCTCCTCGAGGCTCGGGCCGTCCGACGGGAAGATCAGGTTGTCGACGAACGGCTTGGGAGCCGCCCCCGACTTGATCCCCCAGGCGCGGGTCGTGATCAGTCCCCTCAGGACGCCCCGGCGAATCCAGTCGATGCGGTTTATCTCCAACCCGTTGTCGAAGACCGAGGAGTAGCTGCTCGACGACAAGGCGACGACAAAGGGGGCGACCTCGAAGCCGGGCTCCCGAGGATCGGAGTAGACCGTGACCGTCTCCGGCCCGAGGTGGTCCCCTATCCTGTTCCCGCCCCCAGGCCTGCTGAACGCGCTGCGGCCCTCATCCGCATCCCGGGCGGAGCTGCTCCAGTATGCCTCGAGGAGCATGTCGGCGACCGCCGAAGGTTCGAGCAGCACCTCGTAGTTTCCGGCCGGGAGCGATATCCGGTTGTCCGACCACTCCAGCCGCTTGCGGAGGCTCCTCTCCATCTCCCCCACGTCGACGTCGTCGAAGGTCGTCGTCACCTGTCCGGCCCAAACGGACGACTTGAAGTCGGGGGTCTTGGCGTTGATCTGGAACTTGCCCTCGGAGCCCGAGTACCGGCAACGCCTACCCGTCGAGGTGGCGAGGTAAATCGTGGTGCGGGCGTGTTCGGCAAACCCGAAAAGCAGGACGTCCGCCTCCCGGGCTCGGGCAAAAGCTTCTGCAAGATCGGGCGCGACCTTCCCGAACACGCCGATCGTCGTCGGCTCGTGAGGCGCCAGCCAGTCCTCGCCGGCCCCCTCGCCATGGAGAAGGGGCATGGCGTCCTCGGCGGGAGGCGCGCCTTCGCATGCAGCTTCGGACTCCCGGACGAGCGACTCGATCTGTTCGTGCGGGAAGTAGCTTCGGCCGATGGTCCCGACCCTGCCGTCGACTATCGACAAGATGAACAGCTGCTGGGATTGGGCGACCCCATTCGTGGTCGTGGTGTTGAGGGCCCACCGAAGGTTGGCGGTCGACGTCTCGAGCGCGATCGCGATGCACGCGTCTGCTCTCGAGTGCTCGAGGACCTCCTCGAGCGTGTGCTGGATCACGGGCCGTGCGCGCCCTCTTGCGCCGTGTTCAGCACGTTCACCTGGCGGAAGAGCGCAACGGGGGCGCCGTGGCTCACCGGCGCGATCTGTCCGGGCTGGCCCTTCCCGCAGTTGAAGGCCCCGCCGAGGAGGTAGGTCTCGGGCGCTCCGACCGCCTCCATCGAGTTCCAGAAGTCGACCGTCGTGGACTGGTAAGCGACATCCTTCAGCTGCCCTGCAAGCCTGCCGTCCTTGATCCTGAAGAACTGCTGCCCCGTGAACTGGAAGTTGTACCGCTGCATGTCGATGCTCCAGCTCTTGTTGCCGACGATGTAAATGCCGTCGCTCACCCCGCCGATTAGGTCGTCGAGGAAGATGTCCTCCTCTGCGGGCTGCAGGGAGATGTTCGGCATCCGCTGCAGCGGAACGTGGGCGGCCGACTCGGCGAAGGCGCAGCCGTTCGACCGGCCGAACCCCTGCTTGCGCGCCATCTGCCGATTGAGCTGGTAGCCGACGAGGATCCCGTTTCTGATCAGGTCCCACTCCTGCGCCTTCACGCCCTCGTCGTCGTAGCCCACGGTGGCGAGGCCGTTCTCGACCGTCCGGTCGGCGATGACGTTCATGACCGGTGACCCGTACTGCAGGCTGTGGAGGTTCTCGAGGGTGGCAAACGACGTCCCGGCGTACGCGGCCTCGTACCCAAGCACCCGGTCAAGCTCGGTCGCATGACCGATCGACTCGTGAATCGTCAGCCATAGGTTCGACGGGTGGATGACGAGGTCGTACCGGCCGGGCTCGACGGAGGGCGACCGCAGCTTCTCCTCGAGCAGCTCCGGTATCCGCTCTGCCTCGCCCATGAAGTCGAAGCGCGAGGCGAAGTGCTCCCACCCGCGGCCCTGGGGAAGGCTCGAAGACCGCATGGTCTCGAAGGCCCCACTGTCGTGGTCGATCTTCACGCAGTCGAAGTCGCCCTGAACCCGGATCCGCTGCTGCGTGATCTCTGAGCCGTTTAGGCT
>JALZBR010000267.1 GCA_030863485.1 Actinomycetota bacterium
CCCTGGTCGGCCTCGCTCTCTGGGCGACGTTCGCGTCCTACCGCCAGGACGAAGCAACGTCGGAGGATGGGCGGGCGCTACCGACCCCAACGGTCTCGCCGAGCCCGCAAGACGAGAGCGAAGGCGACCCTGCGAGCGGGCCCCGTTACTCGGAGCCCTTCGGCATCGTCGTCGGAACCCTCTTTGTGGCCGCGCTCGGTGCAATGACCGTTGCACTCCTGTTGCTGTTCAGAAAACAGGAGGTACGCGAGGGGGCCCGGAGCCTCGAGGCCGAGCTGATCGAGGAGCTCGAGGCCGGGCTCGAGGATCTGCTGGCCATCGACGATCCGAGAGCCGCGGTCATCGCCTGCTATTCGCGCATGGAGACCGTCGTCCACCTAGCCGGCGTCGAAGCCGCCGCGTCCGACACGCCTTTCGAGCTATTGGCGCGCATCCTTCAGCGCGCGGACGTCTCGGAGGAGAGCGCGCGCCGACTGACCGAGCTGTTCGAAGAGGCGAAGTTCAGCACCAGGGCCATCGACGAGCCGATGCGTCAGGAGGCGCTGGGCGCGATCCGGGCCGTGCGCGAAGAGATCGCGGGCCGAGCCGAGGCCCCTGAGACCAAATCCCCGGCGGAGACGACGTGAGGGAGCGAGTGATCGCCACGACCATCTTCCTCACGGTGGTCGCCGTCACGGTTGGAACGATCTTCCCCGGCAGGCGGCAAACGGCGCTGCTGCTCTGGGTGATGGCCATGCTCGGCTATGCCCTGCTCGAGTTGAACTCACGCAGCCGGGCTCTCGTGCGAGAGCGGTCGGGGTTCGACAGGCTGCTGGAGGAGTCGATCAATGAGCCGATCGCACCCGAAGATCTACGCCGCCTCGAGCGGGGGCTCGGATGGATGACCTACGAGCCTAGCTATTTCGACTTCCGGGTCAGGCCCATCCTCCGCGAGCTCATAGTCCACCGGGCGCGGGAGCGTCGCGGCATCGACCTCGAGGACGACCCTTCGGCCGCCGTCGGGCGGATAGACCGGGAGCTACTCGACCTCGCTTCGTCGCGCAAAGCGGAGGAGATCTACGGCACCGAGAACATCAAGACAGGCGACATAGCGCGCATGGTCACTAGGATTGAGGCACTGTGAACGGGGAGATCGAGCGCACCCGGGAAGTCGGCTCCGCCATCATCGACGAAGTCGAGAAGGCGATCGTGGGCAAGCGCGACGTGCTCGAGCTCGTGCTCATCGGCATCCTCGCCGACGGTCACATCTTGCTCGAGGACTTCCCGGGGCTCGCAAAGACCCTCATGGCGCGATCCTTCGCAGACGCTATCGGCATCGAGTTCAGCCGCGTGCAGTTCACCCCCGACCTCTTGCCGGCCGACGTTACGGGTTCCTCGATATACAACCAGCGAGAGGGACGCTTCGAGTTCCGCAAGGGGCCCGTGTTCACCAACCTGCTGCTCGGTGACGAGATCAACCGAGCGCCTCCAAAGACCCAGGCCGCGCTGCTCGAGGCGATGCAGGAGCGCCAGGTGACCGTCGAGGACGTGACCTATCCGCTGCCCGCTCCGTTCCTCGTCATCGCGACGGAGAACCCAATCGAATACGAGGGGACCTATCCCCTGCCCGAGGCGCAGCTCGACCGCTTCATGCTGCGCGCGGGCGTCGGTTACCCCGACCGTGATGACGAGTTCGAGATCCTCAAACGGCGCATCGAGCGCCGCAGCGACGAGGTGAAGCTCGAGCAGGTCGTGGACGCAAATGGGCTCCTGGCAATGCAGGCCGCCCTCGAGAGGGTGCATGTCAGCGACGTGGTGGGACGTTACGTAGTGGAGATCGTGGCGACGAGCCGCTCCCACCCCGAGGTCGAAGTGGGCTCCAGTCCACGAGGAGCACTGGCATTGATGAAGCTGGCGCGCGGCAAGGCTTTGTTTGCGGGCCGCGACTTCGTCACGCCCGAGGACGTCAAGGACGTCGCCGAGCCGGCACTTGCCCACCGCCTCACGCTCCGTCCCGAGCTTTGGGTCAAACGAGTAAGCGCAAGCGACATCGTGTCGAGCTTGCTCGAGCGGGTGCCCGCGCCCCGAGCGGCGGATCCCGGCCGGGCGTGATCCGGGCCGCCACGCCCAAGCTCAAGACCTACGTCGCGTTGACGGCGTGGGGATTGTTCATGGGGATAGCCACGGGACACATCGAGCTGGTCGCTCTCGTGGCACCCCTGCTCGCGGCAGTCATCCTCGCCGCCGTCGTGCCCGCCGCGCCGGACGTGACTCTCGATCTGCGAGTCGGCACCGACCGATGTATCGAGGGCGACCTCGTCGACGTCACCCTTGAGCTCCGCTCGGATACGTCGTGGGGCGAAGTGGAGCTTGCTCTGGCTGTGCCCGACGGCTTCGAACTGACCGGATCCGAGCGCAGCGCGACCGTGCGTCTGGAGGCACGGACCCCACTCGAGCACGTCTGGCGACTGCGGGCGACGCGCTGGGGGGCAAAACGGCTCGGCATCGTCGGGATCCGCCTTCTCGGTCGGGGCCGGCTGACGGTCTTCGAAGAAGTGATCAGCCGTCACAGGATCGTGAAGGTCTATCCCGCTCACGACCGGATCAATAAGACGTTCCCGCCGCTCGACACGCAGCTGTATTCCGGCGATTACGTAGCACGGGCGGCTGCGGACGGCATCGAGTTCGCCGCGGTGCGGCCATTCGTGCCGGGCGACAGCGTTAGACGGGTCAACTGGCGCGTCACCTCCCGACGCAACTCCCTGCACGTCAACCTCTCGCAACCGGAGAGAAACGCCGACCTGGTGCTCTTCCTCGACACGTTCAGCGAGGCCCAGGTAGGCAATGCCACCACACTCGACCTCACCGTCCGGGGCGCCTCGGTGATAGCGCGTCATCATCTCGCTCACAACGACCGCATCGGGCTGGTCAGCTTCGGGGGCATGGCCCGGTGGCTGACGGCATCGATGGGACGGACCCACACCTATCGGATCGCGGACTTCCTCATCGACGTGAACACAACATTCAGCTTTGCGTGGAAGGACATCGAGCTCCTCCCCCGCGGCACCCTGCCCTCCAAAGCGATGGTCATCGCTTTCTCACCCCTGGTGGACGATCGAGCCTTCAAAGCCCTCGCTGACATCAATGCCAGAGGCTTCCCCGTTGCCGTCGTCAACACGCTCGTGGAGGATCGGGTCCCGCCCTCTCCGGGGGCCGAGGGGCTCTTGGCGCACAGAGCATGGACGCTCGAGCGCGCTATGAAACGAGAGCGGCTCAAGATGGCCGGGATCCCGGTCACCGATTGGAACGGCGACGAGTCCATCCAGATCGCCCTCGCGCAGCTCCCCCGTCGTCGTCGGCGAATCGCAACGGGGATCAGATGAAAGCCTTCATATACACGGCCGGTGCACTCGTAGCCTTGGCGGTCACTCTTTACCCCCTCACTTTGAACGTGGAGCTTCTCCCGCTCGGCTACCTCGCCGCGCTGGCTTTCTTGGCGTTTGCGCTCGCGCTCGCAAGCAGCGAATGGGTCTTGGCGGGACCCGGAACCGCGATGCTGGTGGCCGAATACGCCGTCGCTCTCGAGACCGCCGATGTGGCCCTCGATCGCGCGGCCCCCGTGCTTGCGATCGGCGTCCTCGTGCTGCTGGAGACGATCGACCTGATCACCGTGGTCTCCCGACGACCGGCGGTGGGGCGTGAGGTGATCGTCGCCCACGTCCGCCATGCGCTGGTCGTGACGTTCGTCGGAGCTGCAATCGCGGGAGCCGCGTTGCTCGCCGCTCAGACGGTGGGAGGGGGGCCGCGCGTGCTCGTGGCCCTCGCCGCTGCGAGCGGAGTCGTCGCCGTGACGATCGCCGTGACCCTCGCCCACCGGGCCGTGGAGGGAGACGCGTAGGGCGTCTAGTCGAAGAGGCTCCCGCTTCGTGCATCGATCACGGCCGTCCGGATCTTCGTCTCGTCCCCATTCCGTCCGAGAAGACGGTGCTCGACGCGACCATCTTTCAGAGTGACGTACCCCACGTTGTTCAGCCCCATCAAGAGGGATGCTCCATGCTCTTCGGGCCGGACGTACTCGCGACACTCACGGTATTCCGGCGGCTCGGTGATCGAGAGGGCGCGCGCGTCTCGAGGCGCTACGAACATGGGCGAGACCCCCGACCACTCATCGGTATTGACCGGCCGGTTGAAGATGCGGTCGCGCAACCATTCGAACCGGCCCACGGACGGGAGGTCCTCCCAACCCAGTCTTTCGTGGCGCCGCCTGAGGATGCGGCCGAGCGCGTTGATGCCTGCAGTCGCGATGACACCGGCGTGTTTCTGTCCGCTGCTTACCAACTGGATGATCGGAAGCTCACGATCCCGTAGCCGGAAGGCGGCGCGCGCGTTGACCCCGTAGTGCACGTCGCCCGACATCAACACGATGAAACTGGGTTGCAGCTCATCGATCAGCACTTGCATGAAGTCGACGAAGCCGCGCAGGTTCGAATGCCAGGCCTCGAAATCGATCTCGTAGGGTCCCACCTTGTCCAGCAGGTACTTCTGGCGCCTTTCCTGGAGCTCGAAGCCGAAGACCGGGACCGGGGAAACGAGCAACAAGGGCTCACCCGGCTCGTGACCCGAGCTCCGCGTCAGATCCACCAGCCGGCTCAGACCGTTCTTGCCGATCAAGCGGGCCGCGCCGTCCGGGCTGTCGAAAGATCGCTGCGTCCTGGTATCGGTGCATACAAGCGGCGGTCGAGTCGGGGCATAGAAGCTCCAGCGGTTCCACGTCCACATCAGCGCGTCGAAGGCCTCGGCTGGCCCCCCGGCCGGATCGCCCAGCGCCTCCGCATGTTGCTCGACCGTCGTCTTGAATCGGTCGTCGTATCCGTCGGGGTCGTTCCCCCATCCCTGGAAGGCCCAGAAGGTACCGAGGGCATTCGCCACCACCCGTCGGCCCGTGGGGCTGGCGCGGACGTCGTCCGCCCACTCCTGGGTCAGGTTCCAGTCGTCGGTGACGTCGTGGTCGTCAAAGATCATGTAGACGGGAACGTTGGCGAAGAGTCTCCGCACGGCGGGGAGAGCGACGCGAGCCAGCTCGAGAGCGCGCACCTGGCCGGCCCACGTCCGCTGCGATCGGAACGCGTTTGCTCCGCTCTGGCTTCCTCGTCCCTCTGCGGGGGCCGGCAGCGAAGACGGCCAGTTCTCGTGACTCCAGGCGCACAGATACATGGCGGCGAACTCGCCGAAGGACATCAGGTGGTTGTCGCAATGGGCCGAGGTGAAGCGAGCCTTTCCGCATGCGATCTCTTCGCGAGAGCCCACACCGACGTCGGAAAGCGGACCCACCCCGGGGACCGAGACGTCGTCGGCCGGGCCCATCAATTCGGTCGCCAGCGCCCGGACGTGGCCGATGAGAGGGCTGGCCACATCGTCGGCATAGATCTGGTCACCGGTCAGAAACAGTCCCTGAGGTCGCTCCTGGAGGTCGTCGGGCGCGGCCCCCAGCAGGTCGTCGGCCGCGGCGAGCGCGTCGTCTCCCCTGCCGTGAAGAAGACGGCAGGAGCCGTGGATCACCTTGAGGGCAGGCTCTCCTGAAGGAACGAAGAAAGTCGGCAGGGGCCAGTCTCCGTAGGTGATCTTGTTCACCCCGTCCAGCAGACCCAGGTCGGCCAGCCGCAGGACCGGGTCGTCGTCGTGGGTCACGATCCTCAGGTCATAAGCGAGCAGCTGATCGAGCGGCCAGGTCTCCCCCGAAGGTCTCGCGCACACGAGGTGCACGTAGAGGTTCTCGCCCAGGCGTATCGATTCTGCGGCACCTCCGCCGATTCGTTCGAGGTCGGAAGGATCACCCTGCTTGGCGGAGAAGACCTCGGCCACGACGGACGCGGGTCGGCTCGTCGCGACCCAGATGAAAGCGCGCTCTGCTTCGGTGCGACGCAGGATGGGGCCGGCGAGCAAAGTGTTGAGAACCATGGCCGCTCATGGTGCCACGCGGGGAAGTGAGAGCCGACTCTCCCCACCCCCAGGGATTCTCACCTCGAAAGGAGTGGTTTCCTCAGCTCGCGTCTGAGCGACAGGCGATGTCTAGACGACCGAAAGTTGTCGTACCCCTGGTCATAGTGGAGTCATGTCACGTTATGCGGAGTTAGGAATCGAGATGCTCGAAAAGGCGAACGCCGACCTCGAACCTGACCTCATGACGCAGCGAGAGGTAGAGCAGGCGTTCGAGCTCTACTCCCGCGCCGAGCGCCTCGTCGCCTACGGAAAGACGATGTTGGCGCGCCGGATGGACGAGGCGAAGGTGGCTCGGATCTCCGGGACTTCGCTCGGCAAAGCCAAGACGGTCGTGGCGACTGGCAATGCGATGGAATCATCTCCGGAGCTGAGCCATGCATTGCAGCACGGAGACGTCTCACTCGACCAAGCGGTGGAGATCGCAAGCGCGGAGCAGAGTTCACCGGGTTCTGCGAAGGAGCTCTTGAAGGTAGCCGAGACGGGACGGTTCCACGTGCTGAGGGACGAGGCTCGACGGATCAAGCTCGAGGCCGAGCAGCACCGTGACCTTCATGCGCGCCAGCGGGCAGCACGCTCGGGGCGCAGCCATACCGATGCACTTGGGATGGTGGACATCCACTTGAGGTTCGAGCCGCACATCGGCACGCCGATCCTTGCGCGAGCAGAAGCCGAGGCGCAGCGTCTCGCCCGGACCGCCAGAGCTGAGGCCAAAGAGGCCGAGCTGCAGGCCCGGAACGAGGGAGGGGACGCTCCCAGAGCGGTGCCGCAGGTCGAGCCGTTCGAGCGCTACATGGCTGATGCCTACGCAAAGCTTCTCTCCGGGGCGGGCAAGGGGCGCACGAACCGGCCGGAGCTGGTCATCCTCGTCTCCCACGAGGTAGCGAAACGAGGCTGGACCGATGTGCGCGATGGCGAGACCTGCAAGATCCCCGGCGTGGGTCCCGTGGCACCCGAGGTGGCCAAAGAAATCGCCCAGGATGCCTTCCTCACTGGCCTCTTCTACGACGGCAAGGATCTGCGCAACGTCCGTCGATGGTCGAGGAGCAGACCGGCGGAGGTGGCGATCGCCCTTGAGCTCGGTGAGCCGCCGTCCTTCGATGGCGTTGCTTGCATCGATTGCGGGAACCGCTTCAGAACGGAGTTCGACCACGCCCAGCCTCACGTTGCCCGGGGGCCGGCGTCCTACGACAACCTCAAGCCGCGCTGCTGGCCCTGTCATCAAGCCAAGACCGAGAGAGACCGGCGCGCCGGTCGCCTGAAACCACCCGAACCGTGACCGAGTGATCGCGGTCAACGCACGCTCAACTGTGGAGGACCAATGAAGGTACTAACGGCCACGGGCCAGACGCAGGGATGGCGGCACAACGATTACTGCTGGGCGGTTGAGGGTGAACTGGTCTTGTTCGCTCCGATTGAGTGCACTGGCGGATCAGTTGATGACAGCTGCGGATGCCGTCGCGGGATGGCCGGAATGAGCAGCCAACGAGCCACGACAACGATGAAAATAGTCGAGCGGAACGATCTCGATCCCGACATCTACTTCGAACTAGTCGCCGAGAACCTCAAGGCTCAGGGATACCTCACAGACGCTCTACTGGAGAGATCCGACGTGAACGAGTGGGTTCATGGGTTGACAGACGAACTCGTTTACCTCGCGGCGGCTGTCCCGGTCGGAGCTGTTCTCGAGCGGAGAGACGACGTCCTCCAGGTCCGCACTCTGCAGCAGACGCCAAAGTAATCTGAGAGGCGTCCACCCCAGAGAAGGATCTTCCGGCTGAAAGTATGGTCATTGGATGGAGTTGCAAGACCAGACTGTCGGAGGGCTCACTAAATGGGCCGGAGCCTTTACGGCCCTCGGTGGCGTCCTGTTCGGCACCTTCTGGTTGACCGCCCTGTTCGTTTGAGATCCCATGGACCATCTCGCTCCCGATGCATGCGGTCGCGATGCTGTTACTCGGGATAGGAGTGATCGGCGTTTTACGGCATCAGCTGGGGGCACGCCGCGACACCGAGTGGACGTGGCTACCGGGACTACTCCTTGTCGTCACATTGCCGCTCAGCTTCCAGTTGCATCTGATTGGGGTCACTGCGTTCGCCCTATCCGGTGCGATCCTGCGGATGTGGTCGCGACCTGGGTCGGTGATGCTGGTGACGGGAGCGGTGGCGTTTCTTGTCGGCGTTGCGCTACACGGCCCATTCTGGAGTCAGAACGACCCGGAGCCTGGCGTGGGGATCTCTCTTGCTCTCTTCGCGAGCGGGCTCGTGCTCATCGTGGCCGGGTGGCTCACGATTGGACTGACACACTCGCGGGAGCTCAGCTGAGCTGTTCGGCCAGTCCGATCATGATGCCCTCAGGGCCACGCAGGTAGCAGAGTCGGTAGATGTCCTCGTACTGCGCGACCTCGCCGACGAGCTCGGCACCGTGGGTGCGCAAGCGGGCGACGACATCGTCGATGTCGTCGACGGCGAACATGACGCGGCGTATGCCCAAAGTGTTCGCCGGCGCGCTTTCTGGCTCGGCCCTGACCGCCGGCGGCATGTGGAACTTCGTGAGCTCAACCCGGCCGTGGCCGTCCGGGGTCCGCATCATGGCGATGTCGGAGCGGACGTCATCTAGCCCGACGACTCGGTCCACCCAGCGCCCCTCGACCGTCGTCTCGCCTTCCAGCTCCATACCGAGTTCGACGAAGAACGCTTTGGCAGCCTCGAGATCCTCGACGACGATGAGAACGTTGTCCATCCGCTGGATCGTCATGTGCTCGACAGTAACCGGACCTCTGCGGCCGCCGGGTAACCCCTTTCCCGCAACCCGACGGAACGAGACGGCTTAGCTGGCAGCTTCACCGCGATGATCTTCAATCACCGGGACCGTCTGACAACATGAGACCGCGGAGAAAGAGAGGAGAGCCGTGGCCAAGCTGATCTACTCGATGAACCCTTCGCTGGACGGATTCATCTCCGGGCCAGACGGCAGATTTGACTGGTCGGTTCCGGACGAGGAGCTACATCGCTTTCACAACGAGCGGGTACGCGCCCTGGGCGGGCATCTCCTCGGCCGGCGACTCTACGAGACGATGGTTTATTGCTACTTTCAGCTGGCCTTTAACAGTTCTGCGAGCTCGCTAGCGTTTCGTTGTGCGTAGTCCCTGTAGCAGTTGTCTAATTCCGGATAAGCGCTGTGCTAGATCGCATTTCCGCAGGTCGTTGCCGAGCGTCGCTCGATATTTATCAGTACTAGCGGGCGGCGGCTAGTTGACGGACCTTCTTCTTCGGCCGGTTCCGAACGAGGTCGTGATTCGCCTGAAGGTTGATCCAGAACTCAGGCGTGGTACCGAGGGCGCCGGCGAGCAGCCAAGCAGTCTCGGGAGTGACCCCTCTCTTGCCCCGGACGAGCTCGTTGATGCGCTGCACGGGGATGTCGAGATGCTCGGCGAGGGCGACTTGGCTCACACCCAATGGCTTCAGGAAATCCTCGAGCAGGATTTCGCCGGGGTGAGTGGGTATCCGGTTCTTAGGCAGCATCTCTACTCCTAGTGGTAATCGTCGATCTGGACATCGTGCGCATCCCCATCCTTCCAGCGGAACACGATCCTCCACTGGTCGTTGATCCGGATGCTGTGCTTCCCACGCAGATCCCCTTTCAGGGCCTCCAGCCGGTTGCCCGGGGGCACCCGCAAGTCCTGCAACTCATGCGCCGCATTCAGGAGGTCGAGCTTCCTGACAGCAGTCGATCGGATGTCCGAGGGGATCCGGCGGATCGCCTTCCCCGCCTCGCCATGGAAGAGGGCTTCCGTCGCCTTGTCGGCAAACGAGGCGATCACGCCACGACCTCAGGCATCCGACGAAGTATACACGCTTACACGGATACCATGCAATCTATCCGCCCTGGCTTGCCGGAGGAGTCAGCGCGTTGGACGTCCCAGGACGATGACCACTTCATCTGGCTCGGTCGAGCGGTTCACATACACCCGCACACGAGTTCTTGAACCCTCGAAGCCTTGTCTATGCAGAATGTCGCCCAGCACCGTCGAGACCACAAGCTCCTGGGACGGTACGTCGATGCTCGTATCCAGGATTTCCAGTAATGGAAGCTCGAGGTTCCTGGTCTCTGTCGCAAGCGTGATCGTGGCTTCACCCTCGTCTCCCCACGAGTGCCTACCGCAACGCTTCGTGAAGAAACGGCTACTGGTCCCCCGCCGAGGGACGTAGGAACATCATCCAGCTTCGCATCACTAACGTGAATGACAGAGTTAGGAACCTTCAAACGCCGCGATTGATGCTCATCTCGACACCTCATGCTCGTAGCAGTTCTGCCAATTCTTTCGCGTTTCGTTGTGCGTAGTCCCTGTAGCAATTGTTCATCAGCACGTGAGTCCCCTCGGTCTCCTCCGCGAGCTTCTTGATACGGGGAACCCACTCCTGTAGCTCCTTCTTCGGGTAGTCGTACTTGAAGCGCTTCTGGACGCTCCCGCTCTCCCAATCGTCGGCGTTACGGCCGTGGAAGCGCACGACGGCGAGATCGCTCGTCGACGCGACCACCGGCGGGATCGAGCTCGTGAACCCTTGCGGCATGTCGACGCAGACGTAGGGGATCTCGTGGCCCTCGAGGAACTCGAGCGTCGACTTCTGATTCTCGGGGGTCATCCAGGTCTTATTTCGGAACTCGACGCATATGCGATTCGGCGCCGCCCGGCGCGCGCATTCGAGGATGTACTCGCGGTTGCGCTTGCCAATCGGGAACCAGGGCGGGAACTGGAACAGGTGTAGGCCGAGCCTGCCGGCCGAACGTAAGGGCTCGAGCGCTGCGAGGTACCGATCCCAGATGTGGTCGACGGTCCGCTGGTCGAGATCGTCGAGGTAGATGTTCTTCTTGTCCGCAGGCCGCTCCAGGTCCTCGGGCATCGCCTTGGGCTTCACCGGATGTTGCGTCAACAGTGAGAACGCCTTGATGTTGAAGGTGAAGCTTGGCGGTGTCCGCTCGACCCACAGCTCCGAGTTCCGCTCGCTCGGAAGGAAGTAGTAGGTGGAGTCGACCTCTACGAGAGGGAACTGCGAAGCGTAGAAGCGCAACCTGCCCTCGGAGCTGCTCGCTTCCTTCGGGTACCAGCCGGATCCGACCAGCGACTTGTCCGTCCACGAGGCGGTGCCGACGAGTATCTCTCCCATCCGCCTGAAGCTAGCCGACCGGGATGGTCTCTTTCGGGACGCGCGTGGGAGTCAGGCCGGCCCGCTCGACCTCGCGGGCGAAGATGCGAGCGTCGCGCAGAGCGCAGCCGGCC
>JALZBR010000282.1 GCA_030863485.1 Actinomycetota bacterium
GAAGAGGATGGATAGGACGCACGTTCGTTGCTGGGCGGTGCTCCCATCGTCGTAACAAAGGGATGACGAGTGGCATGTGACCGATGAAGCTATCGTAGAAGGTGATGATGACCGGAAAGGCAGGCGCGACGCTTTCTTGCAGCTCGTAGGGAGAAAGACGGGGCCACTCAAGGGGAGGGTCGTGCCAGTTCTCAGTTGGATTATCCGACCTTGGTGGTTTTCTCGCTTACCCCAGTGAGAGGTCGCTTCACCGGTCCTTCAGGCTTGGGCAGCGTGTATGAGCCGGACCGGTTGTCAGGACTGCCATGATCGTTCGTGGGCTTGCCGCGCCCGCACGGGATCACGATCCCGAGACCGCCCGACAGCGGCCCCTGCCAAATAAGTCCGACTTGAGTCGGCTGACTCTCTTCCAGCAAGGCGCGGCGCGTCAGAATGATTCTATGGAGCTCAATGCGCGCGATGTCATCGCGATGTTCGTCGTCGCGAGCTTGTTCGTCGTCGGCGTTCCCTTCGTCCTCTACTGGTTCAGCCGCACAGGGCGCCTGGCGAGGGCGCAGGCCTGGCACCTCCGAGACCCGCAGGAGCGCTCGGCTCCAGGGTGGGTTCAGTGGGGAGTAGCCGGGTTGGTTGCCTACACCCTGGCGTACGTGGGGTTCGCCGCAGTCGGGGTCGTCCTGCAAGCCCTCGGCGTCAACGTACGCCATCCGCTTGTCACGGTGGTCGTCGTACCCATCTTCATATTGGCTGTCGTCGGCCTAGCTCGAGTTATCCGGAAGAAGATGCCGCTGTCGTCGTAGCCGGTTCCTGAGGAGCAGAGTGACGATCCAACGCCTGCTCCGCGGCGTCTTCCCGGCGCGACTCCAATCCGGCGCCCAAGCGCCAGTCCGAAAATCGGATCGCATCCTTGTGACGGGGACGCACAAGCGCAATCGAATCTGCTGCGACCGCAATAGTGATAACAGTGGTGCGGCCGTTCTGGTCACCGGGAAGCTGGGCTCGTTTTGCCTCCGATGTGGTGGAGGGCTTCTTCGAGATGCGGCGAATTCGCCAAGCCAGCTCAGTGTGGCTGCAGGGCTGCGCTTGGCAGCCTTGTCTGATACGAATCGACGAAATTTTTTCTCCTCCTTGCTCGATTCACGCCCCGCTGCCTCTGGAACCCACCCTCTCCCCCCCTCGACCGACAACCTTGCCGCCGCCCCGAAATTGCAACCGAACGGGGTTGACACGGGACGGCACGCGCTAGCTCGAGCGGCAAGCCGTTGCGCCCCGGGCTCCGGCGCGGGCCATCCCGGACGCCATCGCGATGCTGGTGGGCGCGGTGCGAAACAGCAGGTCAGACGGCATCCAGCGGCATAAGTCGGCATTGAGCGGGACGACCCCGGAACGGTTTAGGTCCTGGTGGGGTAAGACCCGTGGGAGTTCGAGTTTCCCGCTCGTACCACCTCGGACCTGCGGTAACGCAGACGAGTGTTGCATTGTCCACAACCGCGCGCCGCGAGTTGCTCCCACCCTGCTGCGCTGGGGCATGAAGGGTGCTTCGGGCTGTCATCAGTGTCTCGGCGGTGAGTCCGGAAGCGAGTGGGCGACGGCATGCCGCGGCTCGTAGGCCGACAATTCCGACCCGCTCGGCAACCGAAAGGACACCAGCCGACCCCATCCTTGGTCGGACACGAGGCCGACCTCGATGCCGCGTCGACCCAACTCGTCGGCGAACACATCGACGTCGTCGACCATCAGGTAGAGCTCGTGTCTTGGCGCGTCGTCGGTCGGGTGTACCGCCATCTCGGCTGGCGGCAGTTTCAGGATCAGCCAGCCGCCGCCGGCATCGACGTGAGGGGCGTGAAGCATGTCAACCAGGAACGCCCGGTCGGCTTCGGCATCGTGGCTGTACAGGATGACGTGCGCCCCGCTGATCACGTTCGCACCTTCGGTCGGAGGCTGGGAGCCTAGGCCGCGCATGATCAGTGGCGTCGCCGACGGGACGGCAGCAGCGTAACACGCCAAGTCGGCGAGCAGTCGCGATCGGCAAGCAGATCGATCGCGATGATCCTTCCCGCGGATAGTCGAGAGCCTCGAGGGATCCGCCGCCAGCGCCGCGAACAGTTGTATCTGCGACGGAGAAAGGAACTGCGCCAGTGAGTGCCCTAACAGCCATTTGCTACGAACCGGGCACTGCGGTTCGCCGGATGCCGGACGCTCGGTTGTGCCTGCTCGTCGCTCGGGGCAGGCTCCGAGACTCCGGGCGGTGAGTCATGCTTCTTCCAGGATGACGGGACGGCATCGCTTGGGGGGGTTGCTCGCAGCGCTGGTCCTCGGGTCGGTCGCACTCACCGGGCTGACCTGGGTCTTCCAGCGCAGGCTCATCTACTTTCCAGGGGGCCCGCCACCCCCGGTCGAACAGCTGCTGCCCGGCGGCCAAGCCGTGACGCTCCCGACGGAAGACGGCCTCGAGCTCGAAGCCTGGTTCGTCCCATCCGGCCCCACGGCCGTCCTCGTTCTGCCCGGCAACGCTGGCAACCGGGCCAACCGGACGCCGCTGGCTCGAGCGCTCGCCTCCGAGGGGCTCTCGGTTCTGCTGGTCGATTACCGCGGCTACGGTGGCAACCCTGGACGACCCTCGGAGAAGGGACTGCGCTCCGACGCGCGCGCGGCGGTCGCCTGGCTCGAGCAGCATCCCACCGTCGATCGGATGGTCTACTTTGGCGAGTCGCTCGGGGCCGCCGTCGCCACCTGGATGGCAACCGAACGAGCGCCCGCGGCCCTCGTGCTGCGCTCCCCCTTCCCCTCCCTCGGGGCGGTCGCACGGCTGCATTACGGCCCGGTCCCTGAGTGGTTTCTCCGCGACCGCTTCCGGGCCAGAGAGCAGGTGCGCGACCTCGACGTGCCCCTACTCGTCATCGTCGGCGAGCAGGACGACATCGTGCCAGCCGACCTCAGCCACCGCCTCTACGCCGCCGCGAAGGAACCGAAGCGGTTCCTCGCCTTGCCGGGCGCTGGTCACAACGATCCGGCGCTGCTCGACGGGGACCGTTTCGTCGCCGCCCTAACCGGTTTCCTGCGGGAGCAAGGTTTGCTCGCGCCCGGCTGACCGCAGCGGAGCGACCACCACCAGGAAAACAGGGGTACTCGATCCGGGCCTATCGCTCGTTCTGATCGTCCTGTGGCGCTTTGCCTAGCCGCCGGTGAACCCGTTGCACCATCTCGCCTGTGCTTGAGGCGCCCTGGGAATCAGATGGTGCCGGCCGTGATGAGGAATCCGGGGCCGGTAGTTGCGAGCGGGATGAGAAACCCCCACGTAGGGCCTTGTCGAAGCTCGGACCGGCGTCCAAAGTGAGTGTCGTGAAGGGAATCTCGATATCAGCGGCGGTGAAGGCGTTGTAGATTGCCTCGACGACCCGGTCCTGTACGCGTCGGACCTCGGCCTGCTGGGGCGGAGTCCAGAAGCGCAGGTCGAGGTTGATCGCGGAGTCACCGAACTCGTCGTAGTAGGCCTCAGGTGCGGGATCTCCGAGCACCCCATCCACCCCCGCGAGAGTGTCGAGGGCAACCTCGCGAGCTCGCCCGAGGTCGGTGTCGTAGCTGACGCCGACCGTCACGCCCGTACGCACGGCTTCGAAAGCCGTCTGAACTTCGATGGTGTTGTTGTAGACCTCCTTGTTGGGGATGATCACGAGGCGACCGTCGAAGGTGCGAAGGCGCGTTTCTCGGACCGAGATGCCCTCCACGGTGCCCTTCTGGTCTGAGATTTCCACCTGGTCGCCGGAGACGAACGGCTGGCGGAAGATCAGCAGGATGCCCGCCACCAGGTTGCTCACGATGTCCTGGAGCGCGAAGCCGGCCGCAAGGCCGAGCACACCAAGCCCCCCCAGGACCGTTGCGACGCTGACCGAGGGGAAGGCGATCGGCAGCGCCACTACCAAGCCCAGGATGGTCACCCCAGCGTAGGCGAGCGCTGCGAACACGCGTCCGAAGCTGGGCGTGCGGAGCCGGGTGAGGCGCGGTTCGAGGACTCGCTGAACCATCCTGCCGATCACCAGAAAGATCACGAAGACGAGGGCCGCTATCCCCACTCGTGGCGCCCCGGCGAAGAAACCCGCTGCCAGGTCCTGCAGGGACTCCCACGCCTTCTGGGCCGGGCTGACCAGACCAGGACGCGGCGGCGGCTGGGCCAGTGGCATCGGTCTCATAGGCGGCCACAGCTGGTCTTGTCACAGCACATCTGCGCCTCCGTCGCCACGCGGCCTGCCTCCGTTGAGCTCATCGCTTCCAATATGAACGCTGTAGCCGCACGGGAAGCGACGTCGAGTTCAAACGCCCAGGCACAAGCTGATCGTCACGGAGCAGGCGGGACGTCGATCACGGGCCGTTCACGGCTCGTTCACGGTCGACCTCCTCGACGACCTGGCGCGCGATGCGACGGATCCTGCGATCGCGAAGGCGGGCACGTAGCCACAATCCGAGCACTCCCGCTACCGCTCCGCCGACCGCAGCTGCCGTGGCTGGCTTTTTCAGTCTTTCCGCGGGAGGAACCTGCTCCGCGAGTTCGTCCAGGCGGGTGTCGATGCGCTCGCGAGTCTCCTCGATCTCGTTCCTTACCGATTCAGCCGAGTTCGCGCCCACTCCTTGTCCTCCTTCAGAGCCTCGATGGTCGCCTCCGGCGCGGTCGGAGGCTCAACCATGCGCTTGCGTGCGAACAGTGCCGCGCCCAACGTCGCGGCCAGGAAGAGAATGGCAACAATCAGCCGGGCCATCCAGTCCCACAGGAACTCCCCCAGGCCGTACGCCAGCGCGGAAGCAAAAAATCCGAGCGCGAACAGGCCCATGACCCCGGCGGCGGCGCCGGCCGCCGCCGCCTTCAAGCGGGCTTCGAGGG
>JALZBR010000300.1 GCA_030863485.1 Actinomycetota bacterium
TACGCAGCCGAACGAAAGGAGGTCACCGAAAACGGCGAAAACCGCCCTGTAACAGGCGGTTTCGGGAGTGGAGGTGAGCGGATTTGAACCGCCGACTTCTTCGTTGCGAAGCGAGCGACCGCCTTCCATTACTAGCCTCAACTCCTCCTCAAACGGCTGATTCCTGCGTGATCTTGCTGCTTCGTGGCTAATTGCTCCAGGCCAGGCTGTGCGTTTGAAAGGCACCAGCAGGCGGATAGGAGCGCTGCGTGGCAGCCTCGTGCGTACTTTTGCGTACTTCTAGCGCTCACCAAGTGCCCTCTCTCCTCCTCCTCACCCTACCTCGCGACGGGCCCAAAGTGGAGAGGCCGATGGCCGCTCGCCGTGGACGTCGAGCGCTTTGATTCAAGGAGGTGCAATAGCGCGGCGCTTATCCCGGGAAGCAGTCGCCGTGGCAGTTTAACGCGCAACTCTGGCACGACACGCGCGCTGCCTCCCAGACGGAGCAGCCAATGGAGTTGCGGTCTCACTGTCATCCTCTTCCATGGGGGCACAGCACGGATGAAGTGGAGTTAGGTGATGAACTGAAGCTCCGCCGGTGAGGCCCACGCATCAATGTTTCCCTTTACAATTAAGTACTTCCGGTCCGTTCCGTCGGCTTTGGCCCGCAATGCGATTGCGACCCAGCCTGATTCATCGTCCCCGCTCCTAGTCAAATACTTTACTGAGCGGGGCTGGAGCGCGGTAATAGTAGGAGGCGAAACCGTCTCCTCCTCGTCTCGACCCTGTGCAAGGTGCATAACCGTTCGCGCAATTCCGGAACGGGCTTCGATAGTTGCGACGGTACCAGCGGCCCTGCCTCTGACGTCTGAGCCCACGATGAAACCGATGGACAGGATTAAGGCCGCTGAGGTTATTGCTACCGCCAGCATAAGGGTCCTCTGAGAGGCGCCGCTGATGTCATTCCAAAAGTTGACAACGTATGCCCAGCCTGCAATGGCGGCTGTACCGAGCCCCGCAGCCCACCACTTAGATAGTGCCGTCGCACCCGCTTCAATCACGGCGACGCTCTGAGGAGGACCCCCGAAAAAGGCGCTTGGCTTGCCCGCTGTGGCGAGGTCCCCCTCCGTCGGGAGCACTTGCAACTCGCGCAGTACAGCGACGACCGGGCCGACAATGTCCGCCCCTTGTGGATCTATCGCGTTTCCCGGCAACTTGACGTCCGCCATGGTTCACCTCCTAGATCGTTGACTACTTGCAATCACGAATAGTTCTGGTGGAGGTGGGCGTCGACCGGTACGCGTCCGGGCGTCGATCCGCCGCTTGGACATGCCTCCGTCCGACATTACATCAAATCGCGGCCAACCGAGCGTGCGGACGTCTGTAAGAAGACCACAATCCTCGGCTATCACGCCTCAGCAACCTCATAGACGACGGCATCCATGCTGACCGCCCTCGCGAAAACGACGAGCATTAGAGATGTCAGCTATCTTCGGAAGGAGATCTGCCGCCCCGGTCGCACTTGGTTCCGCTGGTAGGCGACCTGATCGACGACGTGCCCCTCACGGTTAATAAGGATGAGGGTGTCGCCTCGGTTATCCAGTTGGACCGCGTGGAGCCTCACTACGAGGGTTTCTTCGGCTCGTAATGTGCCGCTGACGTCCTGGCGTTGGGCGCTACTGTCGGTAATAGCCCAGCCTGTGAGGTCTAGGGTGGCGGCTGTGTTGTTGAGGAGCGTCACCGATTCTCGACGGGCGTCCGCGCCACGCGGGTCCGGTAGAGCAGCGATGATGAGAACGTCGCCCTCTGCCGAGGGCCGAGCTCCTCCGCTGACGGTGCCGCCCAAGGGGGCGGGATCGGGTTCGATGATGAAGTCTTCGGGGAAGAGGCTGAGCTGGATCTCGTCGCCCATGCCACGGACAATGTCATGCATGTTGCCGGGTTCGAGCCGATCGAGCAGGAACAGCTTGTCGTCGCGGTTGACAGGGTCGGCGCGTAGAAACGCGTCGAACCCATCGAAACCTATATTCCCTGCGGCGAAGTACGGCACGATGCGGCGGAACAGCTTGGGCCAGATGACCAGAGTCTCGAGTGCGGCGAGGTCCGCAACTCTTGCCGCTGTGTTGGGGTCGGCGACCGCCCGGCTCCAGACGCCTGAGGGCGCCTGTGAGGCTCGAGCAGCTCTCGACATCCTTGCGAGATGTTCCCGCAGTTCGGCCGGGAGCGTGCCGTAGAAGGCCGGATAGACGTGACCCTCGGCTAGAAGCTTAGCGTTAATGGACGTCTCAACTAGGGGGGGATCGACGAAGACCTCCGAGCCGTCAGGGCCAGCAGGATCGCCTGGGTAGACGAAGCCGATCATGCGTCCGTTGGCGTCTATGCCATTCGATAGCACGTGGCCCCGCAGTTGGTCGGCGTCGGCCGACTGCACCTTGTTCGGCAGATCATCGAAGAACACGACGTTGCTGAAGCCCAGGTGCGCCAAGAGCGCGTCACGCGCAGCATTTGCTCCCGCCAACTCCTGATGGGTGTCAGCGAAGTGGGTTTCCAAAGCGTCGATGGCTTCTAGGCGTACGGAAATGCCTCGGTCGCTGATGTCCGGAGGCCGTCCGGAGATGCGAGGTAGACCTTCAACGAGGGCGGGGATATCTGGGGCGAACTTGACCGTGTCACCATCGGGCTCGGGACCCTGGCGCGGCATATCGGGGTAGCGGATTACGAACTCGCCCCGCAGGAGTGTGTAGGGCATCGTGCTACTCCTTCTACCGCGTTCCGCTCTCGTGCTTCCTAGGAGCCCGGTTGTCACGGCTTAGTGTCAATTTGATGTGCGGTCCGACTAAGCCATGAGCGTTAGCTGCTAGGTGGGTGGCCGGATTAGTCGATACTATTTTGCATCCTCCTCGAACTTTCTGGGAGAGGTCGGAGCGGTTGCCTGCTTCATCGAACGCAACAATCGTGTAGGCGTACCAGGCGTCTGGGTTGTTAGCCTTACCTTCAGATCGAAACGGACCGCAAAAAGAACGTGGATTGTGACGTTGACGGTACCTTTCGGGGCGAAGTTCGAACGACGGGGGCTTCGGAAACCGTGCGCAGGGGCTGCCACGCTTGCTACCCACGCAGCACAACGAATTCCGACGCGACCCGCGACGCGACTCACGGCTGATTCCGATCAGTCTGAGTGCGTACGCTCCGGGCGGCGGTAGGGTTGCCCCTTCCGTAAGACGAATGATGCACCTGCCGGAGCTCGTGCGGCAGGCGCGAGGGAGGAAGGGGCGCAGACCTCCACCCACTCGTGGCGACACCTTGGGTCGTCGACCTCCAGGTGGTTCGCCCGGTTGGGCTTCAAGCTCGGCGACTTCAAAGTCCACTCTCACTGTCCACCCATCCAGCACCTTACAACTCAAAGTAAAGAGCTGTGATCGTAGTGGAAGTTATCCCGGCGGCGAAAACAGCAGGAAGCGCGTGAGCAGCGCTGTCCAAGTCTGCCTCCCCACGATGCCATCGCGCATGAGGTTTTCGTTTTGCTGAAAGTCCTTTACAGCCGACTCCGTCGCAGGGCCGAAAAGACCGTCCGTCGCTAGACTATTGAGCCCGCTAACGAAATTGAGCATGAACTGCAGCCGTTCAACCGCTGGTTCCCCCCTATCACCCTTACGTAGCACGGGCAAGTGGACTATAACCTCAGTGCCTGCTTCGGATGTACTCATGTCGGCTCCTCCGACTTCGAAAGGTGGCGTTGCTGCCCGCAGCGACCTAGAACATTAGCGTCGTTGTGCGAGGAGACGAGTGAATGCCCATCGCCACGGTCTGTACGGGTCCAGGCACGAAGCAATCCTGAAATGGAATGTGACAACCTGGGGCAGAGTCGCGCAGGGGAAGCATGGGCGAAAGGCTGAGCGCGATGATTCGCTGAGCCTTCTAGTAGCCCAGAGTAGCAACTTCTTGCCCTAGCCCAGCTCGCAATCTGCGACTTACCATTTAACGCATCAGCCTTCCCTGGCGGGCGAAATCCAAGTATGAGACGCCCTCATCTTATTCGCTGCCGATTCTTGTACTAGCTTGGGCTGTGGACTGGACTCATTAGCGAGCAAGCTGCGTGATAGAGCGACGTCCCGGTGCAGCACTTGGGTCACGGCTTCGCGATCGTTGTTGAGGTGGCTGGAAAGCTTAGATGTCTTGGAGGGGGTGACTATACAGCAAATCATGTAATTTTACTGGCGATAACTCGTGCCGCGAGCCGGAAGCGGTCGGGCGGACAAGACAAACTTGGGGTGGGTTCGGGAAGGGAGTAAAGGCTCTTGGTCAAAGGTTGCTCGGTGTACGACGTTCGCGCCTTGAGTTGGAGTGAGGCCTTCAGGATCCAGTATGCGCCTTCGCGCTGGAGACGAAAGAATGCATGATTTGGGGGATGGCAGGTTCGGTTCTCAGAGATAGACGTCTTCTCATTCTCCATCCGCACCACTCACGGATCGGGGTCGGAGATGCTCGAGACCTCATCTCTCCGACCGTCGGGAGAGGCTGTCAATGATCGGAGGTTATGAATGAGTGGAGGAATCTTGAGCACGGTCACGCCTCCGCACAGACCTTGTCAGGACCTTGAGCGGCAGTCAGAGGGGCTTGAGGACGATGCCGTGCACCGCTTCGTTCTGGGAGAGGACGACAGGCCGCGAAGGCTCAGCACAGAGGAGGCAAGTAGGGAGTTAGGTGATGCGTTTGCGCAAAGGCTGCTGATCAACGGAACCTTCCCACGGACGGCAGGCGAGGTGCTGTCAAGCATCGAGGAGGCCGTGGGAGCGGGCGATCCGCTGCGGGTACACCAGTTTTTCTTGGTTGGCGAGGGCAGCCAGATTCCCCCCGGGAGTTCGCCGGTTGAGAGGAATCTGAGATTCCTGGCGACGTGCGGCACCGGTCCGGGCGGCCCGGACATCATGGTGAGTGCTTTCCACCCTGATCAGGGCACCGTAGAGGTGATGGCCTGGGACGAGCGCGCCGCCGGGTTCAACTACTATCGGACGGTGGGGCGCAGTAGTGCATGGGTCTTCGCCGGCAACTCCCGCCACGCGCTAAGCCCGCCCACGCGAGACAACGGCCCCTTCGAGAGCCACAAGAGCGGTCACTTCCTTATGAAGGAGCTGCGCCTGCCGTGGGTGAACTGGGACTCGCCTCAGGCTCGGATCGACCCCTCGGTATTGGCGGATGAAGGCCTGCTTAATCATCCGTGGGTGCGCCGCTTAGCGATAGGTGGGGCGTATACCCTAGAGGAGGACGTCGCACTTCCCAGCATAGGGCGCTGGACGCGAGCCCGGATCGCTGCACTGCTCCGCGGAGATGCGCTAGAAACTCCTCGTCGAATCCTTGAGCAGATTCTCGACACCCCCACAGTGAACTTGATCTCCAGCCACACCTCGAGCGAGGCAGCAGTGACCGGGGCGGCGTCGGAGGTCGACCTGCCGGACACGTTCTTCGTCGACTCCGCCGCCCTGGTAGGGATCCTGGAGCTAAAGTCACCACCTACTCCCTTTGTTGCACCCAGCATCTACGCAAAGAGCCTCAACAATTTTGCGGTCACGCTTACGGATGGCGCCCGGTTTTCGCGGCCTGGCGACACCCACTTCGCCTTCCTGGTCCCCGAGCGGGCCTTCGAGGATACGGAGACACTCAACCAGGCCATCGGACAGGGGATTGTGAGCAGGCGGCTCGCTGCATGTCTGCTGATGGTCGACTTCCCCAATCCTGTGTTCTCTGCCAAGCGACGCCGCCTGCTTGAGCACGTGCCGGACACGCCGATCAGCGACAGCGCAGAGGGGTTCTCAAAGCAGGTGGCCGATGCCATTCGGGGTAGTGCAGCTGCCTCCCAACCCGGCACGGCTGAGCACGAGTTCGCCGCTCGCTGGGACGTGGGCGAGGATTTCAAGGACCCGTTCGACGACCTACTGCAGGCCTACTACGCCTCGTTCGCGCAAAGGCTGCAGACTCAAGAAGGGTTCGACAACTACATGCGTCTCGCCGAATCCCGGCGGGCGCGGGTCAAAGACATGCCGATTGCCGAAAGCCCGTTGCTCTTCGCCGAGACGAACGTCCCGCGGGGCGAGCGCAGGATGAAGGAAGACGGCACGATCGAGGAGGCCTGAGCATGGCAGTCCTCAAACGCTTCGACACGCCAGCGCGCCTTACCGAGCTCTCGGACCCCGACCGCGACGCCTGGAGCGAGGCGATCGCGACGATAGTGGACGATTTCGCCAGGACATTTCCTCAGTTCTACGACCCAACCTCCGAGGATACGCCAGAGGATCTCCCTCCGGCCCTCATCGCCTGGGGCGCCTTCCCCGCCCGCGTGCTACGTGAGGAAGGCCCCGGCACCGCGCGGTGGGCCCGCGCTGACAGTACTCGCGACGAGCAGGACGAGTACTGTGAATGGAGCGTCGAACGGGACCGCGAAGGCAAGATCATCCGGGTCACCTTCACCACAGAGGTGCCGGAGTACTGGAGGCACGTGGCGGAACACGACCCCGACCGCCTGCTCGAGCTCTACCGCGAGCACGCTAGCCCCCAGGTCACCCTCGACGATTTGTTTGACGGCGAGCAATACGTTCCGAAAAACCAGTGGAACAAATCGACCAAGGGCCGACTGGTTCATCTGATACAGGACACCAACTTCCTGGGTGCGGCGATCAGGCTCGTGGCGGAAGCAACGATCCTGCGGCGACGCCGAGACGGAACACCCGTAACAGACCGGCAGGAGCTGGTCGCCTGTGCTCGCCTCGGTGACCCGTTCCGTAACAGCGACCCTCAAATCGCCGAGGTTGTCAACGACGCTGCTGCCCTCGGTGCAGAGG
>JALZBR010000345.1 GCA_030863485.1 Actinomycetota bacterium
GTACGCACGGTCATCCCCTCTGCCTCGAACGCCGCCTGCACCTCCTCGCCCGCGAAGGGCTCCTCCCGGGACAACAGCCGCGGAGAAGCTTCGATCACGGTCACCTCTTCGCTTCCGAGCCTGCGGAAGCACTGGGCCATCTCGGCTCCTATTGCCCCGCCCCCGAGCACCAGGAGCCGGCGAGGGATCTCTTTGGCCGAGGTCACGGCGCTGTTGTCCCAAGGACCGACATCAGCGAGCCCACGGATGGGCGGTATCGCAGCACTGCTTCCACATGCGATGACCACTGCTCGCCGCGCCTCCAGCCGGTGCCTCTCGCCCTTCCGGGACTCGACCTCGACAACCTTCTCGCCCCCCAGCCGGCCGTGCCCACGAACAAGCTGGATGCCCTTGCTGTCGACCCAGGAGAGGGCGCCGGTGTCGTCCCAGTGACTAGTCATGTAGTCACGTTGAGCGAGCGCCGAGTTGACATCGATCTCTCCGGTCACCGCCTCCGCCGCACCGGGAACCCTCCGGGCGGCCGCGATGACATCGCCCGGTCGGATCAGGGTCTTGCTTGGGATGCATCCCCAGTACGTGCACTCGCCCCCGACGAGGTCCTTTTCGACGAGCGCTACGGACAGCCCGTGGTCAGCGCAACGCCCCGCGGCGTTCTCACCGGGGGGACCGGCTCCGATTACCACGACGTCGAAGGTGTCTACCACGGCGCCTCCATGCTCAACGACCAGTCGAACGGTCCCCCTACGGTTTGTTCATTACACTCCAACCCCTCCAAGAACCTCTGGCGGCAGGAACACCTCGAACAACGCGCCTCAGAGCACGTGACTGTCATTGACGGAGCCTTGAACGACGAAGTTGGGATCTGTTGAGAACAGGGTCGTACACGACCAGACCTACTATCGCAGTGACAGCAGCAACTATGAAGAGCACTCCGGTAAGTACTGCAGTTTTTCGAGAACTCATCGCGTTCCACTCGGCGATCTTCTGGTCCTACCGCGCCAACCCCTACGACCGCCTGCGATACTCCTGAACCGAAGCGACGTGAAGAAAGCCGACCTCGGGCTACTGACATACTTGTCCAGCACACTCGGACGGTGGGCCGCACGGTGATCTCGACGCGATACTTCGAGACGCACGCGGAAATCGGGCCTGCTGACATCGCGGCGCCCCACGACTTCGGCTTCCAACTCCGTCACTACGTCATCGCGCCCGAATGGCGAGAGGGGCAGAAGCTCGTCGAGATCGTGCGGACAGCTTCCGGCGTCCTCGTTGGCGTCGACGTCCTCTCGACCGGAAGCGTCGACCAGCCTCATCTGGCTCTCTATCTGCGCTCCCGCCGGCCGCTCCCGCGAGCCGAGGTCGACGAGGTGCGGCGGATGGTGATGTGGCGGTTGTGGACCGACGACGACCTCCGCCCGTTCTACTCCTTCGTGAAAGACGACCCCGTTCTTTCCGCGAGCGTCGAGCACAACTACGGCGCTAAGGCAAAGAGCTCGTTCTCGATGTTCGACGCGGTCGTCGACGTCATCTGCGCCCAGAACACGACCTTCCGCCGTCTCTACCGAATGCGCGCCAACCTGGCGACAGCGTTCGGGGACGCCTTCCCCACTCCTCAGCGGGTGTTTCACGCTTCTCCAAGGCCCGAGCAGCTGGCGTCCGCCCCGCTCGATGCCATCCGCGCGTGTGGCGTCGGATACCGAGACAGGTACATCAAGGGCTTCGCAGAGGCGGTTGTCGGAGGTTTCGACACCGAGCGTCTCAAGCACATTCCCCGAGCAGAAGCCCGCGAGGAGCTGATGAAGCTGCCGGGCATCGGTCCATACACTGCCGACCTCGGCCTCATCATCGGAGCCCGCCGTCAGGACGCGATGTTCCTCGACGTGTTCCTGCGGGAGGCGCTCCGGGCGTTCTATTTCTCGGGAGAGCGTGTCCCGGACGAGACGCTCGCAGACTTCGCTCAGGAAAGATGGGGGCAGTATCGCGGCTACGCGTGGCTCTACCTCACAACCAACACCGAACTTTGGGCGCCCAAGGTCGGTGTTCAGTTCCGCCTGCGATCGGGCGCCCTGAGCGATCCGGATTGACACCCGGTCCCGTGGTGGCGTAACCGCTCGGGCGTGACTGCGGCAGCGTTCTGCCTGGGCGTCCCCTGCCGGCCGATCCGGGGAGAAGCCAGAGCAATCAGGACTGCCGATCGCCGACGTGAGCCGGCAACGATCTCGGCCACGCCCCAGCCGAGCAGCGGCACCAGCCAGCCTAGGCTCGACGGGTTGCCCGGAAAGGTGCCAAGTGCTGGATTGAGTGGGCTGTTCGACCCGTTCCAACTAGGTTCGGTCGGGTGCTTGGCCTTCTAAACCTCCCGACGGTGAGTGGCCAGCTCCTCGAGCTCCTCGGCCGGAACGAGCCGCTCGATCAAAGGAAAAAGCTCGTCCTCCTCGAATCGAACGTGCAGGCGCAGTAGTTCGGATATCTGCCCGAGAAGGTCCGGGCTGACGTCTCCTTTTCGCAGTTGCCTCTTGAGACGCCCGGTCAGGCGGTGCATGGCGAGATGTTCCATGACCGCCCTCGAGACCAGCGGCCGAATCTCCTCCAGTTCGGCCGCGGGGGGGAAGAAGAGCTCCTCTTCCTCCCTAAAGTGATGCACCGCCCGGCCGAGATAGAAGTTGAGGAAGTCATCAGCGGATTCGACCCTGGAGGCGCGATCGGGCGACTCGGCCCCTTTCTTCAGCCGGCGTGCTTGCCTGAGAGCGTGATGGTGATCGCGGGTAAGCGGCAGCATCGCTTCCGGCCGTTGAGTCATTTGGTTAACTCCAGGTCCATGAGCTCGTATCTGAAGAATTCCCCGTCGGGCCACCGATCCGTTCCATAGAACCACCCCAGGCGCCCGACGGCAGGAATCGTCAGCCCGTCAAAAGTCGCCTGTCGCGTGATCTCGCCGCCAAAGGGATGCCAGCCGAACGTGTCGGCATTGTCAGGGTCCTCCCATCGCTCCAAGAGAACCGCGGCTCTAAGCAGCCTTGTTTAGTACGTGGATTGCCGGCGGCGGAGAGGCCTGGCGTTTCCGGGAAGCATACTCCCCCGATTGACCGGCGAACTCGAGAAATTGCTGCGGCATAGCCAGCGCGATAACCTCCCGACAAGTCGGCGATGCGGTGCAGGAGCGTGTTGAGGTCGAGCTCTGAAGCAAGAGCCATTCCGACCGCGACGAGAGGCCAGGGCCTGGGCTCTTGGTCGCTCTTCATTTCGCGGTTCTAAGACATCAAGCTGAGTCGCACCCGATTTGGCTCGTTCATGGGTTCAATCTCGGGCCAGTGAAAGACGAGAGGGATCCGTGAGAAAACGACTTAAAGCAGGCTTCCGGTGGGGAGTCGTCGGTGTAATCCCCGGTCTCCTCCTCATTCTCCTGGCACGGTTCGTCATCCAGGGAGAGATGCAGTTAACCGTTGGGGCACCGGCGATCCTGCTGGCCATCGTGGGTGGCCTTGCCGGCTTCATCCTGGCCTTCCGCAAAGGGGCCGGTGGCAGTTGACGGCGACAGCGCTATAGATTTTCGGCCCTTTGACTCCAGGGCCTCACCCCGTTTTACGACCGGTCTGATCCTGAATCTCAGTTGTACGTCTCCGCAAATCCTCCAATTCCTAAGGGCGTTTCTTACTCTTCAAACGAACTTGCACCCGAAACTCTGACTCCTGCACGCTACTTGGGTCGTGTCGACAGACCCGGACGGCCGTGCAACGGATGCATCGCGCCGGACGCTCCTCGCCCAGGAGCGGACCTACCTGGCGTGGTTCCGTTCCGCGATCACCGCTTTGGCCGTGAGCGTCGGCGTTGGCCGTCTGATACCAGCGGTGGTAGGGGCGGACCGGACCGGATTCCTCATGCTCGGGACGGGATACGCAATCCTCGGTTTCATCCTCTTCGTCTACGGCCTCGTTCGGCACCGAAGAGTCGAGGAAGCGCTGGAGCGAGGCGGCTTCGTCCCTTTGCCGATGCCGGCAGTCATCGGCTTGACGCTGTTTGGCGTCGCGCTAACGCTGGCAACGTTCGTCGTCCTTCTGTGGTAGGCCCCTCGAGAAACCTTCTTTACACCACCCTCGCTTGGCGGCTTCGTGGGGGGTGGCGAAACTTTGCTTGCCTTCATGTCACCAGACGGCTCCGCCGCTCGGCGAGCGGGAGCTCCTGCCCTCACCCGGGCCCAGATATGAGCTCCGGCGGCTGTACCGACGGCTAGCAAGGAGGGGAGGAGCTCGACTACGGGCTCATGCATTTCGGTCGCTTCCTTTCTAACTCGCTTACCAGACGATCGAGCAACCGGTAGGGGCCGTCTCCGGAACGGCAACGTGTCGCCCTGAAAGCAGGTCGTCCAGTGCGTTGGTCAAGTCGTGAACACTCGCCCTCGCCGGGTCGCGGGAGTCGGCGAGCCGGCCCCGGTATCGCAGCCGCCTGGCGCTGTCGAAGACGAAGGCATGCGGAGTCGTAAGGGCGCCGCAGCCCCGTGCGAGTGTCGCCTCGTCATCTTTCAGGTACGGGAAC
>JALZBR010000366.1 GCA_030863485.1 Actinomycetota bacterium
ATGTATAGCTGTCCCGTCAAGAGAACTAGGAGAGCGGCAGCCGCTACGGATCTGGTGCCCCACAAGTAGACGAATGCTGAGTTGATGCCCATACCGCCAATGGCGATGAGCATTAGGGGCAATCTCACGCCTGCGCCTCTGCGCTTGCTACGGAGCAACTCCAGGAGGAGCGCTCCAGAAACGACCGATCCGATGGAGGGAAAGATCCGCAACGCGTACAATCCGGCGAATTCTCTGTCTACTTTCGTGGCCCGCACGACGTCGGCAAGACTCGCGAACTGATTGAACAATCCCAAAGTAATGAGAGTCGAGACAAACGTGAGACCTGCAATCACCCCCGTATACCGCTTGACGTTCGCATCTAGCCGCGTGAATGGAAGAAACATCATGAATATGTTGCCGTGCCCGCCGATGGCAAAGCCGAAGATGAAACTCAGAAGATAAAGGGCGATAAGAATGTTCGTCTGAGTCAAGAGACTCGGTACGTCATCACCGAGGAAGAGGTACTCCGGATACGGAAGGTCGAATCCCAAAGCGACGATGATCGCTCGGAAAACGTAAAAGTAGGAGAACAGGTAGACGAAGAATGCTGAGGGGTCGAGCGGATGCCGCGAGAACCGCCACCTTATGAAGATCAACAAGAAGATGACGATGCAAAGGGAAAGAAAAGGAGTTAGTTGGATCACGGGTTCGTCGTCGAACCAGGCCGAGAATTTCCCACGCTAGCCAAAGGCGATGAATCAGTCGTAGAGGATGTCGAACTCGGTCGCGCGAGAACCGATCTGTATATGCTAACAAGGCGAGTCAGGTTCGCCTCCTGCGAATATTGCTTCTCGTATGTCTCACGCGCTGCTCGGCTCAGGTCGACAAAGCGAGGCTCACGTATGAGAACTTCTATGGCATCCGTCAGTGATTCTGAATCTCCAGACTGAAAGTGAAATCCATTGTGTCCGGGAGAAATTAGGCCACTGAAGTTGCCTACGTTACTCGCCACGACAGGAGTGCCAACCGCGAATGCCTCTATCGCCACAAGCGGTAGCCCCGCCTCATACCATTCCGAAGGAAGCACCAAGCCTCGCGCTTGGCCGAGAATCGATAGAAGGTCGGAACGGTCTTTCCATCCAAGGAATTCGATGCGACCGTCTCGTTCAGAAGCGCTGGCAACAACCTGCCGGAGTGAGCCATCTCCCACAATCCGAAGTCGAATATCTAGGCGTAAACGTCGCCAAGCCTTGAGCAGCGTCAGGATCCCTTTTTCTTCTTCCAGCCGCCCGATGTAAATAACGCAGTCCTCTCGGTTTGTCAGCTGTATTCCCGGGTCGGGGGCGGAGTTTGGCTTCGTGACTATTTTTTCAGCGGGGAAACCGTCCCGTATGAGCAGATCCCGAGCGAAGTCGGAGATCGTGATGTAGCACGCGACATCGCGGTGAAAAGTCCCCAAGGCGCGGTGGATCGCAAGGCTCGATGCCATTGCCGCTGATGGCAGGATCCTGTTCTTGTAGCAGCGGAATCTGATGGCTGGCAGTTTCAGCCGCGTTCCAACACAGTCTTCACACACGTCACCGTCCCTGTAGCAGGTCGCCTTTACGCAGGAGTAGCGATAGCTGTGCATCGTCGTCACAGCTGGTAGGCCTGCCGAGGTAATCGTGTGAAATACCGCCGGCGACATCAGTGGAAAAGGCGTGTGCACGTGGACGACGTGGGGGTGGAAACGATCCATCGCATGTCGAAGCTGCTTTTGAGCTTCGGCGTTCCAAATCGCTTTTAGACCTGTCTTCCACGATGAGAGATGCTCAATCTCGCGGTTGTCTACGAGAAAGCGCTCGACCTCCCAACCGCGCGACTGGAGCAGGGCTGCCTCGTTCTCTATCACGTTATCGACGCCGCCTGCCTGCAGTTGCCGGTTATGTACTTGTAGGACCCTCATTGTCGCGACGTGAGCCATTTGGGGAGCGGCTGCCGATGAGACGGATGAAGCATTTCGACCAGTCTCTTCAGCTTTATCAGGTCATCTTCGTACAGCCGATCGAGATGCAGGCGGGTGTCTTGAGGCAACTGCGCTTCCCGCAGATTTGCCGCTCGAATGCGTTCGCGGATCCGGTATGGGACGAGGATGCGGATTACAGTCTTGATGTAATGGTGTCGTGAACCCGCCTGAATGAGCGTCTGTAGTGATCGATTCCGCACACTTCCCGATACGTTGATGCGTTGCTCGCCCTGGATGGGAGCGTCGGGATCGACATCCAAGAAGCGAAATATGTGTCTGATTGTCTCATGCGGCTGGTCGTTGAAGTGATCGTAGAAGAGAACCAACAGCCGGTCGTATCCTAGCCTCTCTACGAATTGCGTGAGCTGGTGACCGTAGAAACCCATCTTCTTGTAGTGCCACAGGTGATGCCACCCCTTCGCCATCCGTTCATCTTCGAGCTCCAGCGCCTGCCTAAAGTCCGGACAGGATTCGAAGCCTTTGGTTCGCAAGTATTGATAGTTGGAAAATGCGCGGTCGGTCGGGTTGCGGAGGATTACTACCAGCCGAGCAGCAGGAAACAGCCTCTCAAGCGTCTCGAGCGACTGCTGCGGGTAATACAGCGTCGACACAGAAGCGTCTCCACGCGCAGGTTTGCTTCCGGCATGCTCGTAGAGGCGTAGGTAGTCAGCCTCGTCGGTCACGGCGACTCGGTTGATCGATGTGTCATCTCCCGGCCCGCTAAATCGAACAGTGCGGCCCGCGAAAGCTAGGAAGTGAGGCTCTTTGGGGTGAGTAACAAAGATCTCCGGGTGTCGTCTCAGGATTTCGGCGAGTGCAGTAGTCCCGCTGCGTGCGGCTCCGATGAGAAAGAAGCTGGGATGGCTCACGCGAACCTCGGAGGGTTTGGAATCGAGGCGCCAGGAGTTTTCACGAGCGCTTGATACATATCTTCTGTTCTTTCGAGCCACGCTTTCGGTGCGTATGCGACCTCGGCCCGGGATCGGGCGATACGCCGCTCAGCGACGTTAAGGCGACGATCCACGATCCGGCGGAACATCTCTTCGATCAACATGTTCATATCGCCGGGCGGAACTACTGCTCCTGCACTTCCGTTGGGCCCGTATATCGCCTCCCGCATCCCGGAAACGTCGGTGGCCACAACAGGAACGCCACAGGCGAGCGCCTCACCCACTACTATGGATCGGCCTTCCCACCTTGATGGCTGAACGACCACGTCGGCCGCCCATAACCACGGTCGCACGTCGTCTTGCTCCCCTACGCACCGGACAGGCGCGTCTCCCGCCAGTTTTCGGAGTTGCGTCACGACGCTTGAGGGCCCGTCGCCAACAATCGCCAATTCGACGTCCGAAATGGATCGCGCCGTCCACGCGGCGATCAGCTGATCCTGCCCCTTCTGTGGCGTTATTCGCCCTATGCATACGGCCAAACGTTCCTGTTGAACCGCCAGATCCCTCCGCAGGGTTCCTCGGACGGATTCATCGACAGGATGGTAGTAGTCGAGATCTACTGCGGTGCCCGTATTAAAGAACTTGGAACGAAGACCATGGCTTTCAGCGCGGCGGCGTTCGTCTTCACATACAACTGCAATGCCATCTGCATTTCGCGTCGCCCATTTCTCCCAAGGTAGAGCAGCTTGGCCGACGACGCCTGCGATATCGAACGACCACGCATTCGGTTGAAAAACGACAGCAGCGGCTGGCAGGCGCGCCATCCGCCCAATCAGTCCCGCCACGAATGAGTGGAGATGCACTACGTCAACCGAGTTCTCAAGGACGAGAGACACGAGCTGTCTTCTCCCTTGGATCAACGCGAAGAGATTGCGCCTCTTGATCTGCCACTCATGAACCGTCAGGTTCGTCGTAACCGCCCTGCCTCGCCAGGTCGCGGGCGGGCCCAAGACATGCACCTCGTGCCCCCGCGCCGCTTGCCCCTGTGCGAGATCGGCAACGAAGAAGGGAACTCCTCCATCCCGTGGCTCGTACGCGTGCAGAATCCTGAGGCCATTCACCGCTCGTCCAGAGACGATGTCAGGTTCTGCCTTCAATAAGCGTTCTCTCCCCTGAGGACTTCGTGAATCGTTCGAAAGATGATCTGGAGATCCAGTCCAAGATTCCAATGCTCTATGTACCAGTTATCCAACTCCACGCGCGGCCCGATTTGGGTATCTCCGCGAAGCCCATGCGCCTGCGCCCATCCCGTGATGCCAGGGCGGATACGATGTCGATAGTTGTACTCTGATAAGTCGTTGCCGAAGATGCCAGCCCACTTCACCTCTTCTGGGCGAGGTCCTACCAAGCTCATATCACCCACGAGAACGTTGCAGAATTGAGGTAGCTCATCAAGGCTTGTACGCCTCAGAAACCGCCCTACCGACGTCACGCGTTCAGCCGCGTCGACATAACGATCTGAGTGATTTTCCAAACGCACGTTTTCCTGGACGGCGCGCATGGTGCGGAACTTCAGCATCGTGAAGACCCTGCCGTCTTTGCCTACTCGCGGCTGCTTGAACAAGATGGGTCGACCAGATGTGACCAGGATCGCTAGTGCGATGGTGAGCACGAGCGGAGAAAGAAGCACCAGTGCTAGAGCGGAGCCGACGATGTCGAGCGACCGCTTCTCGAACGCCTGCATACCCGAAAAGCGGGGAGGCCTTATGCGAACGATCGTATGGCCGCCGAGTTCCCTAACCGTCAGCCGATCTAACCCCACGGATCGCACCGAGGAGTGGAGAAAAACCGGTCTTCTGTAGCGGCCGGCTTCGAGGACGATGTTCCATAGCTCATGCTCGTCAAAATCCGTCGCTTTGATTATCAGGGCCGTGCGTGACC
>JALZBR010000378.1 GCA_030863485.1 Actinomycetota bacterium
CGCGTGGGTCGCGACGTCGGCCTCTGCGTTCTTCCAGAGTTCATGCGTGAGGGCTCCGCTGTCCACGACTTCCGCCATCCTCCAAAGGTGATCCTGAGCGCCTCCGACCCGACCAGTCGTGCCCGTCTTCTTCCTCTCGTCCCCCGGGGCGATGGTCCTCTGATCGACACGGACATCGAACTGGCGGAGATGGCCAAATACGTCGACAACACGTGGCATGCCCTGAAAATCGCCTTCGCCAACGAGATCGGCACGATCAGCAAGGCTCATGGCATCGACGGCCAACAGGTCATGAGCAACCTCTGCGCGGATACGCAGCTCAACATCTCAGACGCGTACCTATCTCCTGGGATGGCGTTCGGTGGGTCCTGCCTCCCGAAAGACGTGCGCGCATTAACGTACGAAGGGCGTACCTTAGACTTGGAGCTTCCTCTCCTGAACTCCATCCTGTCGAGCAACGAACGCCAAATCGAGCGGGCGTTTCGAATGGTCGTCGAACGGGGTTTCCGGAATGTGGGCATCTTAGGGCTCAGTTTCAAACCGGGGACAGACGACTTGCGCGAGAGTCCGATCGTCGAACTCGCCGAACGCCTACTCGGGAAGGGTTACCGACTTCGGATCTACGACGGAAACGTAAACCTCGCACGGCTCATTGGCGCCAATCGCGATTACATCCTCAACCAGATCCCGCACATATCCGATCTCTTGGTACCGAGCCTCGACGACCTCCTCGACCACTCCCAAGCAATTATCGTCAGTCACAAGGACGCCGCTTTCCGCGCTGCACTCGAAGACTTGCGGGAGGGCCAGACAGTCATCGATCTTTGCCACCTTCTAGACCGCCGCAGCGATAGAGGCTCGTATGACGGAATCTGCTGGTGACCGCCCACGTGTGCTCATCATAGTCCAGAACCTTCCGGTCCCCCTTGATCGGCGGGTCTGGCTCGAGGCAACTACCTTGACCCGGGCCGGATACCTGGTCAGCGTCATCTGCCCGAAGGCAGAGGGCTTCGATGCTTCGTACGAGGTGATAGAAGACATCCACGTCTACCGCTACCGCGTGCCCGTACAGGCCCAGGGACTCGTTGGTTTCGTCGCGGAGTTCATCTGGTGCTTCTTCCGCACACTCATGAAGCTGCTTCGAGTCTGCGTAGCGGGACGTGGATTCGACGTCCTCCACGCCTGCAATCCACCGGAAACGTTCTGGCCACTCGCCTACCTTATTCGTCCCTTTGGTAAGCGCTTCATATTCGATCACCATGATCTATCGCCTGAGCTCTATTTGGCAAAATTTGACCGGCCGGTACGTCTAGTCCATTCGACACTCCTGTTTCTGGAGCGTATGACGTTCAGAGCTGCGGATGTCGTGATAACGACGAACGAGAGCTACAAGCGCATAGCAATGGAACGAGGCGGAGTGGAGGCTAACGACGTTTTCATTGTTCGATCTGGACCGGACGTGGACCGGCTATCGACATATGAACCCGATCCCTCCTGGCGCAGAGGCAAGCGGCACATGCTCACATACCTGGGCGAGATGTGTAAGCAGGACGGGGTCGACCACCTCGTCCGAGCCCTCCGCGTCATGCGCGACGATCTAGGGCGGAACGACATTCACTGCGTCTTCGTGGGTGGGGGGCCGCACCAACAGACTATCGAAGCCTATGCGCACGAGTTGGGTGTCGCGGATATGTGCACGTTCACCGGGCGCGTGAGCGACGAGATGATGTCCCGGATCCTGTCCTCCGCGGATGTCGGGGTGGATCCCGACCCGAAGAATGATTTCAACGACAAATGTACGATGAACAAGATCATGGAGTATCTCTTTTTCGGTTTACCCGTTGTGTGTTACGACCTCGCCGAACACCGGGTATCGGCGGGGCCAGCCGCGCTTTATGTGGAGCCCAACCGGGAGGTAGCGTTAGCTGCGGGCATTGTTACGTTGCTCGAGGACGCTGAGCGTAGGCAGGAGATGGGTCGCACCGGTCAGGAGCGTTTCCGCTCGATGCTGGCCTGGGATCACTCGGCCCCCCGGCTTCTAGCTGCCTACGAACGGGTTGTGCCTCGAGGCCAATACCGCGGCGCGGAGCAGAGGCCCCGTCACGAGAATGCTCCTTCAAACCGCGTCGGTCCCCGCTTTCAAAGGAATCCCGAGGGACGGAAATGTGGGGATGTGCGTGGCCGTCGCAAGCAGGACTTGAGCGCGTCCACTTCTACGGCGACGCCAGAGCGAGCCAGCAGATTGGGGCGATAGGACCACAGCTATGCCCGAAACGGCCCAGACGTTCCCTCGGTGGCTGGCCCGCGACGGTCGGGGGGAGGCCCACGCCAGTGATACCGGCTGCTAAGGATGGAATGGGACAAGCTAAACTGGTCCGACGAGCGGAGTTGCGTCTTCATTCTTGCGTAACATCAGCGACCGTTCCAGCAGCGAGAACCGTGACGTTCATGACAGGCAACTGCCCTGGGTGCCAGGAGTGCGTCTATGGGCACTAACCGCTTCTATCTGCTCGACTCGCTCAGCGATGAGCCCATCCCTTGGAAACTTGAGGACGAACCGCCTCTCCCCTGGCCCGACTGCCGCTACTTCGCACAGGTCCTTAGTGCTGTCGACCGGGCTCGCCCTGACCTCAACTTGCGATTCGTGGTAACGGATCGGGTCATGGAAGCTTTCCCGCTGCGCGGCGAAGACGTCGTCGTAATATGCATCCACGACGAACTCAGTCGTATGCCCGGGTACGTCCTTGACGTACGCCTGCTCGCAAAGACTTACGGCGTCCGGCGCACAGCCAACGCTCTCAATCATAGGTCGTTGACCGCTCTCGTCGCGACGCTCCTCCAGGAGGCATTCGTGCAGGGGCGCCGGGCTCCGAGCCTGCTCGCGTCGGGGCTGCGAGCGATGTGGCGAGCGCAATGGCCGCGTGTCTTGGACGTACCTCTGGGGACCTATCTGCTCGAAGAAGTCCCATTGATACCCTTCGACGATCGTTCTTACGATATCTCGTATGGCGGTAGTCGCGTGAACTCGTCGAAAGAGGCCGACCGACGAATCCCGAGCCAGAAGATGCGGTCGCGGCGAGAACTGGAGACAGTCCTCGTGTCCCTTGCTATGAGCAGACCGGACCTGCGACTCGGCGTTCAGATTATTGAAGCCTTCCACGACGCGCCAGCTCACGGGAGCACCTACTCACGCCTGCTCGTGGATAGCCGAATGGCCTTGTGCCCGCGAGGAGGTTCGTTGGAGACCTATCGCTTCTTCGAAGCTCTTCGCTGCGGGGCAGTGCCGGTCACCGAACGTCTGCCGCCACGTGACTTCTATACCAACGCGCCGGTCGTGCGTGTCGACAACTGGGCTCAGCTGCCGACTGTGCTTGACCGACTGCTCTCCGATCCAGACCGACTGCGTTCGATGCACGAAGCTGTGCTGAGCTGGTGGTCCGAACGCTGCTCCCCTGCCGCCGTCGCTTCCCGGCTCCTAGCCGCACTCGAGACGCAGTCGAGCACGGTGTCTTGTACCCATGGCGCGTGACTCTGCCGCTCAGGGTGCGGCTGAGCTACCTCTGGCGATGTGGCACGAGAAGTACCCCATGCTTCAGCACTGCAGTCTGAAAGAAGCTGTCTAGCCATGCGCGGTGCAGCACCGTGACGCGAGCCGCATGCCTTCCCGCGGCGGTCCGACGCACAAAGGACGAGAGATAAGTTCTGATCCTCGAAAGGTTCGAATAAAGCCCTCAGGATCAAGGATGGCGGAGAAAATCGGGCTCTGGACCGCAACATGTCCCGAGTCGCGCCAACCAAGGCCCCGACACCTGACTAGCCCTGTGAAGAGTGCTTCGAGAGCGGTCGAACGCTTCCTTGTCGGGCAGCGACTCCACAAGGACAACGGCTGTGGCGAAGGCCGTAGTTTTAGCGCGTCCAAGACCAGCTACCTGGCACTCGCTTCCCGTCGTCTTGCGACGGGGCTTGCACTCGCGAGCAGGTCATGCGAGCATTGCTTGTATCACGATTTCAGGAACTGCCGCTCCGCATACTTCATGCCCCAAGTGGAAGGGCTTCCCGCAGCCTACTGGCGTGAGAGGTGGCGTTCTCGTTTACTACTATTTGGTACGCGGAGGGCACATCAGAGATGACTTCGTTGCGTAGGCTTTTCAACGCTCTCTCTCTCCTTATCATTCTTCCTGGCGCCATTCTCGCCGCTTCCCTGATGAGCCGTGATGTGCCCGCGTCACACCGGTCCATGACCCGCTCGACGCCAAGATCGCTGCCCTCTGGCACATACCCCACCGTGCCACCGGCACGCATCTGCGGCAATGCGGCGATCTTGTCTGGTCCTGCCATGCAACCACCAGGATCCGTAAGGGTGGACCCCGGTCAGCACCTCAATGAGGCCACCCGGGCTCGGCCTGCCGGAACCACCTTTTGGCTGTCACCGGGAGTGCATACTCTGGGGACCAGCGAGTTCGGCCAGGTCATCCCCAAGGATGACAACGCCTACATAGGGGCACCGGGAGCGATCCTTGATGGCAAGAATGTGAACCGTTATGCGTTCACACAGACGGCTGTCCGCGTGACCATCAGGCACCTCACCATCACGAACTTCGTCTCGCCACCCAACGAGGGCGTCGTCAATGGCAGCTCCTCGTCGGGCTGGAGGATCGAGCGAAACACCATTACGGGTAACAAGGGTGCTGGCGTTTTCATGGGGAGTGACACCATAATCAGTCACAATTGCTTGGATTCGAATGGGCAGTACGGTTTGAGTGGCTTTCGACCACGAATCGAGGGTGCCTCGGCGATCACCAACGTCGTTATCGATCGCAACGAGATCAGCCGCAACAATACCGACGATTGGGAGACCAGGGTGCCTGGGTGCGGTTGCTCAGGCGGGGCCAAGTTCTGGGACGTAAGTGGAGCGCTGGTCACCAACAATTACGTCCACCACAACAGAAGCGTCGGGCTATGGGCCGACACGAACAACATCGGCTTTATGTTCGAAGGTAACTACATCAGCGAAAACGATGCCGAAGGCATCTGGTACGAGATCAGCTACAATGCGGTCATTCGCAACAACACCTTGAAGCGCAACACTTTGGCCAAGGGCCGGGAGTTCGCCGCGCGACGCGACAGCTTTCCTGTCGGCTCCATCTACATCGCAGAGAGTGGCGGTGACGAGCGCGTCAACCAAGGCTTGTACTCGACGCTGGAGATCACCGGCAACCACCTTGAGGACAACTGGGGGGGCGTAGTGCTCTGGGAGGCCGCTGATCGCTTTTGTAACTCGCCGGCAAACACGAGTTCCAGCTATTGCACGAGGGTGAATCCCTCCGTGACCCTCGACACATGTGTACCGGGCAAGATCAGGGCCGAGCCCTACTACTCCGACTGCCGCTGGAAGACGCAGAACGTCTCTGTACATGGCAACCTGTTCCGCCTGAACAAGGCCGCAATAGGGTGCGCAAACGACTTTTGTGGTCGCCAAGGTCTCCTCTCCAATTACGGTACCTACCCCGAATGGTCCCCCTATAAGGGGTGGGTGATCGCGGAGGCCGTTACCTTCCAGCGCAACAACGTCTTCCGGAACAACACCTATGTGGGAGACTGGCGGTTCACGCCGCACGACCCGAGTCGGAAGATGAAGCTGGCGAGCTGGCAGGCCCCGCCGTACAACCAGGACTCCGGCAGTCGATCGACGGACGACTTGCCGTGAGACGCGCTCCGTGCAGATGTTCCCTACGGGCAGCAGAGCGAAGGCCACCCCTGGGAATGTTCTGCCCTGGGAATTCTGCTCACAGCCCGCCAGGAGAGATGTACAGTGCGTCGGCGACCTGGCCGTGGGCTGGGTAGCTTTTGGGTTCCCAGAGGGAGCTGGATGCTGGACCGCCTCCTCGATCTTCGTGGCACCCTCCGCGCCCTTGCTCGGCAGTGGGTGCCCGTGCTCGTGCTGGCCGCGTGGGGCATGGCCTCGGGAGTCGGTCTCACTCTCGCGCAGGAGCCGACGTTCGTGTCGTCCTCTCTCGTGCTGCTGCCTCCCTCAGCCGTGGATGCCGAGGGCCACAAGCTGCGCGATATGGAGACCGAGGTCTACATCGCGCGGAGCCCCGAGGTCCTCGATCGGGCCGGAAGCGTGGTAGCCCCACCGATCGAGAGCGAGGCATTGCGGCGACAGGTCCGCGTCAGGCCGGTGACCGATGGCATCCTCGAGATACGAGCCGCGGCCGGCTCTCCGGACGCTGCGAGGAGGCTCGCCGACGCCATAGCCGGTGCGTACGTCGCCTATTCCCAGGGAACGACCTCGGAGCAGGCCGGGGCCGCGATCCCGATCCTGCAGGAACGAGCGACCGAGCTGGAGGAGCAGATCCGCGCTCTCGAGGCGGAGATCGCGGCGAACAAGACCCGCCTGGCTGGGCAGAACCAGCTCTCCCCCGACGCCCTCCGCCTTGCCGCTCTCACCGACTCACTGCGCTCTGAGCAGGTCGAGCTGGCGCGTGAGCTCTCGAGCCTCGATGCCCGGATGGCAGACGCCCGACTGGAGTCTGCGATGGCCGGCCAAGGCACGCGGGTGCTCCAAGCGGCCGAAGAGCCAGCTCGCCCCGCCCGGCCTCGTCCTGTTCGGAACATTGCAATGGGCGGGCTCGTCGGGCTCGCCACTGGGGCCGCGCTGGGGCTGGTGCGCAAGCGACGGGACCGCCGGTTGCGAAGCCGGGACGAGATCGCCGAGGCGACCGGAGCGGCGGTCGTGGCAACCGTGGGGGTGCCGCACTGCAGCGGGGTTGGAGACTGCCGTGCACTGTTGGAAGGATGGGTGCCTAACTCCGTCGAATCACTGGCACTGCGACAAGCGCTCATGCGTCTGGGCATCAGCGAGGAAAAGCCGCCCGTCAACCTCGTCGTCGTCACCCTTGCGGGCGACCAGTCCGGTCCACTCCTCGCCTTCGAGCTTGCCGCCACCGCCGCTGGGACCAGGACATCCACCGCCTTCGTCGTCGCCAGCGAGGATGCCTCCGCTGCCCCGCTTCGGGCTGCCTGCAACGCCGTCGTCACAGGTGGACGGGCCCTACGCAGTGACCTGCTGGTGTTCGGCAACGCCTCGGAGGTCGAGGAGCACGACCTCGTCCGCGCTGAGCTCACGGTCACAGTCGTCGTCGCCGGCGCCGGGCCGTTGACCATTCCCACGTGGGGCCGTCAGACGCTCACGGCGCTCGCCGTTTCCTCTGGTTTCGCCACAGCGGAGTCGCTTGCCTCTGCAGCGCTCGCCTGTCTCGACGCGGGGCACCCCGTCGCGGGGACAATGATCGCGAACGCGGACCCGAGCGACCAGACCACCGGCCGCCTGGAAATGCCACAGCGGACGACCCGTGTCCGAGAGGGAGAACTTGCGCAGGCTGCCCAAGACCGCGACAACGGAGGCCTGGCGCGGGCTGCTCGGCTGGGCGCCATGAGCTCCGATCGCGATGCCAGGGGTCACGTGGAGCCGGTCGCCATGCCTCGTACCAGCGAGGTGCTACACGAGCTCATAGCGCGCCTGCCACCGGGAGCGTCACACTCGGAGGCAAAGCCAAGGGCACGGCGCTCACCGCCGTCCTCATCCACCGGCTCGAAATCATGAGGAGACAGAAGCTCCCCGGGCGCTGGGGTGCGTCGCGGTGCCAGCCGTCAACGAGCCGCTGGCTGGAGAATCGCGGCGATACAGCCGCTTTGGTCCCCCCGACCCGTGATCCTTGACGTGGACCTCCACATGTCACGGGCCCTGGGCCCCCGAGCCGATGCGGCGGTACCACTCGAGAGTTACGCCCAATCCGCCGCCGTCCCGTTCGTACGCGTGGCCGATCTCTTACAGGCCCTGCGCCGGCGCTGGCGGCTGTGGCTGACAACCGCCCTCGGAGGCCTGATGGTCGCCTTGGCGTTGTCCCTTGCG
>JALZBR010000428.1 GCA_030863485.1 Actinomycetota bacterium
CATCTGGAGCGAGGTTGGGCTCGATCGCCTCGGCGTAGACCGACGCCTGGTGCTGGTCGGGCACCAGCATCGCCACGACGCTCGCGCCCGAGGTGGCCTCGTGGACGGGGGCGACCGTGACGCCCTCGGACTCGGCCCGATGCCACGAGGACGAGTCCTTGCGCAGGCCCACCGTGACGTCCAGGCCCGAGTCGCGCAGGTTGAGAGCGTGCGCGCGCCCCTGGGAGCCGTAGCCGATGACCGCGATCCGCTTGCCTGAGAGCTCCTCGGCGGAGGCGTCCGCCTCGTAGTAGATCGTCGGCGCCATCACTTCCTCCTCATCACGAGGCCGAGCGGTTCGCGATCGGCACGGGTTGCAGGGCGGGGGCCTTGAGGCCGCGCCCGCCGCGCCCGAGGCCGACCCGCCCGGTTCGAGTCATCTCCACGATCCCGTAGGGGCGGAGCAGTTCCTCGAGCGCCGAGACCTTTTCCGGGCTGCCGGTGGCCTCGATCATGAGCGCGTCTGCGTCCACGTCGACGATCTTGGCGCGAAAGATCTCGGCGATCTCGAGCACCTCGGCGCGCTGGCCCGCGCCGACTCCGACCTTGATCAGCGCCAGCTCGCGCTCGACGGAATCCTCGTGCGGCAGCTCCACGACTCGCAGCACGTTGATCAGCTTGCGAAGCTGCTTGATCACCTGCTCCAACGGCTTGCCCTCGACGGACACGACGACGGTCATCCTCGAGACGGAAGGATCCTCGGTTTCTCCTACGGCGAGCGAGTCGATGTTGAAGCCGCGCCGGGCGAACAGGGTTGCGATGCGCGCCAGCACGCCGGGCTTGTTCTCGACCAGAACGGAGAGGGTGTGCGAGCTCTTGATCATTCGGGCGCCACCTGTGCCTGCTCTTGGGCGGATGGCTGGGGAACGGGCTCCTGGGGGCCGAGGATGATGTCGTCGTTGGAGGCGCCGGCGGGAACCATCGGGAAGCACATCTCCTCGGGATCGACGCGAAAGTCGATCACACACGGGCGGTCGTCGATCGACAGGGCCTTGTCGATCACGGGGTCGACCTCGTCGGGCATCGAAGCGCGCAGCCCGACGGCGCCGTAGGCCTCGGCGAGCTTGACGTAGTCGGGCACGTCGGCCCGCAGGTACACCTCCGAGAGGCGGTGGTCGTAGAAGAGCTCCTGCCATTGCTTGACCATGCCGAGGTACTGGTTGTTAAGGATGGCGACGACGTAGGGAATCCGCTCGACGGTAGCCGTGGCGAGCTCCTGAGCCGTCATCTGGAAACAGCCGTCGCCGTCGATCGCGATCACGCGCTCGTCCGCGCGCCCAACTTTTGCTCCGAGAGCCGCGGGAACCGCAAAGCCCATCGTGCCAAGCCCGCCCGAGTTGATGAACGAGTACGGGCGCGTGCATGGCATCAGCTGAGACGCCCACATCTGATGCTGTCCCACCCCGCAGACGACGACGGCCTCGCCGCCCGTCGCATCGGCGAAGCGATCGATCACGAACTGCGGCTTGAGCGGGCCTTCCTCGGGTTGCTCGTACGCGATGGGATAGTCACGGCGCCAGCTTCTTACGACGCTCCACCACTCCGAGAGGTCCGCGCGGCCCTCCCGCGCCATGCGCTCGAGCACCACTTTGGCGAGCTGAGCGATCGTCTCGCGAGCGTCGCCCACGATCGGCACGTCCGCCGCGCGGTTCTTGCCGATCTCGGCGGCATCGATGTCTGCGTGGACGATCTTGGCGTCCGGCGCGAACGCGTCCAGCCGTCCGGTCACTCGGTCGTCGAACCTCGTCCCCAGCGCGACCAGCAGGTCGGCTTTCTGCATGGCAGTCACCGCCGCATAGGAACCGTGCATGCCGGGCATCCCGAGGCAGAGCGGGTGATCGTCGGGAAAGGCGCCCCGGGCCATCAGCGTCGTGACGACGGGCGCGCCTATTGCCTCCGCCAGGACCATTAGCTCCTCTGCCGCGCGCGCCTTCAGCACTCCTCCGCCCACATACAACACCGGCCTGCGCGCCGCGCGGATGAGCTCGGCCGCGGCGCTTACCTGACGCGAGTTCGGGGCAGTCCTGGGCCGGTAGCCGGGAAGGTTTACGCTCTGCGGCCACTGAAAGCTCGTCTGTGACTGCAAGACATCCTTGGGAATGTCGACGAGCACGGGGCCGGGTCGTCCGGTGGAAGCGATGTAGAAAGCCTCGGCGATCGCGGTGGGGATCTCGTCGGGGTCCATCACCTTGTAGTTGTGCTTCGTGATCGGCATCGTGATTCCGGTGGTGTCCGCCTCCTGGAACGCGTCGTTGCCGATGACGGGGCGCGGCACCTGTCCCGTGATCGCCACGACCGGGACCGAGTCCATGAAGGCGTCCGTGAGGGGCGTGACGAGATTCGTGGCTCCTGGCCCCGACGTAGCCATGCACACGCCCGCCTTGCCCGTCGCGTGCGCGTAGCCCTCGGCGGCGTGACCGGCGCCTTGCTCGTGGCGCATCAGCACGTGGCGGATGGGCGACTCGATGATGGGATCGTAGGCCGGAAGAATGGCCCCGCCGGGGATTCCGAAGACAACGTCTACCCCGGCGCACTCAAGAGAGCGGATCAGTGACTGCGCGCCCGAAACCTTCATGGCCGCGGCCTCCGCCATATCCTGATGCGGACGCGTCTCATGTCGCCTCCGGACAAGCTCTCAACGCTCATTGGTCCTCCTGTGCTCGCTTTTCTGCGCACCTCGTTCGTTCACCTGCTGCTAGGGGGTGCCTCATCGCTGAGGGGATAACAAAAAACCCTCCGGGAGCGGAGGGTTTGCGCACGCCTGCCGGCTCTGCCGGCGACGCGCGCTCAGCTAATAAGTACGAGGCTCAGGACGAGGCCGCGCGCCGTCACCGAACCCGATTGATCTGTGGCGGTGAGGGGCGTCGCTCTCATTTGCTCCGTGCCTTCTCCCGATGCCTGTCGGAACCCCGGCGACGTTGACGAGGCGCGTTCCGAGGGAGTATACGGGATGCCCCGTCAAAATCAACCCAGCGAGAGGCGTCTTGACAGCTCCTTACGCGACATCGACCGACCCTGCCAAACGCCGTAGCGCCCGCCTGACCGAAGGGCCGGATCGAGCTCCCGCGCGAGCGATGCTCAAGGCGGTGGGCTTCGGCGACGAAGATCTCGCCCGCCCGATCATCGGCGTCGCGCACTGCTGGATCGAGACGATGCCGTGCAACTACAACCAGCGCGCTCTGGCCCAAAGGGTCAAGAAGGGCATACGAGCGGCGGGGGCGACGCCGATGGAGTTCAACACGATCTCGGTCTCCGACGGAGTCTCCATGGGCACCGAGGGCATGCGGGCTTCGCTCGTCAGCCGCGAGGTCATCGCCGACTCCATAGAGCTCGTCGCCCGAGGCCACCTCTTCGACGGGCTCGTGTGCCTGGTCGGCTGCGACAAGACGATCCCGGCAGCGGCCATGGCCCTGTGCCGCCTCGACCTCCCGAGCCTGGTGCTCTACAGCGGCTCGATCGCTCCGGGTCGCTGGAAGGGGCGCGACGTGACGATCCAGGACGTCTTCGAGGCCGTCGGGCGGCACGCCGTGGGCGCCCTGTCCGCCGAGGAGCTCCACGAGCTCGAGAGCAGCGCGTGCCCGGGAGCCGGGGCGTGCGGCGGGCAGTTCACGGCCAACACGATGGCGATGGCGCTCGACTTCCTCGGCATCAGCCCGATTGCCTTGAGCGACATCCCCGCGACGCACCCGTCCAAGGCGCAGGCGGCGGAGCAAGCCGGACGCCTCGCCGTCTCGCTCGTGCGAGGGGGAACGAGGCCTTCGGACATCATCACGCGCGCGAGCATCGAAAACGCGATCGTCTCCATCGCCGCCAGCGGCGGTTCGACCAACGGCGTCCTTCATCTCCTGGCGATTGCGAGCGAGGCGGGAGTGGAGCTGTCCATCGACGACTTCGATTCCATCTCGTCTCGCACGCCCGTCATCGCCGACCTCAAGCCCGGCGGGCGCTTCGTCGCGACCGATCTCCACGCGGCAGGGGGAGTCGCCTTGCTCGCGCACGAGCTCGTCGAGGGGGGGTTGGTTCACTCCGATGCGCGCACCGTCGACGGCAGGACGCTCGGGGAGATCGCCAACTCCGTCGAGGAGCATGCGGGCCAGCAAGTCGTGGTTCCGATCGAGGCTCCCCTCAAGGCGACGGGAGGCCTTGCGGTCCTGAGAGGAAACCTCGCCCCCGAGGGTTGTGTCGTGAAGCTCGCCGGGCACGAACGCCGTTTTCATCGCGGGCCGGCGCGCGTCTTCGACTCAGAGGAGGAGTGCTTTGCCGCCGTGAAGCAGGGGGCCATCGAGGCAGGCGACGTCGTCGTCATCCGCTACGAGGGCCCCGCCGGAGGGCCGGGGATGCGCGAGATGCTGGGCGTCACGGCGGCGCTCGTGGGCGAGGGCTTCGGGGAATCCGTCGCCCTCGTTACCGACGGTCGTTTCAGCGGCGCGACGCACGGCTTGATGGTCGGTCACGTCGCTCCTGAAGCTACGCGCGGCGGCCCTCTCGCCGCTCTTTACGACGGCGATGTCGTGGAGGTCAACGTCGACAGGCGCGAGCTGCGCGTGGACCTGTCCGAGGAAGAGATCGGCAAGCGGCTGGCGGATTGGACGGCGCCGCGTCCCCGCTACACCACGGGCGTCTTCGCGAAGTACGCGGCAGCCGTGAGATCCGCCTCGGAGGGCGCCACCACCGCGCCGCCGCCCGGCTGACCCAAGCTCGCAGCGCGGCGTGGGCTCTCGGCCGGACGTCTCGGCGCTTGGCAGGTGGCAGATGCTCGCCGGCTCGCGCGGCTGCCCCGAGCAACCGTTTCGAGCTGCTACGTTAGGCCGGCCATTTGCAGGGAATCGCCCCGAGCGCCCAGCGCATGACCAAGAGGCGTGCAGGCGCCGCAGTGCGTCGACGGAGGCTCGGGATGGATGCCGCAGGCCGCCCGGGCGGCCCGGCGGCCGGAGCCGGAGGAAAGGGCTTGACCGAAGCGTTGTTAGACGACGACAGACGCGTTCTGCCGCCGGCGCCGGTGACCTCTATCGACGACTACCTGCGGCGCGGGGGCGGCAGCGCCCTCGCCAAGGTCCTCACGTTGCCTCCCGAAGAGATCGTCGACGTCGTCAAACGCTCCGGCCTGAGGGGCAGGGGGGGAGCTGGGTTTCCCACCGGCCTCAAATGGGAGGGCATGCTCGGTGCCGAGGGGGACCGCTATTTCGTCTGCAACGGCGCCGAGGGCGAGCCCGCGACCTTCAAGGACCGGTGGTTGCTTCGCCGGAATCCGTATCAGGTCGTGGAAGGCGTGGCGATCGGCGCCTTCACGACCGGAGCCACGGCCGCCTTCATCGCCGTCAAGAGAAGCTTCCAGCAGGAGATCGAGGCCCTGAGCAAGGCGATCGAGGAGATGACCCAGCGGGATGTTCTCGGCCCGGTGCCGATCTCGCTGTCGCTGGGCCCGGACGAATACCTCTTCGGTGAGGAAAAGGCGATGATGGAGGTGATCGAGGGCAAAGATCCGATGCCGAGAATGATGCCTCCGTACATGCACGGGCTTTACGGAGAGGCTCAGAAGCCCAACCCCACCGCCGTCAACAACGTCGAGACGCTCTACAACATCCCCTTGATCCTCTTGTGGGGTCCCGAGTGGTTTCGCTCGGTGGGAAGCGAGAAGTCGCCGGGAACGATGTTGCTGACGCTGGTGGGCGACGTCCGCCGCCCGGGAATCTACGAGATCCCCCTGGGAACGCCCCTTCGGAGCTTTCTGTTCGAGCTCGGTGGCGGCCCGCACGAGGGCCGGGAGATAAAAGCGGTGGTTCCGGGCTCGTCTCACCCGGTCATCACTCCGGCGCACTTCGACACCCCGATGGACTTCGACTCGCTCGCGGACATCGGCTCCGGCCTGGGGACCGGGTTCACGGCCTACGACGACACCGCCTGCATGGTCCGCGTGGCCCACACCTTCTCGCGTTTTCTGCACATCGAGTCCTGTGGGCAGTGCAACCCCTGCAAGCTGCACTCGGCCACGATCACCGACCTCCTGCAAAGGATCGATTCGGGAGAGGGAACGGAAGCAGATCTAGAGCGGATGGTCGAAAGCTCCATAAGGGTCACGGAAGGGCAACGCTGCTATCTGGCGACCGCCGAATCGATTCTCGTGCAGAGCATCCTGAAGCAGTTCCCCGGCGAGTTCGCGGCACATCTCGGCCACGCGTGTCCACTCCCGCGCGAGCTCGCCATCCCCAAGCTGACGGACTACGACGAGGAGACCGGCGCGTTCGGCTTCGACGAGCGTTACCGCTTCAAGCGGCCCGACTGGACCTATGCAGACGAGTCGGGATCGAGCTCCGCCGCCTCCGTCTTGTGAGACGCGCCCAGCGCAGTCCAGCCCGCCCCGATGAGAGCTATGGGCGCGATGGAACCGCCGGCGCCGTGCACGCCTGAGGACGCCGCAACCCGCTGGCTCGGCCGCGGTCCCGGCCCCCCGTCGGAGTCGGCCACGCCCTCGCGCGGAGCGATCGCGTACAGCGCGTCGTAGCGCCTGAGACACTTCCTCATCGTCCACTGCGTATCCCGCAACAGCTCCGCCCAACCATGGAGCCATTGCTCGCCTTCTTCCGTGAGGTTGTAGATGCGGCGCTCGGGCCCCATCTCGGAGGCGACGAGGGTCGAACGCAGAAGACCTTCCTGCTCCATCGCCCGGAGCGTCCGGTAGAGGCCGCCCCGGTCGCTCGGCTTCAATCCGAGCCTCTGCAACCCCTCTAGGAGGTCATAGCCGTACGACGGTTGCTCGCGCAGGAGCAGGAGGACACAGCCCCGCATGAAGCTCTTCGACAGCCCGGCTCCGGGCTGCTCACGTCCGGACATGTCTACCCCTTCATGGCGAGGAGCTGTTGAAGTAGCTCCCAAGACTAAGGCTTTCCCGACGGGCAAGCGACTCTTCCGGGGGCCTTTTCTCCTCGCTGCACCGAACCCCGGCCAGACCTCCCCCTTGCCCGAAGGCCTCTGCTCAGAGCCGCGCCCGCGGCCCTCCCCGCACCCCCAGGTTCAGCTCGTCCACGAGCAAGGCGCCCGCAAGAAACGCCAGCCCGAGACTCAGGAGATCGAGGCGATTGGCCTCGACCACGATGGACAGCAGGAACAGAATGATCGCAACCAGCAACAGAAGTCCTCGGACCCCGAATCTCATTCCTTCCCTCCCACGCCCTCGTCCCAGATCCGGGCGGATCAAGCCCGTCTCCCCAAAGGGCGACACTACTTCGCGGCGAACGCGAAAGGGCGCCGCGCGTGCGGCGCGGCGCCCCTCCTGACCCGGAGACCCGAACCCTGCCGGGTTCGGGATGTGGTTCCCGACCGTCGAGTAACACGTGCGGCCGTCTCGCCCCTTGCGTTGCTCTCATCCAGCACTCCCAATCTCGGCCGGCGGCGGAGGCGAGAACATCCGCAAGCCGGGGGGTTTTGCCCACGCCAAATGGCTAGTCAGGCGGATTCGAGGGGCGGCCCGAGCCCAGCCGCGCTCGGGCTCAGCGGAGAAGCAAGCAACGGACCGCGCCGAGGTCCTGCGCCGCGGCACGCCAGCTGTCGCCGTCGTCGTCAGACACGAAGACCGAGCCTTCTTGCGTCCCGAAGGCGACGATTTCGGGGGAAGCATCGAGGCAGTTCGTGTCGATGTTGCCCGAAAACCACTCCGGGAGACCGCCGCCGCAGCGCTCGAAAGGCTCCTCCCCGTAGGCACTACCGCGATAGACGGCGGCGCGCCTGCCGCGCGGGCCCTCGGAGGCGGACACGAACACCGTCTCGCTGGAGACGGCGACCGCCCGGAGGTAAGTGGCGTGCAGGCCGCGTGTCCGAAAGCGCCAGGTCTCTCCCCCGTCGTCGCTCACGCCCAACCCTCGCGCCGCGGCGGCCAGCACGCGGCCCTCTGGCCGCCAGGCGAGCACCTCGTGTACGTCCGCATCGATGTCTATCGTCGGCTCCCACGTCCGCCCGCCGTCGCGCGAGCGGGGGATCCCGCCTACGTGCACGTTGACGTAAAGAGTGACGGCGTCGTCCTGGCTGAGCGAGCGCGTCGCCGGCGGTCCTCCCCACGGCGTGTACCAGGCGTCGCGCCCCTCCACCTCGTCGAACGACTCGATGGGCTCGAGCGCCCCTTCCGTCAGGGCGAACAGGCGCGCTTCCGAGGCTCCGACGAGGAGGCCCACCGGCGTGGGAAGAAGACAGGTCGCCCGGCCGCCGCCCAGGCTCGCGACCTCTTGCCAGTCGCTCCCGTCCCGCGCGCTGAAGACTCGGTCCCCGTCGACGACGGCCCAGACCGACGAGGCGTCCGCGGCAAGGGCAGCCACTGCACGGCCGCCGAGGGCACGAGCGTCGGTCCCTCCCAGCACGTGCAGGCCGTCGTCCGTGCCGATCAGCAGCTCTGCCATCGAGTGTGCACTAGTTGTGAACGAAGACCCTGGTCCCGATGTCGAGGCGCGAGTAGAGGCTTTTCGCCACGCTCATCGGAACGCGCACGCAGCCGTGACTCGCGGGGTAAGTCGGGACGAGGGGGCTTCCATGGATCGCGTAGCCGCCGCTGTGGAAATAGGACGGATACCAGAGCTCGCCGAGGTCGCTCACTCGCCACCCCGGAATCTTCCACAAGACCTTGAACGCCCCGGTCGGCGTCACGGCCTTGCTGCGCTCTCCGTCCGAGAAGTAGTACTCCCCGTTCGCGCTCGACACCGGCAATGTCTGCACGACCCGGCCCTTTTCGACCTCGAAAAGGACCTGGCGCGACAGATCGATGTCGATGAACCTGTCGGCGCGCCTCTTCGGCGCCACGGGGCGGTCCGAGGTCAGCAGTCGTTCCATGTCGGGCGGAGTGACGACGCCGTCGCGCGGCAGCCGCTGCGTCTTTTCGAAGGCGTAGACCGCCTGCAACGTCTCCTCCCCAAACACGCCGTCGCTTCCGGGCACATACGTGCGGCGCCGCAGCGACTCCTGCAGGCGACGGACCTGCGCACCGCTCGATCCCGCCGCGAGCGTCGTGTCCCAGCGAACGGCGTGGGTCGCCCGCAGCGACTCCGGCCCCGCCACTCTCAAGCCGCGCGCCCGCACCCCTTCGATAATGGTGGCCAGGGCGGCGCGGTGCGCCGGTCGCCA
>JALZBR010000430.1 GCA_030863485.1 Actinomycetota bacterium
ACCGTTCGCTGCCCTCCACGCGCCAGTCGGAGCGCATTCGAGGAATGACGAGCAGGTGACGCCCGAAGGGGACGAAACCCTGCACACCTAATCCAAGCGGACGGTCTTCGGATTCCGTCTACTTGGATGGTTCGCTGCAGGCACCCTTCGAGCACCCCGTATCTCGCTCCTCAGCTCCCCCGCTGCCCGGCTTCATCGAGAAGTACCATTATCGAAGCTGGGAACGTGATGGTCCTGTCGGCGCCCCTTGCAGGGCTCCCTGTTCGTGCGCAGACCCAGGCTTCTTCCATGTAGTCAGATTAATGGTCGGAGACGAGGTACCTTTTCCCTCCTTGGGCAACTGCCTTAGTTCGAGGTGGGAGGGAAGTGGTATGGAGCGAGTTGCCCGGGTAGGACTTCAGCTGGAGGTCCCCGGCGCCGATCCAGAGGAGGTCGCGGAGCTGACCTTGCAGTTGCGCGAGGAGCTGCTGCAGTTGGACATCGAGTCAGCGGATCTGGTGACGGCTGAAAATGTGCCGGCCGGGGCCAAAGCTGGCGAGGCGCTTGCACTGGGCGCGTTGCTTGTCTCGCTTGCAAGTTCCGCGCCGGCATTGCTGGGCGCCGTCGTGAAGGCCGTCGAGTCCTGGGTGGGGCGGATGGGCCATCGGAGCGTTAAGTTGGAGCTGGATGGTGATGTGCTTGAGGTGACAGGTGTCTCCTCTAGGCAGCAGCAGGATCTGATCCAGGCCTGGCTGGCCCGCTTGGGCGATCGGTAACAGCGGTGGCCGGCTCCAAGTGCGCGCTGCTGGTCGCCGCTAACCAGTATGAGGACCCGAAGTTTCAAGAGTTGCGGGCCCCGGCGCAGGACGTTAACGCGCTTTCACGCGTCCTGAGCGCCCCGGACGTCGGCGATTTTCAGGTCCGTGTTCTGTTGAACAAGCCGTCGTTCGTGATAGCTGAGGAAATAGAGGGCTTCCTGGCTGATCGCAAGCGTGATGATTTTGTACTGCTGTACTTCTCGTGTCATGGCATAAAGGACGAGAGGGGGGCCCTATATTTGGCCGCAAGCAATACCAGGCTAAATCGCCTTGTCGCCACCGGACTCCCGTCTTGGCAGGTCACGGAACTGTTGGAGCGCAGCCGCTCGAACCGCAAATCCCTTCTGCTTGATTGCTGTTATAGCGGCGCGTTTACGAGAGGGTTTGCGCCGAGGGCAGGTCAGACCATAGACGTAGCGGACTCCTTCGGGGGGAGGGGTCTTATGGTCATCACCGCTTCGAACGCGATGGAGTACGCGTTCGAGAGCGGTGAACTGACACAGGAGGCTGCCCAACCATCCGTCTTTACGAGCGCGCTGGTGGAGGGGCTAGAAACGGGGACAGCTGACCTCGACGGGGACGGCCACGTCTCGATGGATGAGCTCTACGACTTCGTCTATGAAAAGGTCCGAGAGATAACCCCAAACCAGACTCCAACAAAGGCTGCACATGGCGTGCAAGGAGACCTCTACCTGGCACGCAGTCCGCTGGGACCCCAACCTGCTCCGCTTCACCCCGAGCTAAGAGAGGCGATTGCCAGCCTCCTTGTCCCGCAGCGCCTTGCAGCGGTATCAGAACTGCAGCGCCTGCTCGTAAGCGACCAACCTCGCCTCGTCCTAGCCGCCCAGCAAGCCCTTCAGGAGCTAACGGAAGACGACAGCCTCCGCGTCCGCAAGGCAGCATCCGAAGTCCTGGCTGTCCATCGCCCGATTGACCAACAGGACCGGACAAAGGCAAAAGAAGATTTCCTGCGGACCGCCCATGGGAGGCAAGACAAAGCTAACCGGCGGTCGATCCCGGAATCACGGGCGCAAGCCGAACTCTCCGAGGCCCAGACTGTAGCCTCCCCACCCTCAAGAAAAGAGGAAGACGCATCACACCACCTAGCCGAAGAGGGGACTCGGCGGGCGGCCACGGATCAGACCACGGGAGAACGCGGCGGCCCACCCATCCTTGACCTGTCGGCGACCGAGATTGACCTCAGAAACGTTCAGCCGGGGACAGTACTACCCGAGGAGCATGTCGCCGTCACGAACAGGGGTGGCGGCCGTCTCGAGTGGTCGGTCAAGACTGACGCTGACTGGTTGGAGGTGCAAGCTCGGGAGGGCGGATTCGGTATACGTCTCCACCCCCGACCTGGAGTCAACCGGGGCAACGTGTTAGTACGGGATTTGGTCGCCGGGGTGACAAGGACGCTCCCCGTCCACGTCGAGGTCGTCAGCTCGCCCCCACCCCGCACACTGGGCCGGCTCCCTGTGAGCGTCGGCCTGGTGGCCGTCGCGGCTGTGATGATCGTCATGGTGGTTTCGGCCCTGGTCGTCGTGCTGAATGGCGAGAAGACCCCGACCGAGGTGAGGGTCGACGGCACTACGCCCTGGACTGACACCGGCTTGGACGTTAGCGCGGGTGACCATGTTGAGGTCAGCGCCCTGGGCGAGGTGTTCCACAACGAGGCCTCCTCGATCGGTCCCGAGGGCTTCCCAAACCGTCCCGATCTGCTGACTCCGCTCGCCACCGCCAACCATGCCGGACTGCTCGGTCGCGTGGGTCCCAGGGGTGACCCGTTCTATATTGGGCGGAGCACCACCTTCGTCGTGAAGCAGAACGGGCGCCTTTTCCTAGGCATCAACGACGGCGGCCTGGAGAACAATCGAGGGTTCTTCACCGCCACGATCAAGGTGCGCAGGAACTAGCTTGCCGCGGTCGGACTCCGTGCGTCTCGGCGATCGCACGCTCCACTTGCTCGTTCCGTCGAATTTCCATACGCCGATTGTAAAGAATATTGTTCTCTCGTCGACGTAAGTCACGCTCGTGTTAGCGGCCCCCGCAACCATCTGGAGATCGTCGCCCGTTAGGAAGGTCGCGCACCTCGCGGGGGTCTGGTACGAGCGCAAGAGCTTCGCTACGAGAACTCGTCCGATCTGCTCGGAAAGCAAAGCATGCCAAGGGATCCAGTGGATGTTCCTGTTCTCACCGCAGCGGCCTCCCGGACGTCGCTGCGATACCCGAAGGCCCTACGGGTATCGGCTGAACCAGGAGGGGTCCGGCTAACGCCCGGGATACCGGATGTTCGTCTGTGGGGCAGAACCGAAGCTCCTATAGCCGTCAAGCGGCTTGAGGTACTGCGGCGTGTTGGTGGTCGAGGGCTTCGACGAGGAGGGGGTAGACCTCTCGGACGATGAAGCGCTTGAGGCGTCGGATGGTGTCG
>JALZBR010000019.1 GCA_030863485.1 Actinomycetota bacterium
GTGCAGCCCTATCCTCCTCGCTTGTAGTGAGGTCGATGCGCTTCGCGCCGCGCTCGCGCGCATAGTCCATCGCCGCCTCGAGCAGCGCCCGCCCCAGGCCCCTCCCGCGGCGTTCGGGCACGACGTAGAGTTCCTCCAGGTACGCGTCAAGGGCGCCTGTGTAGAGAGACGGGCGAAAGCGAAGCTGTGCGAAACCGTCTGGGCCAGTGCCGACGAAGAGGACGGTGACCTCCCCGATCTCGATCAGGGGGGCCGCACGCTCGGCGATCACTTCCGGCGTGGGAGTCTCCTCCCCGAACTCGACGTTGAACGCGTGAAGGAGCCGGCCCAAGCTCGGCGCATCCGCGGCGGTCGCGCGGTGAATCCCCATGTACTCGTCATTTCGGATGCCCATTGCTCGCACCAGGCGCTGATTTTCACAGCACCCAGCGACCAGAGAATCTTGCGGAGCAGATCCGGTACGCGAAGTCTTCCTCGGCACCCGCGCGCGTCGAGTACCACATGCGGAGCGAACCGTCCTTGAGCCTCACAACGCAGGGCGCTTCCACCGTCAATCCCTCCAAGCCCTCGCCCAACCCGTCCAGGACGGAGCCGTGCCGATCCCACAAGAGTCCATCGGATGAGGTGGCCATAGAAATACCGACCCGCTCTCCGTAGTCGCTGGCGAAAAACATACAGAAACCCCTAGTGGTATCGATTACACACGGGTCACGGACCGCGAGCTCATCAGAAGCGGGCTCGAGAACCGTCCCAAGACGATCCCAGGACGCGCCGGTTTGGGAGACGGCGCCCAGGATTGCTGCACTACGGCCCTCTTCCGACCCGTCAGAACCTGAGAAGAACAGCCACCATCTCTCGCCGGTGACGACGAGACAGGGATCAGTGGCCGCGACACTGTCTTCCTGACCACGCTGCATGATCGTCCCTTGAGACACCCAACGCAGTCCATCTTCTGAACTAGCCATATGAAGCCGGGTGACTTCACCATCAAACCCGCCATACGCCATGAGGTAGCCTGCCGGCGTCTTTATCACGCACGGCGCCTCCACGCCGTAGTCGTCGCTCTCGCCGGCCAAGCCCGCGTCGACCGCAACCCCGAGCCGCCGCCAGCCCGTGTCTGCTTCCCGCACTGCTCCCAGGATTCGCCACGTGCTCCCGTCGTGCCCCGAGTACCACATCCGAAGGCTCCCGTTGTCTTCTAACACCCACGGATGGGCGGCGTGCAACCTGTCACTCGCGCCCGCGTCCCCTCGTTCCAGCGCCAAGCCTTCCCTTATCCAGCCCATGGATTCACCTTAGCCCGTGTCGCACGGCGAGCTATGCGTAGCGTGACGGCGATCTCTCACGCAGACCAGATCGACGAAGGTGAAGGGACCGACTACGGTCTCTACCGCTCCAACCGAGAGCCATCGGCTCATCTTGCTACCTCCCCTTCTTGTCCAACGGAGACTGATCGAGGGCCGAGCCCGTGTGCAGGAACGGTTCCCTTCCAGTGGGAGAACGACGCTAGTGCGTTAGGGCCTCTCGCTCCGCGGGGCGCGGTGTGGGTAAGCAGGCCCCCTACCCGTGTCGTACTGGTACTGGTCGAGGGACTAGAGACGTTCATCCGTCGCCCCGTGCTGGCTACCGTTCCTCGGTCCACGATCGTCGTGCCGGCCGCATCCCACCCGTCTAGCACCTGGAGGGCAAGACGACCGATGTGGCCCAGGATCGAATCGAGGGTTTCCTCGGAGAGGCGAAGTTCTGCGAGCGAGTTGACCTCGCGCTCAACTGAACTGCTGGGTCGCTCTGCCATGCCTGCCTCCTAGGCTTGAGCCAAAGAGTCGAGCTGGCTAGGCAGGTGCCCCTTCAGCGCGCAAACGTGCGTGTCCTCACGCAGCAGCTAAGGCCCCCAAACTCAATTCCCCGTAGGTGCGCGGTGGTCGTGCACCAATGCAGTCGTGGGACCCCATCGGACGATGCCGACGCCAAAGAGAAAGAGGACTTGCGCTTGCAACCCTGAGGAGGGCTGATACGCCGGCTGTGGACTGAGCGAAGCTCGCTACTGCCGCTGTCCGTAGCGAGGCAACTCCCGGCGCACGAGCACGTATACCGGCCCCCAGCCACCGACGTCGGGTGGCTTAGCGACCGCGGCGAACAAGTCCCAACCTTCTTGTAGGAGCTTATTGGCATCTTCCTGCGTGAGCACGCTTCGCACCTCGATGATTCGGCTTTCGCCCATGCCTTTAACGCTACCGGAAGAACCATGAGTCCCGCGTCAATTTCGGGGGCCTGCAGAGGTGCTTCTTCGAGGAACAGGGAATCAGCCTAGCGCGAGAATTCGCACTCTCTCGAATTTCAGCCCCTAGGAGCAGACTGTCACGCTTAAACGGCGCTTGCGCTCGCAATGAAGCAACCTTTTTGGTCCGAGTGATGTGTGCACCAAGTCTTAAATGGACGTTTCCATGTCATTTGCCCTTCGGTCCGGTGCCTTATACCGGGGATGAGTTATCGTTGGTAGAGATATTGGTTAGAACGTACGTCTGGCTGGCCACGCCAGCCCTTCCTGCGTTCTTGGTAGGAGCAGGGAGGTGTTTTATGGCAACTGGTCAGGTCAAGTGGTTCAGCGACGAAAAGGGCTACGGCTTCATTACGCCCCAGGACGGCAAGAAGGATCTGTTCGTTCACCACAGCAACATCGTCGGCAGCGGATACAAGTCGCTCACAGAGGGAGCGACTGTTTCGTTCGAGTCTCGAGAAGGTCCCAAAGGCCTCGAGGCGGTAAACGTTACGCCTGTCGCCTAAGCAGCAGACGAAGAAGGGGTCCGTTTATCACAGCGGACCCCTCCTTCGTTCCCTTATGCAGGGGATAGCTGCGTCAAGAGGAGACCAGTTATCGAGCTGGGTGTGTTTGGACCAGCCCCATCGCTCATGCGCTAGGCCCTCGTTCATCAGCTTGACTTAGGCGGCTGGGAGTCGAACATGAAAAGTTGCTCCCTTTCCTGACAGGCTGTCTACCCAAACC
>JALZBR010000075.1 GCA_030863485.1 Actinomycetota bacterium
CGTGCCACCAGGCCCTCTTGCTCGAGTTCTCGTAGCCGCTCGCTCAGCAGCTTGCGACTTACCCCTGGCAGGCCCTCGACGAGATCCGTGAAGCGACGCGGTCCGTGTGCCAGTTCGCGCACGATCAGCAGGGTCCACCGACTGCCGACGACGTCAAGGGCACGGGCGAGGGCGCTGTACTGCTGGTAATTGTGCTCTGGCATGGTTTAGTTATACTACCATTCGGTACACTTCTAGTACCCCATCATCCGTAGGTGGAAAGGAAGGTCATGGCGACAGCGATGGTAATGCGGAAACCGATGACGGAGGCGGCGATCGCCTACCGCTCCCACTTGGTCACGGGCTTGCTCCTGGTGTGGATGACGTTCGGCACCTACCTCGATGGGTGGGCGCACACGCATGTTGTTTCTACCGAGGAGGGTTTCCTCACCCCATGGCACGGCATTTTGTACTCCGGATGGCTCGGAGCTGCGGCGTGGATCTATCTTCACCGTGATCTCCCCGGCTACCGCCTCGGTCTGATGGGAGCGATCGCCTTCGGGATAGGCGGCATCTTCGACTTCGCGTGGCACGCCGCGTTCGGGATCGAGGCCGACATGGAGGCTCTGATAAGCCCGCCCCATTTGTTTCTCATCACCAGCCACCTGCTGATGATCGCCACCCCGTTGCTCGCAGCGTGGAACTCGGCGACGCCGCGCCGGGTGGGATGGCGACAATTCGCTCCTGTCGCGTTGTCGCTCACCGCTGGGGTTGCCCTCGTGAGCTTCATCACCCCCTACGGCTCCCCGTTCAACGATCACGTCCCTAGCGTGATCTTCTCCGAAGGCAACTTCGCAGCCGAGACGCGATTCCGTCTGGCGCAGGAAGATGGAGTGCTGACCTTCTGGGTATCGACGTTGATCTACGTCTTGCCGCTCCTCGCTGTGCTGAAGAGATGGCGTCCGCCATTCGGAACCGCAACGCTCGTCCTAGGGCTGTCCGCGGTCGGCGTCATGGTGGTCGACCCATTGCTGCTCGAGGCACCCATTCTCGCGCTCTCCGGTATAGCCGCCGGCATATTCGCAGACATCCTCATCGCCGAGCTTGATCCGGGGCCCGAGCGCCGGAAGTCGTTCCTCGCATTCGGCGCCTTGACACCTCTGCCGATCGTGGTCTTGAGCTTGCTCGCAATCGAGCTCGAGTGGGGCTTGGGCTGGGGAGTGAACTTCGTCGCCGGCTCGGTTGTGATCGCAGCCCTTGTTGGGTTCGCTTTGGCGCTCGCGTTGGCTGTTCCTGAGCGGAGAGAGGTGGTCGCATGAAGTTTGCGAATTCGCGTCTCGCGCTCTACGCGACCCTGGCAGCGACGAGGTTCCTTGGGCGCTACTCCACGCGCCTCTCAGGGGGACCCGCCTACCTGCTGTGGTTCACTCCATGGAGAGTTCCGGTAAGCGAACGGGGGCTGCGTAAACAGGCTGGCTGGCTGGACGACACCGACCGGTTCATCTTAAAAACGAGCGTCGGCCGCCTCGCCGGGTTCACGGCTGGAGAAGGGCCCGTTGTCGTCCTCGTTCATGGGTGGGGCGAGCGCGCCGCTGGGATGGGGGGGTTCATCGCCCCGCTCACCGCTGCCGGTTTCCGCGTTGTGGGTTTCGATCTTCCCGCCCACGGTGACAGCAGCCGCCAGATGACCCACGGTCCGCTAGACGCGGCTACAGCTCTGCGTGAGTTGACGGACCACCTCGGTGGCGCCCACGGCGTGATCGCCCACTCCGCCGGTGCCCACGCCGCGCTCTTGGCACTGGATGCAGGGCTGGCGGTGAACTGCGCTGTCTTCATCGCGCCGAACTCAGACATGGGATACACGCTTGAAACCTTTCGAGGCATGTTCGATCTACCCCCTAAGGCAATGGTGGGTCTGAAGCAAAAGATCGAACGCCGCTTCGGCGCGAGCATCTTCCGCGACATCAACGGCGAGGATGTTGCCCCGCGCCTAACTACCCCTGCCCTCCTCTTCCACGACCCAGACGATCCTCAGGTTCCGTTTGAGGGGTCGGAGAGGCTCGCTCGCGCGTGGGCAGGGTCTCAGCTGATCGAGGCGCCGGGGCTCGGGCACGGCGCGATCACGCGCGACCCTTCGGTGATTCAACGCTCGGTCGCATTCGTATCTGAGGCTACGCAGAAGTTGACAAAGAGCAGGTCTGCTTAGGACGTCAGATGAAATCGGCGCAAAGCGAGCGAGCTAGAGCTCAGTCGGGGACTTTCGGGTGGTGCTGTCTCACTGTCCCATCAACGCGTGGAGTCGGGCAGAGTCGCGGTCCGCTTGTCGTGGACGCTCCACGCCTCAGGGTGACTCAGCCTGCGTACGGAAAGGGGTGCCAGAACGAAAGGAGCAGGAGCGTCGCCGACTGGCTAGGCAACGATTGCGTTAACTACGAGATTGAGAAGGAAGAAGGACCGTGATCGAGTGGATCATGCCGATCACGGTCGGGCTGGTCATCGGCCTCATCCTTTGGATAGGGATACCGCCGCCACCAACACGACACTCCAGAACAGAGAATGAGATCCGTCTTCCCCGCGAGATCTTGGCGGAATCGCAGTCAACACTGCTCTTGGATCAGGTGGGAGGCCTTACGCAGCTTGCGCTGGCGCGCCGACAGCAAGGAGCACCCGAGGAAGCACTCGACATCGCGAAAAGCGCAGTAGAGGGCGCCGGTCGACAGCTTCTGGCAGCTGCCGCAGAAGCGAAGCGGGAAGCCGGGATGTGCGCCGCGGCACTCAACGACGAGTCGTCCGCCATCAAGTACTGGGGCAGCGCTCTAAGAACGTTTGCCAATCTAGGTAACCACGAAGAAGCGGCCAAGACCGCTCGCCTCATCGGGGACCATCTCTCAAAAGGGGGTGACGCTGAAGGCGCTGCTGCTGCTTATCGAGAAGGTCTAGCTGCAGTGACCAGGCTTCCGTAGCCGGCACCGGTGCCGATAATACTTTTCGACTTCATCACACGACGCAGGCGTGCGTCGCCACCCCAGGAGAGGCATTTATGTCCACCGCGCCGTGCCGGAGCCTTCGCCTCCGCACGTGTCGCCCTCGCAGACCTCATTCTCGGCGCTTAGCTCCACCTCGAACTGACCGCCTTCATCGGAACAAGCCGAGAGCAAAAGTAAGGTCGATCCTAACGCGACAAGAATCCTCCCCACAACAGGGCCGCCTTTGAGAGGGTTCACAGCGCCCGCTTCTCGAGCATTCGGCGCACTTCTTTCGTGTCCACAACCTTAGTCGCGTGACAAAGCCGCCGCAGCGTGGGGATCCGCTAATAGGACCCCACGCTGCCGGCACCACTGCTTAGTCGGTCCAGCGAATTACCACCCGACTGCGAATGCTTTCGTCACCGCAGCCGTGGCCCTTAGGTTGATCGCCAGCGGCCTTCACCTGCTCGGGGTCGTAGCAGAAGACGACAACTTGTTTGCCGGCTTCTTCGGAATTGTTTACACGTACGTGATACTCCTTGTCACCGGCCGCTCCCTTTTCCTGATAACCGGACTGGTGGCATTGCTGCCCGCGGCCGTGACTATCGAGATAGGCCACCTTCGACCCATTCTCGACCGCATTAACCATGTCGGGGTCCGGGCACGCACTGATCACGCCGACACCCCTAGAGCGCCAGGTAACAGGACCATCGAACCTCTTTTTGTTCTTGAACAAGCACGCATCGATATGAACGTTCTTGTCCGTCATTGCGGGAAGGCTTAGAGGCTGACGGTCTCGGCGATCTGCGTTACGACATTCGGAGTCTTTGTCGACGTTTGGATTCTCTGTCGCAGTTCCTGTGTCGGGATTGATGTAAGCCGAGGCCCTGCTCGGTTCGGCTGTATTGCCCTGCCCCCAGGCATTTGCGCCCAGACTTAATGCGGCGATGATGCTCGCCGCGAATACACCTTTTAACCGCATGTTCTCTCCTTTGACGTTGATCACGAATGGCTGCCGCGGCCCGACGCTTCACCCACCTATACGAAGAGAATTGGCATTCTGGATCTACAGAGGTGTGTGTCCGCACCCCCCGTCGCCGGACGCGCGTGTTTGTGGCGATCGAGGCTGCGGCCGACCAGCGACTGACCGAATCTAGTGAGCGTTTCTCGCACCGCATCGTGAACCAACGTCGTCCCCCCAAGCCCCGGGAGCTCCCCCCTTGAGGTGCATCGCCCGCGCTATCTCCAATGCCTCGTTGTCTTCCATCAGACACGCGGCGACGAAGTCGGTCTCCGCCTGAGGCCGGACGCCAAGCCAGCGCGTCCCCGCAACCAGATTCCCGCCTAATCCGTAGCCCTGTCTAACCAAGGGCGACCCTCGGAACGCAGATAAACTCGGAGACGAGAAGGGAAGAGCACGTGGAGGAGGTTTTCTTCCACCTTTTCTACATGACCCGCCCTCGTGGGGCCGGTAGAAAACTCCATCGTCCCAGTTCACGTGGCATGCCTACTTCAGATTCGGAACGGATCCACAGAGATTCGTAACGGACTGTGGCCACGTAGTGGCCGCACTTGGCCGCCGTTGGCCGCATCAGACTCTTCGCACCGGCCTGTGGTGGCAGGAGCTTGGAGGAACCGGCAGTTCTCCAGGTCGCCCGTCGACAGGAAGGTTCGATGAACCAGCAGGTTATCGACGTATCTGATGCCCAGGTGCCAGCTTCGCTATGCAATTTTCAAGGATCGAACCTTCCTCCACTCTCGGGGGGGCGTGGGGAGCGCCGTCGGCCACGCCTGCTGCTGGCCGAGAAAGCGTCGTAGACCGCCTGGGTCGCCGGGTCTAGAAGCGTCCATGGACGGCCTGAAGGAGGTGTGCTGCTTAACGCCTCGAAGACTTTCTGGTCGGAGTCGGCTCCAAGCGCTGACAGACAAACCTCCTGGAGGGCGTCCATCGCGTCCTTCGTCTGTACGGGTCCGACGGTGGGATGCTCCACCCTGCCGTTGCGCTCCTGCAGGAACCGGGCCTCGTCCCTAAGGAGAACGCTCTCCGGGTAAGGCACACCATCCTCGTT
>JALZBR010000091.1 GCA_030863485.1 Actinomycetota bacterium
AATGCGATCTGCCTCCCATCTCTTGACCAGCCAGGGCCACCGTCGTTCATGGGATCAGTCGTCAGCCTCTGTTGAGAAGTCCCGTCGGAGTTCATCACATAGATCTCCTGGTTACCGTCTCTAGTACTTGTAAACGCAATCCGGTTGCCCGTCGGCGACCAGGCTGGGGTGCCATCATCAGCTGGACTGTTCGTCAGACGAGCCAGACCAGTCCCGTCGGCATTCATCACATAGATTTCGAGATTTCCGTCCCGAGTCGACATAAACGCGACCCGAGTGCCGTCGGGAGACCAGGATGGCCGGGCGTCCTGAGCAGGATGATCAGTCAAACGGACGACTCCGGTGCCATTGGCACTCATTGCGTAGATTTCGCCATTCCCATCGCGCGAACTCGTGAACGCTATGCGCTTCCCATCAGGTGCCCAATCCGGCGTTAAGTCGTCGAGAGGATGATCAGTAAGCCGCCTCTGTCCAGTCCCATCGGACTCCATGACGTAGATCTCAGGATTGCCGTCTCTGTTGCTCACGAAGGCAATCTGCGACCCATCCGGCGACGCGACAGGGAAGACTTCTGAGCTGGGTTCATTGGTCACACGAGTAAGGGAGGACCCGTCTACTCGCATCGAGTAGATTTCAGGGTTGCCCGGCAGCGAACTCATGAACAGAATGCGTTCGCCGTTGCGACCGGCCTGTATGGACTGTTCCGGCTTGGAACCACAGGAGACGACAACGAAGAGTGCCAGGCAACCGACGGTGACCGCTAGGAGGCTGGACACACTACTGCCTGAGGCATGCCCAGGGATTGAGAGGGTGGACGAAGGACCGGTCATCGCAAGCCTTCGCATTATGAGCGACGCTTTACATATGGAGCTAAGCGTTCCATAGTTGCGGTTGCCGTTTCAGCCGACAAAACTTAGCTCTCTGAACGAACCTTCTGCAAGCCCTTGTACTCCAAACAGCAGTCGAAACGGCTTCCACGGCCCCTAGCTGGTCTGTCTGAGCCGAATCCCGTCTAGTCATCCCGACGCTCATCATCTTCATGTCTCGACCCTCACTTGTCTTCCTGCGAGACGAACAAGCATGTCGGACCGAGATCTAGACGCCGTCCCCTCAAAAGCATCGTCCGAAGAAGGGCGTCGTGACTCTGACGGATCTTCCCCGTTACACGCTGGGGATGGCGGCCGGGGAGGCAGCCGGAAGCGGTCGGGTGCGCAATTCAATGAAGAGGATCTGGGCCGAAAGATCAGAATCCTCCTTGGAGTTGTGGCTCTCACCTCAGGCCTTCTCGCCTGGCGAGCGCATGAGGTTTCGGGGGAGGCCAAGAAAGCCGACGGGCGTGCGGTCCTGGAGCAAACTCTCGAGCAAAGACTCGAGGGTCGTGTCCAAGCCCGACTCCGGTCGGAGCAGTTTCAGCTTGCTCGGTATCGTGCCTACCGCGCCGAAGCAGATGACTTTAGACAGCGATCTCAGGAGGCCGCGGCACGGGGCGACGGGACGGCCGAACGAAACCTGTTGGAAGAGGCGCGGGCGCTCGACGATGCTGCGATTACCCTTGCTGAACTCAGCTTGGATTCTGCCTTCATCGATAGCAACGGATACCTAGACGTGACCAGACGGCAAGATGCCCTGCGGCGCGAGGATCCGCTCTACCTCGACCTAAAGACAGTGGACAAGAAGAGGACCATCGACGAGGCAAGGCATCTACATCAAGCTTCGACCTGGCTGTTTGCCTGGCTGATCCCATTCGCCGGAATCTCGGTCATCCTCACAGCAGCCGAGCGGTCCAGGGCGGGCCGTCGACAATATCTAATTCGGGTTAGTGGAGGGCTTTACGTCCTTGTCACGACATCAATCGTGGCGCAAGAACTTGTTCGCGTACTAGGAACGCCCCTTGCTTAATTCATGATCGGTCCAGACAAAGCCCCGAGCAAGAGATTCCTCACCGTCCTTGCCTTCATAGCTATCGGGCTACCGCTGTTCGATCATGTAATTGCCCTCTTGTCGACGCGGACCTCAGTAGAGAACAGCACCAGCGGGCGACAAGCGCAGTCCCTGCTGATCAATTTGCTCGGAGAGGAAGCCAAGGCTGACGCGGATATTAGGCTCGCAGAAAACGTGGCTGCGGAGGCCGCGAGCGTACGAAGACGCCGAATCGCGGCTGAATCCCGCGCGCTATTCGAGTCGAACCCCCAAGCCAAGCTCGATTATCAGGAAGAGGCCGACCACTGGCGCCGCGTGGAGGAGGCGCTCAAGCCGTTGTCACCGCTCCTTCTTGATCCGACCACGAATCGCGAGAGGGATCCAGTTTCGCAAGAACCTTTCGAGTCGGGCCGGCTAAGTGCTGCGGAGATGACAAGACTCGAACAAGAGGCGAAAGGGGAGACGTCGGGCGCCTGGGACAGGAAGTCAGACGCCTACACGCGAATAGGACTGATGCTTATGGTGGCATCATCTCTGGTGAGCTTATCGGTGATCTTCTCGCCCCGTGCTACGCACGGCTTGCTCATCCCCGCCGTGATTCTTTTGCTTGCTTCCATTGCGATGACGATTGGTTTGGCGGCAAGCCGCACTCCCCAAACTCCCCTCGCGGCAATACAGAGCGTCGTCGAAGGGGATCGCCTGTTGGCGCAGGGCGAGTTTAATGATGCGATAGAACGCTACGACACGGCCCTCGGTCTTCGAAGGGATTACGCCACCGCCTACCGCCAGAGGGCCAAGGCGTACATTCTCCGCGGTACGCCCGACCCCAGTCTTACGCACCTAGGCACGACGCCGGATATAGAAAATCTGCGAAGCGCAATTGCGGACGAGGAACGTGCAACGCGATACGGAGCGAGCAGCGCCGAACACTTCAACAACTTGGGTTGGCACTACTTCATGGCGGGGGAGTACACGAAGGGTGAAAAGTTCTTGCGCAAGGCACTCGACGCCAACCCTAACCTTCCCGAGGCTCGACTTAACCTGGCCGCGACTCTCACGGCTCTGGCTGCGAGAGAGGGACCGCGGGCGGACAGGCTGAGTCGCAACGCCGACCGGGAGTACACGTCGGGAATCAAAGCAACGCTAACGCGGCCCGAGCCGGAGCAGGCGCGAATTTTCGCGTTGGCGCGCACTAACCTCGAGCAAGTAGCTCTTGCGGAGCGGAGCAATCCGAAGACGGAGGAACTCATCAGACGCTTTCAATCCAGGCTCGTGTTGGAAGAGATGAACTCGAAGCTTCCCGGTAAGGGCGTCAGCCTTCAGGTACCCCCTTCGTTTTCCTGGGAGAGCTTTCAGTTGGACGGGCCCCGGGTAGAGGCAAACGGTCGCTACGAGAACATCCCCGAAGGAACACGGGTTGCGTTCCTCTGGTACCGACGCGCCGAGGCAAACCCCAAAGAGTGGCCCTGGGTGGCAGACCATGCGATGGGCGAGTTCAAGGCATGGGATCTCCCGCCCTCTGGGACGATTGAGCAGCCGGCCCACGCCCCTTGTCCCCCTCACGGCGAGTATCGCCTCGACGTTTACGTCGAGGGCGCGCTCGTAAAAAGCCAGCCGTGGCCGTTAAGTGAAAGCCCCTTTGGGCGGTCCGTATTGCACCAAGATGAAGTCCTTGGCGTGACATTTTGTCGCCCTCCCCAGTGGATAGCGGAAGAAGAAACCGGGGAAGGCTCTGTCGGGTTTACTTCAATAAACAAAGAGCTCAGGTTCGCAATGCGGGTGTTTTCCCTCCCCCAATCCTTGAGAGGTATGGGGAAGACCGCTGTCGAGGAGCACATGATCACAACTCTAGGACGCAATGATCCTCCTCACCCCGAACAGCCACACTTTGTGGACCATACACAAGGTGCGGTTACTGGTCGAAGGCGTGTCTATTTGAATCCGGACGGGCAGGGAGTATCTTTCGTCTTCGCCGGCTTAGGGCGAGACTCCGTCATGAGGACTGTCGTTGCCCAAGCGCCCAAGCACTCGTTCATTCTTCTATACGACAACATCGCCAAGACGATCGAGTTTCAGGATAGGTCCTGACATAGTTTGACGCTTCAGTCTGTCTCACCCGTCGTTGGAGCCAAGCCGGGAACGCACACTAGTGAGTGCCGTCCTAATCGCAGGTAGCTTGCTTTTCCCCACTTCGTGGTCTTTCGCGCTCTGCCGAGCCCACTTGATTGATCCTTGCTGGGTTCGTTGCGGGGTGTTCGACAAGCGATCGCGATGCGACTTGTAGCCTCATGGGTGGACGCCTAGAGAAGACCCCTCCGCCCGAGTCCCCCTCCTGGGTTTCACGACGATTCCCGCGCCGCCCTCTTCGGGATCGTCTTGTCTGCACTCCGGCGACTCAGGAGGATGCCTTCGCGGGTAATTTCGGGGGTAATAGGGATAGCAAAGGTGATTGCCCGCGGCGACCACTTCTAATGGCGACGGCACTCGAGGGCGGAGCTCCTTCATCAAGGGCCGAACTGTTCAACCGGCCCGTGGTCCTTGGCTTACTTTCACCGTGACTTCCTAATGCACCGGGGGTACGGGTGGCTTTATGCCCGGTCGATAAGCCGGCGGCACTATGTCGGATAAGCCGACTTCTTCCACGGGTATGAGGCCCGGCTACAGAGCGGGCCTCCGCATCGATGCCGTCAGGGCTACGTGCTCGTGATGCGGCCAGCGATGCGACAACTAAGACCGTGGCTATAAGCCGGAGTGGCTCGGGCGCCCGGCGCTCTGGGCGTTGAAAGAAGGTCGCCAACGACCGACGCGACAAGAGCGAACCAAGGCCACGTCCCAAATCTGCCATTCCATTACCGACGCGAGAGTGCTACTTTTCGCCTGGGTTCAGGGCTGGACAGGTGCGATGGACTGGGAAGTAAGCAACGGGGCAGTTTTCGCTCGTAGTGACCCTCATGGCCCTCGGCCTGAGGCTTCCGTTGGTTGGGCGAGGCCGCCCGGGGAGCCCCCTTCGACCCCACCTACGTCCGAGAGTATCCATCCTCCGCCAGCGACCGTTTACGACCTTACTCGCCTCCTGCCGGTCCGACGGCCGGAGAAGGCAAAATCACTCGCCGAGCGCCGGGAAGAAGCCAGAAAGGGGGCAGTCGGCGGGAGTCAAGGCATGGTCCCGCTGGTCGTCCGTCTGTAACGACAGCCGCTGTGGAGGTATTGAGGTCTTGTTGTTCCTGCCGTGAACTAGCCACGGACGGAGGGCTTAAGATGGCTAGCGGCGACTGCTGCAAGAATGTTGGAGTCCCTGGGCCGTCCTCACTGGTCGATGTGAGCAGAGCTTAGAGTGACGGCGGCTATCAAGGACGACCGGCGATGCCCTGAAATCGTCGGTGGACTGACGGAAATCCGAAGGTCCTCACGATGACGGATCCGGGACATGGCGGAGCAAGGACGCTGATCCTTGCACTTCTGACCGCGGTCATTTATCTCGTAACCATCCGGGCAATGGATGTCAATGAGAAAGAACCCCTCTGGGCAGTGGCCCTCCTGTTTGTGCTTGGCCTGACCACGGGGGCCGCGCTCCCGTTCGTCGTTGAGTCCCGGATACTCGAAGCTACGACTTTCCCCGCGGCGTTCGTAAAGGAATTCGCGAAGCTCCTCGCTCTCTCGATCGCTTTCGCGTCTTTGGTGGCGGTTGGGCGACAACGCGGGTGGCTCGAGGTCAGTGGGATCGTGGACGGGATCATCTATGGAGCGACCCTCGGGCTTGGGTTTGCCACAGGCATCTCCACAGTCCTCGTCTCGGCGGTGCCAACCTCGCCGGCCTTAGCAAGCCAAGGAATGCTGTCCGTTCTACTTCCTATCGCCGTTTCAGGCCTGTCGCAGGGCCTGTTCGGGGCGCTAATTGGAGCAGGGTTCGGCGCGGCGGTCGAGTCTGGTTCGCCGGCCGGCCGCCTCCTCTTTCCCCTTGTCGGCTTTCTCGCTGCGGTCGCTGCTCACGCCGCCTATCTATCTCTTATAAGAGGAAACGCGCTGGGAGGGACGGTTGCGCTCTTTCGAACGTGGGTGGGGCTGGCGATGCCACTTCTATTCGTGTTGTCGGTATTCCTTTTTGCCTTAAGGAGAGAAAAGAGAGCTATAGCGGAGGAGCTTGCGGGAGAGGAAGGATTGGGGGCCGAACCGCTTTCATTCACTGCTCGACGTCGGCGCCGCCTCGCGGCCCTGGCCAAAGGCAATGTGCGCGCTTACCTCGCGAGACGGAAGCTGCATAACCGCCAAGTCATGCTCGCGCTTGCAAAGCGCAGAGCAAAACGGCAGAAGGACAGCGAACGCCGAAGCCGGATGGAAGACGAGATCAAACGCCTTCGTTCAACCGTCCTTCGACTGAACGAGCAGCTGTAGAGACCGTCGGGGGAAGAGGTCGAGAGAATGCCGTTACTAATCAGCTGGAGCAAGCGGGCAGCATTCCTACGGCCAAGGCTTCCACTGATAGCCGCACTCACGCTCGCATCGCTGTTCACCTCAACGCAGCTAGCGATCATCACATCTTCCGCGAGGACGGGGAAGACGCCGATGCTCGATCGTGCGTCACTTCAGCTTGTGACCGCCGTCGAACCGATAAACGTCGCCGTCGGGGAAAGCAGTCTGATCACGGACTTGGATGTCTCCCGCGTCAACTCGCTCGACGAGCTCGTAGCTTCAGGCACAGGGGTGTTTCGCCTAACGGGAAGTCGACGAGCGCCAGAGATCGTAGCGCAGGCCGGCGCAACGGACGCGCTCGCTCTACGATACGAACACGTTCCCCCAAAGTTGGCACCCGGAATAAGGCCTCTTCCGAGCTTGGGAACAGCAGATCACTACATACTCGCGTTCCCATCGTCCGGCGCCTCCCGGCAGTCGCTAGAGCAGGTGAGCGGGTTTTACGAGTCACAGGGATTTCGCCGTGCTGTTTTCGCACCTATTCGAAACCGGCGAGGTCAGTTGGTAGGACACCTCGCCAACGGTTTCGACCAACCCAATCGACGGAGCTTTTTCGCATGGACCAACGGACCCCTGCTCTTCTTGTCTGACGGAGACGCATCCGCCGCCAGTGCCTTGACGGGGCTACCCTACGGGGTGTTCGAATTCATCCGCACGGGCCCTCGGTCGGCAATTGTCAACGGGAGGCAGTGTCCGCCGCCGCCAGACCAGATTGCCCTCCTCCGACAGGCCGCTAGGTCGGTCTCAAGTGAGGTCAGTCGGGCGGGTCATCTAGGCGAAGCGCAGGGGTGGTTGCAGCTGTGTGCACGAGCTGGACTATGAGCGATAACTTTGTGACCTATTTGCGGCTGCGGGGGGTCGCGACGGTCGGGTTTCGGGCCAGCACTACTTTAGATCCAGACGGTAAGCCATAGCTTCGAGCCCTGGGACGTACTCGACGTCGAACTTGGGAGCGCGGACGCAGCGAGATCTTGCCGGTCGTCGTGGGCGAGTAGGGAGCGGTCAGGTGGTGAAGGATCCCGTTTTGGAGACGATGCGGTCGAACATGACGGTTGCAGGCTTGTGGATGAGCTTTCCGGTAAAAACGCGCCCGTTGTCGGTCAGGATCGTCTCGGTACCTCTGGGCGGAAAGCGCCTAGAGAAGCGCGTCGCACATCGGCTGGGCAGTGGCTCGGGTGACCAGCTTAGCGAGCACCAAAACCGGGGAGTGGTCGTCTCCGGTGACCACCGACAACGAAGTCCCATCGGCGAGGCGTACGCCTCCCATCACGTCGAGCTGCCATAGCTCCATTGCCCGGCTTCGCTCCCACCGGCGGTAGTCCTTGTGTCTTCGGAGCCTTTCCTTCTGTCAATGAGGCGGTGTCGGACGATACGAATCACCCCGGCTCCCGAAGCTGGTGACCCGCCGGCCTCGGGCCACCCGCTCCGTGTACGCATCGACAGGTACTGGACTCCCTGGTCGGAGTGGTGCACGAGCTGTTGCAGTCTCTGCCTTTGTCGGGACCAGATGCTCCAGGGCATCCAGCGCCAGGTCCGTCTTAAGCGAGCGGGAGACCTGCCAGCCGACGATCATCCGGGCGAACACGTCGCTGACGAAGGCAACGTAGACGAATCCCGACCAGGTGCGGACGTAAGTCAGTCCGCCACCCACAGCCGGTTAGGACCGGACGCCTTGAAGGTGCGCTCGACCAGATCACCAGGCCGGGCTTGGGTTTTGTCGCTGGGGATCGTGATTCGGTGCTTCTTGCCCCTCACCGCTCCCCGGATGCGCAACTCACTCATCAGGCGCTCCACGGGGCAGCGCGCGACTCTGAGCCGCTCTCCAGCAAGTTCGAGCTCCTCCCGGTTGAGCTGCGCCCAGATCTTCTCGGCGCCGTAGACCCAATAGTTCTCCTCCCACACCCGCCTCACCTCTATCCTCAGGTACTCGTTGAGCCCCGAACACTCGAGGGTTGGGCTGTGCGGACCGCGTAGTAGGTGCTGGGAGCGATCAGCAGCTCAGCACAGATCGGCTCGAATGCCAGCGGCGGCGGTTGATATCGATGAAGCGGATCATCTGCGATGTTGCCGGTCGCGCTCCGCCCCGAAGAAAGCTGAGGCCGCCTTCAAGATTTCGTTGCGCGCCGAAGCTCCTTGACCTCTCTCGAGCTCCTTAAGGCGTTGCTTTTCGTCGGTGGTAAGTCCGATCCGCTGTCCTGAGTCCCGCTCCGCTTGCTGGACCAGTTGCGCACGTCTCGGTGCTGATGCCGCACTTTTGAGCGATCGATCGGACCGCTGCCCACTGCGACGGGTACTCCGACCGATGTTCCGCTAGACGGTCCGCTCGCGCACTTCTTGTGAGTATCTTCTCGGAGTAGTCATGGCTCCATCCTCTCAAGCTCTGGAGCCTCCGCTAAACCCGCGGCGCTTCGGTACAACCTTGCCCAGCATCACGCCCCATGCCACGAGCCATCGACTAACACAAAGCGACCCGTTGCGCGTCCTTTCAGCGCAAACCCTAGTTAACCCTCAACGGGATGATTTGGAGTGACCACTCCTGTTGCCCGTCTTCGCTACTCAACTGAGGACACATGGTGGGGA
>JALZBR010000095.1 GCA_030863485.1 Actinomycetota bacterium
GTGCAGATCTCCGTGGCGGAGAGCATTGGGGTACAGGACAGGGCCGCGTTCTACGAACGAACCGGAGCGCTGAGAGACGTCGGCCAAAATCACCTCCTTCAGCTGCTCTCGCTGATAGCGATGGAACCCCCCATCGCGTGGGATGCCGACTCCATCAGGGACGAAAAGGTGCAGGTTCTAAAGGCGGTCAGGCGGTGGTCTCCCAGCGACTGCCACACCTTTACAGTGCGCGGTCAATACGACGGATACCGCCACGAACCAGGGGTTGACCCCGAGTCCAACACCGAGACCTTCTTCGCGGCCAAGACGCTCATCGACAACTGGAGGTGGGCCGACGTTCCTTTCTATCTGAGGACCGGCAAGAGACTTCCGGCCCGGATGACCGAGATTGCGATCCAGTTCCAGCGCGTCCCGCACCTGCTCTTTGCGAAGACCGCCGTGGAAGAGCTCGAGGCCAACGTGCTCCAGATCCGCATTCAACCCGATGAAGGAGTGTCTCTCACGTTCGGTGTCAAGGTCCCCGGCCTGCAGGTGAACGTCCGTACCGTGGACATGGACTTCGACTACGAGACCGACTTCGGCTCGGGGAGCCCGGAGGCCTACGAGCGGCTGCTGCTGGACTGCATGCTGGGCGACGCAACCTTGTTCACGCGCGCGGACGAGATCGAGGAGGCATGGGAGATCGTCGATCCCATCCAGCAGTGCTGGGTAGGAGGAAGCCCCGGCCTCTACCGGCCCGGCACCTGGGGGCCGCGAAGGGCGGATGAGCTCATGCGGGCCGACGGCCGGGCGTGGCGTTATTGCTGATGAGCCTGGGCGTCGATGTCCTGGCGCACGACAGCTACCCACGAGAAGCGGCCGCTCGTGTGTCCCCCGAGCTCCGAAGGGCGCGCGCCGCGGTGCTGCCGGGCGGAAAGACGGCACAAAGCGTTTACGAGGTCCTCGGCCGAGAAGGAGGCGAGTGGCCGGCGATACGCGGCTCTGCGTCCCGGTCGACCGTCCCTTCGGCGCGAAGGGGCTCACGCTCACTCCACGCGCGCTTCTGAAAGGCGACAAGATCCTGGTCTTGGCAGCGGGTCAGAGCAAGGCGGAGGCCGTGAGACGCGTCGTCAGGGGCCAAGAGCCGCTCGACGCCTGCCCCGCGCGCCTGCTGTCCGAGCACCCCGACGTCACCCTCCTCCTCGACGAGCGCGCCGCCGCGTTACTGTAGGCGGGCCGAACCTCCCACTGCTTCCGAGTTCCCTGGACCTGCTCGTCTCCCAGCGCTCGCGGGTTCGACCGCCCCGATGGGTTCGCGCAGGGCGTCCGCAAGCCTCCGCACCGTCACACTTTTACGGCCGGGAAACCAGGACGAAACACGACGGAAACAAGACTTCCTTAAACCCTTCTCGGTTCCAACTGACCTAGTGGAGGGACGGGTATATGAATAGTGGCGACACGGCGTTCATTCTTGTCGCGTCAGCGCTCGTGATGTTCATGACGCCGGGGCTGGCGATGTTCTACGGAGGCATGGTCAGGGCCAAGAACGTCCTCGGCACGTTGATGCAGAGCATGTTCGCCCTGGGCCTCATCTCCGTCCTGTGGGCGCTCGTCGGCTACACACTCGCGTTCGGCCCGGACAAGGGTGGCCTGATCGGAGGCCTCGACTACCTCGGCCTCAGCGGGGTCGGCCAGGAGCCCAACGCTGACCTCGCGGCAACCATCCCGCACATCGTCTTCGCCGTATTCCAGATGATGTTCGCCATCATTACACCCGCGCTGATCACTGGCGCGTTCGCGGAGCGCATGAAGTTCGTGGCGTACGTCGCCTTCATGGCCTTGTGGCTCGTGTTCATCTACGCCCCACTGGCCCACTGGGTGTGGGCGCCCGGGGGCTGGCTGCGCGAGCTCGGCGCCCTGGATTTCGCCGGCGGAACGGTCGTTCACATCAACGCCGGAGTCGCCGCTCTAGCGGCGGTGCTGGTCATAGGCAAGCGGCGCGGGTTCGGCAAAGAGGCCATCCTTCCGCATAACCTCACTCTGACACTTCTCGGCACCGGCATCCTGTGGTTCGGATGGTTTGGCTTCAACGCCGGGAGCGCGCTTGCGGCCAACGGTCTCGCCGCCTCCGCTTTCCTCGCCACCAACCTGGGAGCCGCCACCGGGGCCGTCGGCTGGGCGATCGCCGAGGGTTTCAAGGAGGGCAGAGCCACGACGCTGGGCATGGCTTCGGGGGCGGTCGCCGGGCTCGTGGCGATCACTCCGGCCGCGGGCTTCGTCGGGCCCTCCGCGGCGATAGTCATCGGGCTCGTCGCCGGGCTCGTCTGCGCCTGGGCCGTGAGCCTCAAGTTCCGCTTGGGCTACGACGACTCGCTCGACGTCGTCGGCGTCCACATGGTGGGCGGGATAGTCGGCGCCCTGTTGACCGGAGTGTTCGCGGACGCCGCCATCAACGAAGCCGGGGCGGACGGGCTCCTCGCGGGCGGCGGCTTGACCCTGCTGGGCAAGCAGGTCATCGCGGTGGGAGCATCGCTCGGCTTCTCGTTCATAGGGAACCTCATCTTGATGAAGCTGATCGAAGTGGCCGTGGGAGTGCGCGTGACGGACGAGGAAGAGATAAGCGGCCTCGACCTCGCTCAACACGCCGAGACGGGCTACGCGTTCTCGGAAGGAGGAGCGTTGTCATCAGGACCGGCCCCCGCGGGCGCGGGCGCGGCGGCAGCGCCGGCCGCATCATCGATGGGAGTGGCGCAAAGAGGTGAGGCGTGATGAAGCTGGTCGTCGCGATCATCAAGCCGTTTAAGCTCGAAGACGTCAAGGAAAGCCTCGAGAGGCTGGGAGTCAAAGGCATGACCGTCTGCGACGCTCGGGGCTTCGGGAGGCAGCGCGGCCACACCGAGATCTATCGAGGAGCGGAGTACCAGGTGGACTTCGTGCCGAAGACTCGCATCGAGATCGTCACCGACGACGAGCTTGCCGACGAAGTCGTAGAGGCGGTCCTGAAGGGAGCGCAGACGGGCTCTATCGGCGACGGCAAGGTCTGGGTCACGCCCGTCGAGCAGCTGGTGAGGATACGTACTGGCGAAAAAGGTCCCGACGCTCTCTGAGATACGCCGCGCACAACCCGACTCCCTGGGCGGCGGCTCCGCCGCCGCCCGTCGGCGGAGCGGGCAAGTAGATCGCGCGCTCGAATCTCTGATTGCGTCGGGCGCGTTTCCGACCGACGCGCTGGCGCTCGTCGCCACCGGAGGCTACGGCCGAGGGGAGCTGTCGCCTCACTCGGACATCGACGTCCTGTTCCTCATCGATTCCAAGAGCGGCCTGGCAAAGGATGCAGTCAGGCTCGTTCTCTATCCGCTCTGGGATGCCGGCTTCCAGGTGGGACACTCCGTCGGCGCTCCCAAAGAGATCCTCGAGCGGCCAAGCCGCGACCTTCACGCGGCCACCTCTTTGCTCTCGGCGCGGTTCGTCTGCGGAAACGTCTCTTTCTTCGAAGACCTGACCGCTCGGCGCGACCGGTGGGTGCGAAAGAACAAGAAGGCCTTGATCACACGGATCCTTCAAGCGCGCGCCGAACGCCACGAACGCGTCGAACGAGCAGGTTGGGCGCTCGCGCCCGATCTGAAAGACGACGTCGGGGCCTTGCGAGACGTTCATTCGCTCCTCTGGCTCATCCGCATCGCGGGCGAGTCGTCGCTCGATCCCGCCCTCAGCGCCGCGGCCGGCCTGCTGATGTCGGTGAGGGAGGCGCTGCACGGCGAGGTCAGCCGCAAGCTCGATACCGTTCGCATGGACCTTCAGCCTCGCGTCGCGCTTCGCCTGGGAATCGAAGGAGAGGATGCAGCCGACGTCCTCATGGCGGAGGTGCATTCCGCCGCTCGCACCATCGAGCATCTGGTGACCCTGCAGACGGAG
>JALZBR010000140.1 GCA_030863485.1 Actinomycetota bacterium
GATGCCGAGCGTCGGGCGCCTCATCCAGCTGCCATCCACCCGCTCGATATCTGCCAGTGGCGGCATGGGTTGGTAGATGGTCACATCCGGCCGGCCGGCCAAGGGGGAGAAGCGCTCGTCCTGGCGCAGCACCCGTGCGGCTTCCAGAAGTTCGTCCCGCCTCGGTCGCGGCACAAACCTCGACGGTCGCACCTGAAGCTGTTCGGGAGCGTGCAGACGACCGGCCAGCTCGACGGCCCGATTCGACCGCCGGTCGTACAGGGCGGCCCGGAACAGCGACCGTTCATGCACTTCGCGCCCCAACACCTCCGGACCGGTCACCGCCAACCGTTCGGGCTCGACCGCGCCGAGCACCTCAACCACGCCAGGAGCCCGCCCGGCGATATCGAGGAGACGGTCGGGCGGGAGGCGTACCTCGTCAACCGGCTCAAGCAGCACCTGCACCTCTTCGGCCATCTTTGTTGGCTCCCTTTTTCGTGCGTAAGCGACTTCTAATAGCTGGGATATCGAAGCCTTAGGTCTGCCGCTCCTCGCTACCTTAGGTGGGCCTTATTGGCTTTCCTGACACGACCTCAACCAGCACCATTGACGGTATGTGACCTTGGTCAGCAACAGCGTTCTCACTCCAATGGAGGTCATGTAATATATGCAAGCAGGTCGACCCTAGTCCTACATCACTTAAATGATGTATCTTGCAACCAGCGCAGGTTCAGCAGGTATCGTCACGCTGATAGCTGGATCAGGGAAAAGCGTGCCCTGCGACCTTTTCAGAGTGCAAGCCGCGTCGGGATGCTATTCCATGCCAGGGCCTAGCATGTGACTCTCTCGGGCCAACCACTACAGCGCAGCTACGAACGAAGGCCAACGTGTGGTACAGGCGGGCTGACTTCATAAGGGGGGACTGCCGCGCGTTCTCCAGCGTAGGGTTCTCCCTACCGAGGTCGGCGGCGCGCTGACGGCTCTCGTTGGATTCCACCAGTGGCCACCGGCTGCGCCTCGGGCGGTGGAGCCAGCCGCTCGGTGCCGGAGGTGAGAATCCTCTGCAGGAAGCGTTCCGAGAAGCCGAGTAAAAAGGCCAATGCGAGTTCCGTCGGGCGTGCAGGCTGGTCCCAGATGGGAGTGAGTTGCTCGCTCAAGGGAGACAGGCCGGCCATCGCTAACGCGGCGAGGACCAGGATCCCGATCCATCCAGCCAAGGCGCCAGCGACGGGTGCAAGCATCAGCGGACCCCACGACACTCCATAGTCCGTCGGCTCCGGCCGTCGTCTGAGCACCTGCGCGAGCCGACTGAACAACCCCCCGACCGCTCCCATCAGAAGGAATTCTGGACGGCCGAAGACGAGAGTCAGACCGACTACGCCCAAGAGTCCCACAGACGTCAACCACGTCGTGCGTCTGTTTTCCTGTATCAAGCTATCAAAGTAATCGTCACGGGCGTCATAGGTTTGGGCGAGGCCCTCGGAAAGCAGTGCCTGGAGGGTCGCCTGGTCTACGGTCGGTGCTTCTCCTGGACCTGTTCGAACCGCTTCGAGCATGCGTCGTCCGAGTTCCGCCCGGCCCTCTACCGACGACTTGGCTAGCTCGTGGCCCAGTACGACAAGCCGTGCAACGATCTGCTCGCCAACGAGCTTGTACGTGAGGAGGGGCTCTGTTCCATGCGCCAAACGCCACCCCTCAAGCACGAGGTCCTCCGAGTGTTCCCTTGATGCCTGCTCGGCCCTGGCGAGCTGATCGCAAATCCTCTTATCCGCAGAGTCGTCAAGTCCGTAGGCGCTGCGTAGCCGTTCGACATATGCGACGAGCGTGCCAGCGGATTGACGAATGAGCAGGCGACGAGCAACGTGTATACCGAGAAGATATGTCACGGCAATAATTGCTGGAACTACGTGGCGCGAGAGGTCTACGTCGTTCATCCCCCACCTCACGGCACCTTGTGGTAAATCTCTTCGGTAGGTTCGGCCTCCGGGCAGGAGTGTCGCATCGGCGGCTGAGGGCGTGCTGCTGTCTTCTGGTGACTCGTCGCCGGTCGGATGCTCTAGTGGCACGCGGGGAGGTCAGATGCAGTGTCCTTAGGAGGGTGTAGCCCGACGCCGAATGGCTGGCATGCTCTGAATCATGTATTCTGCGCGTTGAACGGGAAAAGGGCAGTACAGCAAGCCGCTCCGGGTGCCACCGCCGGCCCGCTCACCTCCCTCAAGCCCACGGGGACTCGCAGCGCAGCGAAAAGCGCCGTGGATTACGTTCCGACCAGTCGGGTTCTAGGGGCCATCGTCACCAGTGCAGAGGGGGCGGTCTCCCACCCTCCAACTGGAACTTGCATGTTTCGATGTATGGTGGCCAGCCATGGAGCCAATTAGCTTCTCACACATCGTCTAGGATCATGTCCAACGGAGAAGCGATACACGAAAGGCTGGCAGTGGCTGGTCAGCGGGTAGCCTTTGCCCTGGGTGGGCTTGGTGGTATGAATGCCCATGGGGTCGGATTTCTCGCTGCGGCCCGCGAGGTAGCGCTGAAAACCAAGCACGAGGGTACGGAGCCTCGTCACATTCTTCCCAACTTGGAGTTCATTTCATGCTCGTCCGGGATGATCCACTGGACAGCGCAGTATCTGCGCGGGACTGATCTAAGAGAGAAGCTGCATCATGAGATCGAGACGGTTAAGGAGCATGCAAGACTGCCGAGGACAGCCTATTTTGACGCTTGGCGCTCCCCTGTGCTGACGACCTTTGTGGGGCTGCCTGGCGTTTTTCGCCCGCTGACGGAGTCTTACGGTTTGCATCTCCTAGAGCGCTCGGTCTCTTTTTGGAATCCCTGGAGCGAGTGGTTCCTTGCTTCCCCGACTAACTGGGACGAGTTATGGGACCTCCTCCTCCCGACCAGGCTGTTCATTCCAGCGCGGGAGGAAGAATTTTACAACGAGATTGCGAATGTCCTGCGCAACGAGACTCGAATCGGGGTTGCATTCAATACGTTTAATCTCAGCGAGGGCATAGAATACTTGCACGTCAACGAACGCGGGCTAGAGTTGATTCGAGAGCGCTTCGACGAACGTGCTCGCTACGGCCGCCGTCAGGGTGACACGGAGTACAGGCCGATAGATGGCGAGTATGTGCAGGCGGGTTTGTGGTTATTGGAGTACGGTTTCGATCGCAAGTTCAAGGGCGAGCACCTCACCGACGGGGCGTATCGGCGCCAGATCATACTCGACGAGCTCGCATTCGCGGACAGGATCTATGTGCCCCGCCCCGTTAATCGCAAATGGATCGGGCGCCTGCCGAGGAACATCTTCGAGCGCGAAGACCTTAAGATTGAGATGTGGTTCAACGCGTCGTATCAGCGTCAGAGCCGACTTATGCAGCAGATCAGCCAGTGGGTCTCCCCGGAGAGCGATACGAGCCACCGGCTGATGCGTGCCGATGAACCTCAAGAGACCGACTATCATCCCATCGATATCGTCGAGTTAGAAATCCAGACACAGCGAGGATATTTCCACTACTTCATGGAGGATATCGACGTCTTCGATCGAGCCTACCAGGCATCGCTTGAGAGTCTAAGGGACAAAGAACTCGAAGAACAAGGCTGATTGCGACCCGGAAACCCGCTTGAAGATCTTGGGGGGACACTAATGCGGCGACGCCATGGGGAGGCTGACGGTTTGATCCTTCAGCCGGCGGACTCGCTGAACCTGCAGCAAGTCGATGAGATCATCTCGAACGGAGGGAGAGGGGAAGATGCGGCCCGGCTGATCATGCTGAACATGTTCCTCGGGCCCAACAGGTTCGGGAAGATGTTTCCCCAACTGGATCCGTTCCGGCCACCCGACGAGGCATTGGAGGCGCTGGGATCGGCCATGGTTGAGGCGGCCCCACAAGATCCACTGGGCAACCTGTCCAGCGTCGCAGCCGGGTTCACCTATCTCGGCCAGTTCATCGACCACGACTTGTCCTTCGACAAGACCGAGGGCTTTCCCCAGATCGAAGATCGCACCCAGATCGAACAGGGGCGTACTCCGACCCTCGAGTTAGACAGCCTGTATGGGCTGGGGCCCAGTCTTCAGGCGGAGTTCTACGAAGGGCCACGCCCCCGAGCACGCTTCCGGATCGGGTTGACCAGTGCAATTCCTAGCTCCGGCGGTATCGGCCAACCGGACGTACCCCCATCGTTGCCAAACGATTTACCGCGTCGACCTAACAAGGAAGCAGTGATAGGCGACCCTCGAAACGACGAGAATCTGATCGTCGCCCAGACGCATCTGGCCTTCATGAAGTTCCACAATCGCGTCATGGCCAGCGGGCCGCAAGGGGGACAGGCAGGACCGGGAACTCCCTTCGAGCGGACGCAACGTCTCGTACGATGGCATTACCAGTGGATCATCTTGCATGACTTCTTGCCGAAAGTGATCGACCCTTCAATCCTGAATGACGTCAAGGCCAACGGGAGACGCTTCTATAATTTTGACGCTGATCCCTTTAGTGGAACGCCCTTCATGCCGCTGGAATTCTCGGCTGCCGCATACCGCCTCGGCCACAGCATGATACGGGAATCGTACAACTACAACCGGGTCTTCGCGGACAGAACGGTTGAACCTACCGCGCTGACGGAAGCCACGCTGAGGCTACTATTTGCATTTACAGGCTCGGGAGGCTTCCCAGCGCCACCAGGGACACATCCCGTCTTGCCGAGCAACTGGATCATCGACTGGCGCAGATTTTTCGAGCTCGGCCGGCCGGATCTATTGAACTTTGCTCGCCGGCTAGACACGACGCTAGTGCCCGAACTACACGATCTGCAAGTGTCAGGTCCACGATCGCTGGCGGTGCGCAATCTTCTGCGCGGTAGCCGAGTTGGACTACCAGCCGGCCAAGACGTGGCCGACGCAATTGCCGACGGAGGCGTAGAAGTTGCAACTCTTACTCCCGACCAGGTGGCCGGAGGCGCCGATGGACCGGTGCTACGCGAGCACGGTCTGCACGAGCGCACGCCCCTATGGTACTACGTGCTCAAAGAGGCGGAAGTCCAAGCCGGCGGCCAGCATCTCGGGCAGGTCGGCAGCCGTATCGTAGCCGAGGTCTTCATTGGACTACTCGAGGGCGACAACAATTCGTTCTTGTCCCAAGATCCCGCCTGGAAGCCGACGCTACCGGCGGCCACCCCAGGGACGTTCACCATGCCCGACCTCTTGCGCTTCGTGAATGACATCAACCCTATAGGGTAGGAATCCGCCTGTGGTGGAATAGGAGAATCGCGTTGATGAGTGCTATTCGCGCTGGCAGCGATCTAACGGCCAGCTGATGCGAACTCTCTTGCAGCTGTTGTAGCTGTGCTGGAAAGGCGTGTCGTGCCAGGTCGAGGGGTGCGAAGCGGGCGAGTCCCGTAAGCTAATCGTGGTCTCCGACCTGTAGCGTCTGTCGGAGCGTGCGCTTGCAGGAATTCGCTAGGATCACGAAGTGGCCCTACTTCTCGAGACGCCTCGCATCCGCACCACCTCCGAAGGCTCTACCTGGCGGCTTCATGGGACAACCAGGCGAGGTACTGACGGACCTTGGAAGCGGTAGGTGCGCCGCGACTGGGGCGACAGCGGAGCCTCCAAACGAGCACCACAGCTGTCCACGCGGAGGGCATTTGCGCGCGGTAACGGTCAGCGCAACTACCGAATAGTCGGGGCCAGACCACCATCCTCCGGGACAGGATGGGTATCTCATAGAAGCCAGGTCAGCGACAGCGGTTACCCGAGCCTGAGGAGCCGGGTGTAGCTATGAAGTTGGATTTCGAGACCGCCGAGCTTGAAGCCGTGCCGGGTCGAACGGTCGTGTTCTCCTTCTCGGTTTTCAATGACTCCGCTGATACGGAATCGTATGACTACCATCT
>JALZBR010000154.1 GCA_030863485.1 Actinomycetota bacterium
CACGAGCCCACGCTCTGGGACGCGTTCTGCGCGTTGCTCGAAAGCTCGGGCTTGCCGATGCCTGCCGACGATGGCGAGGCGCGCCGGGCGAGCCTCTTGGACATGGCCCACGACCAGGGCCGTTACGAAGAGCAGTTCCAGCTGTCCGAGGCCCTTCTCACCCACGACGGGTTGTTCCGCATGTGGCGTCAGCGGCATGTCCTCATGGTCGAGCGTCAGATCGGCTCGAAGACGGGCACCGGGGGATCGACCGGTGCCTCCTACCTACACACGACTCTCGACAAGCGGTTCTTCCCCGAGCTGTGGGAGCTGCGGAGCTTTCTCTAGCCGACGATTCGGGGCCGGTCAGAAACTGGACACTTCGCCCTTTTCCGATTAAAGGGACTTCCCCCTTGTTCGCGCGCGCCCGGCGCCCCACACTATGGGTCGAGCAGTCAGCGGACAGGGGGGTCGATGCGACGTCGTAGTGGATGTGTCTTGATGCTGTGTTTGGTAGGGGCGTCGCTGTTCATCGCGCCGGCCGCTCGAGCCGGTGCAGCCACGATCGTTGTAAACGAGACGGAGGACGAAAACATCGGCGACAACGATTGCTCTTTGCGGGAAGCGGTCGCCTCGGCCAACAACAACACGAGTTTTGACGCCTGCACGGCAGGCATCGGTTTCGACAAGATCGTCGTTCCGGCAGGAATCTTCCCGCTCCATCTGGGCGAGCTCCATCTCGGGGAAGACGCGGTCATCGAAGGCGCCGGAAAGTCCAAGACGGTCATCCAGCTGGACCAGGCCAGGGATCCGGCGCCGTCGCACCGCATCTTGTCTAGTGATGCCCAGGTTGCGGTCGTCACCGATCTAACGATCGCGCACGGAGAGAGCGGGACGTTCGGGGGCGGCATTGGTCACTCCACCGGGCAGCTCTTCGTTAGAAGAGTCATCCTGCGCGACAACGAAGCCGCCGAAGGAGCAGCCATCTGGAGCTCCGGGACCGTGCAGATCGAGGACAGCATCATCAGGAACAACTCCGCGACTGAAAACGGCGGAGGCGTCTACGGCTCAGGAATCGTCGGGATCACGCGGACGACGCTGTCGGGAAACGAGGCGGCGGAAGGCGGTGGGCTGTTCATACCGACTCAGACGATGGCATCCGTGAGCCGTAGCACGTTTTCAAATAACCTGGCCAACGGTCACGGGGGCGGTATTCGCACCGTCGGCGCGAGCACCCTTGTGCTCGAGAACTCGACGCTTGGTGGCAACACAGCGGACGCGCCATCTTCGAACGGCGGCGGATTGTCGAATTCAGGATCGGCGAAAATCTGGAGCTCGACGATCACCGGCAACACTTCAAGAGCCGCCGGCAGTGGCGTGTTCAGCGACGGATACGCCTACAGCGACATCACGATGAACAACTCGATCGTCTCCGACAACACGACGATCAGCGGGGCGACTCAAGCTAACTGCGAGATCAATACGATCGAACCGTCCAGTGGCTACAACCTCGAGAATGGGACGACGTGCGACTTCACCGAGTCGACGGACCTTGATGCGGTCGATCCCAAGCTTGCTCCGCTCGGATCGTATGGCGGCCCGACGAAGACGCACGCGCTCAAGCCGACCAGCCCGGCCGTCGACGGCGGCACCGTTGAAGAAGCCGGTCCGGGTGGAGGATGCAGAGCGACCGATCAGCGCGGCGTAGATCGTCCGCAGGACGGCCCCGACCCGAACACGCAGGCGCGTTGCGACGTCGGCGCCTTCGAACTACGTGTTGTCAGTCATGAGCGGGTCGTCTCGTTCGACCTCAGCCGCCACCTGCGCGTCGCGGGACGCGTCTCGGTACCCGACGGGTTCAACGCCTGCCGCAAGAACGTGCGCGTGTTGATCCAGCGTGATAAGCGCAATGGGTGGGAGACGGTCGCCGACCCGCGAACCAACCGACGCGGGCGTTATTCGAGCTCGTTGCCGGATGACACAGGCAGATACCGGGCTCACATCGGGCGAGGCAAAGTGATCAAGGGCGACCTCCACAAATGTCTTCCGCAGACCTCGGAGGCCGCGCGCCACCGCCACTGAACCGGGCTAACCGGCTTAGCGTAGCGTTACCGCCAGGCGGTAGAGGAACTGGCCGCGCTCGCCGATCTGACAGGAGGGTGACGGGCAAGCCTCGACCGCGAGGTAATAGGTTCCGGGAGCGAGTTCGTGCGCGGCCGCATCCTTGGGGGCGGAACCGGTTCCATCGATCTGCGAACACAGCGAGCGACCGTCGTTGTCGTCGTTGACGAGGAAGTCCCCGGAGGGTCCGTAGAGCGTCAACAGGCTGTCAAGCCCGCCCGATTCGCACCTCTCTCCGCCGGTTGCCTCGATCACCTCGGCCCTCAGCGATGCTCCACCGGACGGGATCGTTATGGCATAGAAGTCGATGTCGCTGTGGGTCTGGTGTTCGCCGGTGATCGTGAAGCTCGTCCCCGACGTCGGAGTCGCCTGCTCGCGCGAGTCGTTCGGCTCGGTCTCGCTGCCGCCGTCGGTCAATAGATCCAGCTCGAGGACGTAGCTCGACAGCGGCGCATCGTTGCCCGTCTCCTCGATGCTCACGTAGGAGATCCCGGCGGGGAGCGGAACGACGAGCGCGGCACAGCCCTGGATGCCGGAGCCGGTATCGCTGTAGGACATGGTTCCGTCCGGCCCGTAGACCCGCAATGTCGTGCTGCGCCCGGCGGGACAATCTCTTCCGGATCCATCGAACGTCTCGAAGCGCGCGACCGACGCCGAGGTCAACTCGACGCGGAAGAAGTCCCGGTCTCCGGCAGGGTCGATGCTTCCGGAGATCCGACTGTCGCCGGCGAGGCGCGTGGGGTCGGGGTCACTCGCGCGCCCGTCTGCTTCGACGATGCTGTTGTTGGGCTCCACCTCGCGCTTCGATCCGGACGCGGTCTCCAATTTCAGAACGTATGCCTTGATCGTGTCGTTGTCCCCGGCGTCCTCCACCGAGAGGTAATAGGTACCGGCGGCGAGTCTGCTCGCCCCTTCGTCCGGGCCGCTACCGTCGATGCGCGCGCAGGCTCCGATGCCCGAATCGTCGTCACTCGCCAGTTCCGTTCCGTTTTGTGAATAGAGCCGGATGAGCGGGTCGCGATCGGCGCACCCGGTCCCCGAGGAGTCGAAGGTCTCTGCGGTGACACGGCCGCCGTCGGGGACCGAGAACGAATAGAAGTCTTTGTCGCCAACCGGCTGGATGGCGCCCCGAGTGTAGCGGGATCCCAGTGGGGTCGCCGCGGCGAGGGAGTCGTTCGGCTCCTGTTCGAGGGGGGCCGGTGAGATCGTGACGTTGAGCTGATAGATGCCGATCGGCTCCTGGCCCTGCCAGCTCGTGACCGCCAGGAAGTAAGTCCCCGGATCGAGGTCTCGGGCGTTCGCATCCTGGTTTGTGCCGTCGATCTTCGAGCAGCTCGCGATCCCGTCGTCGTCATCGAAGGCGAGCTGGGTGCCGTCGGCGCCGATCAGCTGCAATTCGGTGTCGATCTCCGAGCAGTTGGTCCCGGACGTGTCGAAGGTTTCCGCTACGACACTCCCGCCCGGCGGCACCGTGATGGAGAAAACGTCGCGGTCTTCCTTCGGCGAGATGCTCGCTCTGATCTTTGGCGTCATCCCCGAAAGTCGGTTCGCGTTGGCGAGGTCGTTGTTTGGTTCCGTTTCGAATGGCGTCGGCGAGTCCTCGATGTAGGTGAGGCCGGCCGAGCAAGTCGACTCGTTGCCGGCCTCGTCTCCGGCCGTGGCTCGCAGCGTTGTCGCGGTGTCGTCGTCGACGTGGACGGTGATTCCGGGATCAGCGAACTGCGCCGCGCTCCCCGAAGCCACCGGCTCGCCCGAACAATCCGGCGTCGTGTACAGCCTCACGGTCGTGCCTGGGGGCGCGCTGCCGAACACCTCGGGGTAGTTGTCGTCGTGGGGCGCGCCGGAAGACGGAGTCGACCCGGTGATCTCGGGGGCTGAGGGCGCGGTTGAGTCCTCGACGTAGGTGATGCTCGCCGAGCAAGCGGTCTCGTTCCCGCCGGCATCCGTCGCCGTCGCGGCGATGGTGGTCGTCGCGTCCGACGGGACGTGAATTGCTATGCCTTCGCTCTGGAACTCGCCGGGGGTGCCGGAAGCGACCGGCGCGCCCGAGCAATCGGATGTTGTGAAGAGCTCGATCTTGACCGCATCCACCGGAGCAATGCCGAAGATCTCCGGATCGTTGTCGTTCTGGGGAGCGGAGTACGTCGGCGACGATCCAGTTATCTCCGGCACGTCGGGCGGCGTCGAATCCTCTACGTAGGTGATGCTCGCCGAGCACGACGAGTAGTTGCCCGCGGCGTCTCGCGCCCGCGCAGTGATCGTCGTCGTTTGGTTGTCGTCGACATGGATCGTTATCCCGGGGTCGTCGAACACCGCCGCATCGCCAGAGGCGGCGACCGGACCCGAACAGTCAGAGCTCTTGAACAGCATCACTGTGGTGTCGGCGGGAGCCGTGCCAAAAACCTCGGGATCGTTGTCGTTGTGTGGCGTCGTCGAGCTCGGTCTCGAGCCCTCGATCTCCGGCGCTTGTGGAGGGGTCGAATCCTCGATGTAGGTGAAGCCCGGCGAGCAAGCGCTCACGTTGCCCGCGTCGTCGATCGCCCGCGCCGACAGCTGGCTCTGCGTGTCGTCGGACACGCTGACGACGATGCCCGGATCGAAGAACTGGGCCGCGCTACCCGTGGCTAGGGGATCGACGCCCAGCGCGCAGGCGGCTTCACTCGCGAAGATCTCGACGGTGGAGCCTTCCTCGGCGTCGCCGCGAACGGCCACGTCGTTCTGTTTAGACGGCGACTGAGGATCCAGCGAGGTGATCGTGGGAGCCGGAGGCGCAGTGATATCGAGAGGCTCGACGAAAAGGGTCGTCCTCGAAGCCGTGCAGTTGTTCTTCTCCCGGCTTTCGACGACAGTTTTGAGGTCGTCCGCGCACGCGACCACGAAATAGTTGCCGGACGGGGTGTCGAGGGGAACGGTCAGTCGTTTGCGCCCTTCGTCCGCTGCCCCCGGGCGCAGGGCCGCCACCTTTCGCCGCCCGATGCGCGCGTCGCCACGACTGCGGCGCTCGTCGTTCGATAGGTAGAACCTCGTCTTCGCCCGCCGGGCCTTTGCGTCGCCTTTGTTCCGGACGGTGTCTCGGACTTTGAAGGTCTCGTTCGGAGCTCTCGACTCGGCCCCGATCGACACCTTCGCCTCGACGAGGTCGGGCAGCGGTCCGGCAGCGGCGCGCGCAGTCAACCCTCCGAAGAGGATGACGGATAGAACCAACGGCAAGGTGTGCGCTGCCCGGCGCCCTTGCGCGGCCCCCTCAATAGCGCGCATAGTCCTCCAGCTTGTCCCCGTTCGGTCCGCTCGACAACGGGGTACTGCCAAATTACTCCATTAGGTCCCAAGCGCCGTAGAGCGCCCCGAAACCATGACAAATCGTTCAACCGCCAGGGGGAGGGTGCATTCCCCACCTGGCCCCAAGAGGGGCGCGAAAGATTCGCACCGGAGCGCGAAGAAAAGTCCATTGGGACTCTTGAACCGGGCCCGGGTCGCTGGTTAAGCTGTGGGAGTACCTCGTAGAGATAAGTAGGCCTCGGCCGAAAGTCACTGCGGGGTACATTTTTGTTCGGGAGCCGCCGGTTCTCCGCCGCTCCCGTCAACCTCCTCGCTGTCCGCAGTTCCCCGAGTGCCTGGGGGCCCCTCGGCGGTGCCACCACTAAGGCACTCAGTTACCGATCCCATGCCCCCTGGCCCCGATCGATGGGCCCTGCGGCAGGGCGTCCGTCAGGGTGTGGGCTCGGGGCTCGCCGGGAGCAGGCCCTTGCTGCAGCCTCCAGGGTTCACGTACAAAGTCCCGTCGACCCTGAACGACTTGCGCTCGTACATGTCTCGGAGGTACGGCTCGAACGGCCCCTGGGCGGGGCTCGACGCATATGAGATCCGGGCCTTCTTCAGAGTCGTGGAGGCCCACTTCTTGCACTCCTCCTCGGACCCGACCGCCATCCACGCGAAGATCCCCGCCCCCACGACGGCCAGCAGCACCGCCGTCGGAACCACCTTTCGCCACATCTCGGTCTCCTCACCAGAACGCATGGTTGTTCTGATTCAGACGTCGGTAAGGCCCGATCGGTTGCAGCCGGGCACTTGAGGTCCTCGTGCCTGGTGCCGTGGTGCCCGAGGTGCATCTCTCCTGAACGGAACCAAGGGAACCACGGGAACCACTGACACCACGACCTCCGGGTACGACTGCATATGTCGCACCTCCCGGCTCAACCGTTAGGTTCGCCCCGTGAACAAAGCCGGCGGAGGAGAAGCTCCCGATAGACGACGAGAGCTCACGGGCTACGTCGTGCTCGGGGTCGGGGTTGGCGCGCTGATCGACGGTTTTGTGCTCCACCAGCTGCTTCAGTGGCACCACCTCGTCTCCTCCAAGACCACCGACCAAACGGTGTCGGGGCTCGAGACGAACACGCTGGCCGATGGGATCTTTCACAGCGCGTCGCTCGTCGTCCTCTTGATTGGAGTGGGCCTACTGCTCGGCCGTCGATTGGAGCCGCGGCCCCTCATCGGCCTGGCCCTCGTCGGTTGGGGCGTCTTCAACGTCGTCGACCAGTTGCTCTTCCACCTGGCCCTCGAGGCCCACCACATCAGAGAGGGCGTCGACAACTACCTCGTTTACGACTGGGGATTCTTCGCTCTGGGCATCGTGCTGATCGCAGTGGGATCACTCATCGCGCGGCGAACCGGTGACTCATCGAGGCCCTCGCGAAGCGAGGGGACCGACCTCTAGAACTGAGCGAGGAACTCCTCGAGGCGACGGTTGAACGCCTCCATCTCCTCGATCATGCAGGCATGACCTGTCTCGAAGGTCGCCAGCTCCGCGTTCGGGATCGCCGAAGCGATCTCCTT
>JALZBR010000159.1 GCA_030863485.1 Actinomycetota bacterium
GGCTGCACATGGTTCCTGGCGCCGGGCTTCGAGGGTGGGACGGCGCTTGGGTCTCGGTCGGCAGCCGCGGCCGTCCCGTCCTCGGCGGCGCCGGAGGGAGGCGCGGGGGCAGCGAAGCGACACGAGACCTTCGCAGACCGAGAACCCGGACAGTAAAGTGATGACGACTGCATCCCGGAAGTCGCGATAGGAGAGCTCGAGGAGAGAGAAGAGGGGGCGGATGTTCCTTCAGCGCCGGCTGACGCTCGTGTTCGTGTTCATCGTGCTCCTTCCTCTTGTCGTCGGCGCCTACGTCGTCCAGCGCGTTCTGCGAGACGAGTCCTCAGAACGCGCCGCTCGGCCCCTCGAAGGCGCGCTGAGCTCCGCCGCGAGCGTCTACAGCGAGCGGGCGGGGGCGATCGAAGATCGTGTCCGGGCCGCGGTGGCAAGCTCGCAGTTCGCGCGTCTTCTCCAACAGGGCGACAGGAAGTTGGTCGAGGGCTTTCTCCAGCAGCGGATCTACACGACCGACCGGATCAACTTCCTGATCGCGCTCGACAGGCAGGGCCGGTTCCTCGGAACCGGCTGGGAGCCCCCCCACTTCGTCCCAGGCTCGCGGGCCCCAACGGTCCAGGAGATCTTGGAGACGGACCGTAACGCTCCGCGGTTCGTGCGCACCGCTGCTATCCCCGTCGAGATCGAGGGCAAGGGAACCATTGGGCAGATCGTCGGAGGCTTTTGGCTGGACCAAGGTTTCCTGTCGGCGGCCGCAGTATCGAATGTCGACCTTTCGCTTTCCCACCGCGGAAGGATCTTCGCCTCGACCGCTCCCCTGGATGGTCCTCTCGATCTCGACGCATCCGAGGAGGAGCCGGTCGACGTGCGGGTCGCCGGTGAGAAGATGGCGCTGGCTCAATCTCTCTTCGGGGCGGTAAAGGTCATCGCCTCGGGCCCCCCGCCCGTCGCCAAACAGATCCCCGGAGGCGCCCTGGCCCTACTCCTGCTGCTGTGGCTGGCGTCGTTGTTCGTAACCGTCCTGCTCGCGTATCTGCTCGCTCGCCGGCTCACCCAGCCTCTCGAGCAACTCTCGGAGGGTGCGAGGGCAATCGCCGCAGGAAACCTCCGCTATCGCATCCCTGTGCAATCCAAAGACGAGGTCGGGCGCCTCGCGATGGCGTTCAACGAGATGACCGAAAAGCTCGAGCGGACGATCACTCAGCTATCGACCTCCCACGACCAGCTCCACAAGGCGATCAGACGCGTGGGCGAGGCGTTGCGCTCCGCGCACGACGTGCGCATGATCTTCGAGGCCGTTCTGACGACGTCCGCCCAGGCCGTAGCCGCCGACGCCGGCGTCCTGTGGTCCTTCACGCCCGCTCGCGACGAGCTCTATCCGGCTGCCACCTTCGGGCTGGGCGACCACGCCGTGGGGAGCATGAAGGTCGGGGAAGGAATCGCCGGACTCGTAGCCGAACGCGGACGAACGGTCGTCGTCCAGGAGAACGTAGGACCACAGCCGGCGAGCGGGGAGCCTCGTCTCCCGGTTGCGATGGCGGTTCCCCTCTACAGCGACAGTCACATGCGAGGAGTGGTGGTCACCTATCGTCTCGATGCGCACAGACCGTTCAGCCAGACCGACCTCGAAACCGTGATCTTCCTTGCCGAGCAGGCCGGTGTTGCGATCGAGAACGTCGCGTTACACGAGGAGGCGCAGAGGCTTTCTCTTACAGACGGCCTCACGCACACCTACAACCGGCGCTACTTTCAGATGCAGTTCCGTCAGGTGCTGGCCACGGCCACTCGTTTCGAGCGTCCGTTCAGCTTGTTGATGCTCGACCTCGATCACTTCAAAGACATAAACGACACCTACGGCCATCAAAGAGGCGACTCCACTCTCATTGAGTTCAGCCAGCGCGTGACCAAGCTCCTGCGCGAGGTCGATACCTTCGCCCGCTACGGCGGCGAGGAGTTCATCTGCCTTCTATCCGAGACCGACGTGCAAGGAGCAGTCATCACCGCGGAAAAGATTCGCGAGGCGATCCGATCGGCTCCGTTCGGCTCTCCCGACCAACCTCCCGTAGAGCTCACCGTTTCAATAGGCGTCGCTACTTATCCTCAGCACGGGGTGGCTTACCGGAACCTGGTAGAAGCCGCGGACCAGGCGATGTATCGAGCGAAGCAAACCGGGCGCGACCGGGTATGCGTCGCCGGCGAGGCCCCTGCTCACCTCAGGATCGCGACATAGACTCTCCTCTCTGCCCACTTAGAAGGGACCGGTGAGGTGAAAGTTCGAAAGGCGGTCATCCCTGCAGCGGGCCTCGGGACCCGCTTTCTGCCTGCTACCAAGGCTCAGGCAAAAGAGATGGTGCCGGTAGTCGACAGGCCCGCGATTCAATACGTGGTCGAAGAGGCGGTGAGAGCCGGCCTCGACGACGTCATCATCGTCACCAGTCGCGGCAAGAGCGCCATGGAAGACCATTTCGATCGCGACGTCGAGCTCGAGAACGAGCTGGAGAACTCGGGCAAGACCGAAGAGCTAAACGAGGTCCGGCGCGTCGGACAGCTTGCGAACCCGCACTACATAAGACAAAAAGAGGCCTTGGGGTTTGGGCACGCGGTCTTGCAAGCAAAAGCACACGTCGGATCGGAACCCTGCGCGGTACTGGTCGGCGACGAGATCGTGCCCGAGCCCAAGGACGACGAGCCCCCGCTGCTCGAAAGAATGATCGAGATCCACGAAAAGTACGGGACGAGCGTCGTCGCGGTCATGGACGTAGGGCGCGACGAGATCTCTTCCTACGGCGCGATCGAGCCCGTCGAAACAGCCGAGGAAGACGTCATACGGATCAGCGGCATGGTCGAAAAGCCTTCCACCGAGGAGGCCCCTTCCACGTTCGGCTCCCGCGGGCGTTACCTCTTCACGCCAGAGATCTTCCCTGCGATCGAGCGAACGGCGGCCGGGGTCGGGGGCGAGATCCAGCTGACCGACGCGATCAAGACGCTTGCCGCGGAAGGAAAGGTGGTGGCCTACGTGCACCGCGGCCCCATCTACGACGTCGGAAAGAAGCTCGACTTTCTGGAGGCGACGATCGAGCTTGCGCTTCGCCACGACGACGTCTCCAAGGTGTTCAAGGAATTCCTGCTGGCGAGGTTGAAGAATCAGGGCTGAAGATCTCGGGCGAGGCTAAGCTTCTTTTGGCCTCTTTAGGAACGCGGTCATGCCCGTCGCCGGGCTCTCCAGCACCTGGACGAGCTCCCAGCCTTCTTCTCCCCACTGGTTCAAAATCTCCTGCAGCGCGTGGGAGATGAGAGGCACGCTTACGTATTCCCATTTCACGGCGCTCGCCTCCTTCCCGCTCGTCGTCGGGCCGTAGGCTACTTCAGCTTGTTGCAAAGCATCGTTGTGTCATCCACCGGGCGCGTTCTAGCAAGCCGCGTGCGATGGGCCCGAAGCTATGCCGAGCGCGCCCGAGGGCTCTTGGGCACTCCCGAGCTCGGCCTCGGAGAAGGCCTCGTGCTCGACAAGACGCGTCAGGTCCACAC
>JALZBR010000185.1 GCA_030863485.1 Actinomycetota bacterium
GCCCCCACTCGTCCATCCGCCAGAAGGGCCCGAAGGCGCAGGCGTCGACGGCGAGCACCGCCGGGTGGTCGGAGTCGTGGGCGCGCCGCAGCGGTGCGTCGGGCATGGGGGGGAGATGGGCCAGGTCGTGGCTCATCAGCCGGAGCTGCTCCTGCTCCTCGAACCCGGCGGCGCGGAACGGGTGCTGCTCGGCGGGTGCCAGCGCGGTCGTCACCACACCCTCGTAGCCAGCGTCCGCCAGCTCGTCCATGCAGCGTCGCAGGAAGCCGGGAGACGGCGCGGGGCCGTCGGTGAGGGGTGACAGCAGGGCGATGCGCCCGTCCCGCCGCCAGGGGCTGATACGGACACGCTCCCGGCCCCATTCGAGCACATCCGACCGGGCGGACACCTCGACAGAGGATAAGTCCCCGCCACTCCCCCGATGGCGCGAGGCCCCGCTGTGTCGGCACGCATCGCCACACGCGCGGGCCGATCCTGTCCCTCGTCGCCTGCGATGCGGCAGGGGCGATTGCGGTCGCCCACGCCGCCGATCTCCTTCGTCCGATAGGGCGGAAGAGGGCCGGACGGCACCACCCGCATGGGACGCTCGCCGCCGACCACGGGCCACGGCGTCTCGACGCCAACCTTCGTGGGCGGGAGCCCCGCCTCGATTACGCACGGCGCGCGCTCGCACCCTCCCTCCGTCAAGGGCAAGACCGCTCCGACCACCGGGCGTTCACGCCTACGTTCCGCCGCGACGAGGGGCTGCACGGCGGGCAGGGGAGGAAGGGCACTGCGGCACCCCAAGAGATTCGTGTAGATGCCCGAGCCGATCGCGCGCCGTGAGGCTCCGGTCTGGCGCGGGCTACCCGTTGCTCGCCACGGCTCGTCCAAGAGAGCGTCGTCTGCTCACCGTCTTGCGGCCGCGCTACCGCGCCATGACTCATCGAGGAACGATTGAGAACATGTTTCCGCCGAAATCGCAATCCTCTCGTTCCGGGTGGTTCGCGAGCTGACGCGGAACAAGGCAATACGTTCCTGGGGGATCAGTGGCCTCAGTCTTGAGGCGGTACAGCAACGTCCCTTGATCATCCATTCGCAGCTGGAGCGTGGTTAGGTATGAACACCTATCCTTTTTCTCACTCGCCACGCAGACGTCGACCGGTACCAAGGCTCGTGGCGAAAACCCTGCAAGGATGAACGAAAAGGTCGATCCGGGTGCGCCCATGTCTGGCCGAAGGAGCAGAATCCTCGGAGTGGAAGCCGGGGTCACGCTGAACGAACCCGACGCAATCTTGTTCCCTTGTCGGGCCGTCACCCTGTAGGTCCCGAGCGGGTCTCCCGGCATCACATACCACCCCTTGAAGGCGTATCTTTCACTGCTCGATCTTAGAGTCCCGTTGGGGAGCGTGACGTCGACGTGAGTGGGATCAGAGTACTTGAGCCCATTGAAGCACAAGTAGAAGAATGTCCCCACTTCAGGGCGTGGATAAATGTCCGCTGTTACCTCTGGCCTGGCTGTCTCGACGTGCCCAAGACAAGGCGGATCGCCACCAACAAAGACGCTGAATTGACCGAGGGCCCCTTGCGGCGGAGCTTCTCGTCGCTTTAGGGGACTGGTTGTAGTCGCGGGTTCCGTTGATGGAACTGCGTGCTCCCGAGGCGTTGCTTCTGTCGCGATGTCCTGATCCGAGTTTCCACATCCGATCAGTGTCATGATGGCAACGAACGAGAAGAGAAATCGCCACGGGTGAGCAGCGATAGAGGCACCATCGCAGGTCCGCAAGATCAAACCTCCAAGGCGTGGACTGAGTGTCCGAAGCTACCGTAGCATTCTGGCGGAAAATGGTAGGAGGAGGAAACGGTTGAGCGAGCCCGACCTCAGCATGCAGGGCAGGTCCCGGTCGTCGGGGGGTCGGTGCCTTCGCCCAGCTCCGCCCGGCGCTTCTGATTGGTGGTCACGTACTGACCGAGTGCCGGCGGCGATTGGGGCACCGCTGGCGTCATCAGACTTGCCTTGACAGAGGGCTTGTGATGTTCAAGAAGCAAGCGAGGCAACGTGAGAACCCGGATGCGACCGGCGGAACGACGTCGATCGACAGGCGCCGAGGGATGGCGCTGGCGGGCCGGCGGACATCCGGTCCCCAGCGCGGCGTCTTCATCAGCTACCGCCGCGAGGACGCTTCCGGATTCGCCGGTCGCCTGCATGAGTCGTTGAGTCAGCACTTCGGGACAGCCCGGATCTTCCGTGATATCGATACGGTCCAGCCGGGCGCGGACTTCGTTGACGTCATCTCGGACTCTCTCGCCTCGTGCGGAGCGCTGGTTGTCATCATCGGGCGCGAGTGGATCGTGGACACCAAGGGGCGACGCCGTCTCGACGATCCCGACGATTGGGTCCGGCTAGAGGTAGCGGCCGGAATCGAGAGGGATGACGTCATGGTCGTTCCCGTTCTCGTGGAGGGAACGGCGATGCCTTCGGTGCAGGAGTTGCCCGACGTGCTGGCTCCGCTTGCGCGACGCAACGCGCTCGAGGTCACCGACGGCCGTTGGAAATATGACGTCCAGCGCCTGATTGAATGCCTCGAGGGTGCAGTTGGCGCGCCCAAGGCGACCTGGCGGAAAGGGCTCCGAAGCTGGATTGTTCCATCCGATGTCATCGGAGGCGTCGTGAGAGTGCTGGTGGCGGCCAGCGTGCTGGTGACGGCGATATGGGGCATGAGCCAGCTGTTCGACGGTTCGCCAGTTTGGCGCCCGATGGAAGGAGACTTCAATATCGCCGTTGCGGAGTTTGGAGGGGTCGGTGAGGCTGGTCAGCCGGTGTCGTCTGCAGAGGCAACGGCCCTGGCGCAGTCGGTGTTCGGTCGCTTGCGTGACGAACTCGGGGAGATCGAGAAGACCGGTTTCGACCTCGAGCTGCGGTCACCAATCGAGACCGGCCCCCTGAAAGGCCGGAATCGAGACGAGCGCGCAAGGGCGGCGGCGGAGATGGCCAGCGGGATCCGGGCGGACATCGTCGTCTATGGCACGCTGCGGGTGGACATTCCCAACCAGTTCACCACCGAGTTCTTCTTGAGCGACCGTAGGCTCGAGAATGCCGAGGAGCTCGTGGGCCAGCATGAGCTGGGGTCGGCGCTCATGGCAGGGGGAGACATCTCGCGCAACGCCGTGGTCCGCAGAGATCTGCGCGAGAAGCTGCTGCAACGGACACGCGCCTTGGCTCAGTTCATCGTTGGGCTGAGCTACTTCGCCGTAAACCAAAACGAGGCTGCACTGAGGCACTTCGAAGTCGCCAAGGATAGTGCCGGGTGGGACGCCCGCGACGGCAAGGAGGTGCTGTACCTGTTCATCGGAAACGCCGAGGGGAGGTTGGGTGACCTGGCCAAGGCGCGGGTGTCGTATGACCAGGCGCTCGCCCTAAATCCGGAGTACGCCCGGGCGCGGCTGGGGCATGCCGAGGTTCTCCTTCACGCGGCACGCGCCGACTGCGAGGCCGGCAACGTCGACGTCCAAGGACTGTACGAGGCGCGTGATCGGTTTCGGAGTGCATTGGCGGCCCGGGTCCAGCCCGCCGCGGCGGACATCCCCGCCAAGGTTGCCTTCGGGGTTGCGCGAGTCCAGCTCTGTCTCAGTCAGGCGCTGGTCGGCGATTACTGGATCGAGGCGGAGCGCGGATTCCAGGAAGTTATCGAGGCCTTCCGCCGCGGCAACGCCCGGCTCCGCGAGATGGCTGCGGAGTCGCATGGCTTTCTCGGGTTCATCCACTTGCCCTCGGCTGATGAGCACGACGCTGTGTCCCGTTATCGCCGGGCTCTCAGCGACTACCAAGCCGCCATCGACCTCACTCTCCACGATGAGCGAAAGGCCTTCTTCCATAGCATGCGGGGATTCGTCTTCGCCCGCCTCGGAGACAAAGCCAGTGCCGCTGACGCCTACGAGGAGGCGATCCGCCTTGAGCCTGACCCGGCGAAGAAGGCCTCCTACGA
>JALZBR010000196.1 GCA_030863485.1 Actinomycetota bacterium
GCAGGAGGGCATCGTCAATCAAGCGCGTCTGCTGAAATTGCTGCAAGTTGTGGCGGCCGCCGCCAACGACGCCGAAAGGATCGAAGATGCGCTGCAGGTCGCGGTCGACGAAGTCTGCCGCACTATCCGCTGGCCCATCGGACACGTCTACCTTCCCGTCAAAGGTCTGTCAGGCAAATGGGGGCCCACCGGCATCTGGCACGTCGACGATCCCGAGCGATTCGAGACTTTCCGAAGAGCGACGGAGATCACTCGTCTGGACGTCCCGGGGCCGTCGCTGATTGGCCGCACTGTGCCTCTGGGCAGGCCTTTGTGGATCGTCGACGTCTCCAGGGATCCCGATTTCGTCAGGGCCAAGCTCGTCAAGGACCTCCCCCTCGGAGCGGCTGCCGTGTTCCCCGTCATGGTCGGCGCCGAAGCGGTCGCAGCCCTAGAGTTCTTCTCGGAGGAGCCCGCGGAGCCCGATGAGTCGCTGCAGGAGGTCCTGGCCAACATCGGAACGCTCTTGGGTCGAGTCGTCGAGCGAGAGCGCGCCCGACTGGAGCTCGCGGAGTACGCGGCCGAGATGAAGGCGATCGCCCTCGTGGACGAGCTGACCGGGCTCAAGAACAGGCGTGGGTTCATGATGCTCGCCGAGCAGGAGCTCAAGCTTGCGCGCAGGACCAAACGAGCGATGAGTCTGTTGTTCTTCGACCTCGACCGCATGAAAAAGATCAACGACACCCTGGGCCATGACGTGGGAGACAGGGCCCTCCGAGACCTTGCAAGGGCTCTTGCGGCGACCTTCAGAGAATCCGACATCCTTGCGCGTATCGGTGGAGACGAGTTTTGCGTTCTGCTCACCACCGAGAGCAGCGACCAAGGCGCCGAGATCGCAGTGCGTCGGCTCTTCGATGCGATCGAACGCCACCGCAGGACAGAGCCTCGGCCCTACGAGCTTTCAGTCAGCGTCGGGCGGGCGAGGTACGACCCCGACAACCCCTGTTCTATGCACGAGCTCATAAAGCAGGCCGACAGACGCATGTACGAGCGCAAAGCGCGCAAGAGAACCGTGAGATCGGGTTAGTCGAGGTAGGCCTGCGCCCATGCCGCGCGTGACACCGTGCTTCGTCGTGACGGCCTCGTACGTCGAAGGCGCCGCGGAGCGCCGCGCCCCCTATAGAGACGAGCACCTCGAGCGCGTCGAGAAGCTGTTGCGCGAAGGGGCACTCTTGTTGGGGGGAGCCTTCGATGACATGAGCGCGTCGCTTTTGGTATTTGGAGTTCAATCCGAAGAAGCCGTCGTCGCCGTCATAGAGTCCGACGTCTACTGGCGCGAAGGCATCTGGACCGACTACACGATCCGCAAGCTCAACCGCGTCACGCTTTGACGTCGCCGGCGCTACCGCGGAACGTGCACCTCGCCATTAAGCGATTAGCCCAATGCCGAGGGTGACCGCCCCGACTGACAGGGCGAGGCCGCCGACGGGAACGAGGTAGAGAAGGGCGTTCGGCCGCTCCGAACGCGGCGATGCCACAGACAGGAAGAACCCCAACGGCATCAGGATCGGGGGAACGACCAGCAGGAAGCGGACCAGCTGCGAGAGACTAGAGGAGAACCCGGCTTGGTCGATATAGAGCATTCCGATTAGGGCCAGGATCACCAACACCCCCGCGTGTGCGTGACCGGCCCGCCACAGGTTCTGCCGCACGGGGTTGTCGAGATAGCCGGGCCGGCGACCCCAGATCAGTCGCAACAGCGTGACCCCGCCGAAGGCGACGGCCGGCACCGTCATGAGCAGTATCCCGGCGGTTCGCAGAGACTCCTCGGACATGGGCGGCCTCCCTCGCTCGTTCCTGCCGGGACCCTAAACCTGCTCCTAGGACTTCTGGATCGAGCCCCTCGGCGAAAGGGCCCGAGCCCGCGCTCGAGTCGGGAGTTAGGCTAGATGGAAGCATTCGTTGCCAGCCGGGGGGGCGGGATGACGGCGCCGGGGAGCCGCGAGGACGGGCTCAGGGTTTCGAGAAGACCGGCGACTTCAGTTGTCGACGCTCCCACGCCGCGTTCCCGGTATTCGGCGCGCCCGATCGTTCCTAGGTAAGGAGGAGAGGATGGGCGGGAAGCGATCGCGACTGGTCCTTGGGTTGGTAACGCTGCTGTTGGCCGCAGCCTGCGGCGGCGACGAGGGCCTGGAGCCCGGAAGGTTCCGAGCAGAGCTGGCACCGGTCAACGACTCCGGAGTGTCGGGTAATGCAGCCGTGAGCGTCTTCCAGGACGAAGTGAGGGTTGCGATCGATGCGAGAGGGCTGACGCCGAACGAGGTTCACCCTCAACGCATTCACGGCTTCGAGGGTCGAGAGGCGAGCTGTCCCGACGAAAACGACGACACGAATGGAAACGGGATCGTCGACGCAAGGGAGGCAGAGGCCGCCTACGGCGAGGCCA
>JALZBR010000201.1 GCA_030863485.1 Actinomycetota bacterium
GTCCTGAACGGCGTCCTTCACCTCGTCCAGCTTGAACGGCTTGATCACGGCTACGACGAGCTTCATCTATGCCTCACCTCCTTGTGGGACCCGCACGGTGGCCCCGGAATGTGATGGGGCCGCCGCGTGCGGAGGAGCCGAAGTGGCCCCGCCTCCTTCGCTCAGCGCGTAGCCCGCCTCGGAGTGCTGGGCGAGGTCCACGCCGGTGAGTTCGTCGGTGTCGCTGACGCGCAGGCCGATCGTCGCCTGGACCAGCTTGAGGATCCCGAACGTGACCACGAAGGAAAACGCGAGCGTCGCCCCGATGGCGACGGCCTGCTTGCCGAGCAAAGCGAGACCTCCACCGGCCAGAAGTCCGTCGGCCCCCGCCGGGTTGACGGCGAGATCCGCGAAGACACCGGTCAGCAAGGCGCCCAGAAGACCGCCGACGAGGTGCACGCCTACGACGTCCAGCGAGTCGTCGTAGGCGAGCTTGAACTTGAGACGAACGGCGTAGGCGCAGACGACCCCGGCAATGAGCCCGATGGCTATCGCCGACATCGGTGTGACGAATCCGGCGGCCGGCGTGATCGCCACCAACCCGGCGACCGCGCCGGAAGCGACGCCCAACGTCGTCGACTTGCGCTCCTTCGTGCTCTCGACCAGTGCCCAGCCGCACGCACCCGCGGCCGCACCGACGTTCGTCACGAGGAAAGCTGAAGCGGCAAGACCGTTCGCACCGAGCGCGCTGCCGGCGTTGAACCCGAACCAACCGAACCACAGGATGCCTGTCCCGAGGATGGTCAGCGGGAGGTTGTGGGGCACGAACGCCTCTTTGCCAAAGCCCTTTCTCTTGCCGATGACGATTACCGCTGCGAGGGCCGCGATGCCCGCGTTGATGTGCACGACCGTCCCGCCGGCGAAGTCCAGCGCGCCGAGCTCGCGGATCCAGCCCCCGGGTGCCCACACCCAGTGCGCCATCGGTGCGTAGACGAGCAGCAGCCACGCGGCGGTGAACGCCACGTAGCCCGAGAACTTCATGCGCTCCGCGAAGGCCCCCGTGATGAGAGCCGGCGTGATGATCGCGAACATCAGCTGGAAGGTCGCAAAGGCGATGTGCGGGATCGTCGCCGCGAGATCGGCATTGGGCTCCTGTCCTACGTCCGCGAAGCCCAGGAAGTCGAGCCCTCCGATCAGCCCACCCTGACTCGGCCCGAAAGCGAGGCTGTAGCCGATCACGATCCAGAGGATCGATACGAGTCCCAGTGCGAACATGCTCTGCATCAGCGTTCCCAGGACGTTCTTCGCCCGGACCATTCCCCCGTAGAACAACGCGAGCCCCGGCGTCATGAACATCACGAGTGCGGCGCATACGAGAACGAATGCGGTATCGCCGGTATTCATAAGCGGCTCCTTCTTTCTGGCGGTCTCGACTTCAGCTTGAGGAGAAGGTTCCGCAGAAGGTGTTTCGAGAAGGTTTCGCAACCGTTTCTCGCCCGTAACGATCTGTAACGACCTCGCGCGGGCGAAGTCTGCGGCGCTCGGAGTGAGTCGAAGGCTGCTCGAAAAGAGGTCCCGCGGGGGGCCTAGAGGTGGCTTGCGGCTGCCTCGTCTAGCAAGAAGGTCACGTCGGGATGGTCGGCCAGCATCCTCGCGGGAGCGCTCGCGACGGGATCGTCTCCGTTTACTACTCGGGCCACGGCCTCTGCCTTGGCCTCGCCGGACACCAGCAGGAGCACGCGCCCGGCCTCGAGCACGGTCGGCGGAGTGAGCGTCAGCCCCTTCATCCCGTCGGGACGGTCGATGGCCGCGCACAGGTCGTTGCGCTCGTCGAGAGCGGGGGAGCCCGGGAACATGGCGCAGACGTGACAGTCGGCCCCCATGCCTACAAGGAGGAGATCGAGCCGCCCGGTGCCTGCCGAGCGCAACTCCTCGGAGTAAGCCGCCGCGGCATCGGCGGGATCGTCCTCTCCTCTCATGCGATGGATTGAGGCCCCCCAGAGCGCCCGCCCGAGGCTTCGCGTTGCCATGGCGAAGTTGCTCGCGTCGTCATCGGGGGGCACGCATCGCTCGTCTGAGAAGAAGACCTCCTTGCCTCCGAAAGTAACTCCGGTCTCCGGAAAGGGCCGGTAGATCTTCTCGGCCGTCGTTCCGCCGGTCAGCGCCACCGTAGTGACGTCGGGGAGCTCTGCTGCGATGCGCGCGGCGGCCTTCTGGGGATAGAGATGGGCGGGGAAGACCTCGATCGAGAAACTCACGCCCACATCCGATCGAGCCACGTCGCTATGCGCCGCGAGGCCTCATTCGGAGGAAAGCGCAATTGGAAGAAAGAGTTTGCCTGCAACAGCTCGGAGTTGCGTAGCTCACGGCTGAGAGCCGCTGCGTCCGAGAAGGGATGGAGCAGATCCCTTTCGTGGCCGACGATGAGCGTGGGATGCTCGAATTTCTCACGATCCGACGGATGCGGGGCCAGCCGACCGGTCAACAGGCCGTGCAGGACGGCGGCCGAGGGGATCGGGTCGCGCGAAAGGACCTCGAGCACCACGTCGGGATACAGCCCGAAGCCACGCGGCAGACGTCGGAGCAGGCCGGCTAGGCGCTGGAAGGATCGTTGCGCCTCCGCGTAGGAGATGACGAGCGGCAGGAAGATGGCTGCGGCGGCGGGGGCCGCTCGCTCCAGAACCGGCATCTCGATGAACATGGCGCGCACTCGGTCGGGAGCTTGGGCGGTGACCTCGAGGGTGACGTTGGCACCGAGGGAGGTGCCGCCGACAATCGCTTCGTTCAGGTCGAGATGGTCGAGCAGCGCCACTACCTGACGGCCAAACTGCTCCATCGAGTAATGACGAGAGTGGTCGGGCTTGTCGCTCTCCCCATGACCGAGCAGGTCGATGAGTATGACGTTGTTGCCGCGATCGACGAGATAGTCGGCGAATGCGTAGTGGTGCATGCGCGGTAGCAACAGCCCGTGGATGAGGACGAACGGTCGTTTGTACGCGCCCTTGCGTCGTCCGCGCTCCTCGTATGAGATGCGGAAACCGTCGAAGTCGAAATACATGCGAGTTAGTTGTCCTCGGCTATCTCCAGCAGCTCGCGCTTGACCACCTTGCCGGTCGAGGTACGAGGCAGCTCTTTGATGATCTCGACTCTCTTGGGGACCTTGTAGGAGGCGAGCTCCTTCTTGCAGGTCTGCTTGACCTTCTCGGGCTTGACCGATCCGACCACGAACGCCGCCAGGACCTCGCCGTACTCATCGTCGGGCACGCCCATAACGGTGACTTCATCGACCCCCGGGATGGACTCGATGACCGCTTCTACCTCGATCGGATAGATGTTCTCTCCGCCCACCACGACCATGTCGTCGGCCCGGCCCTCGATGTAGAGGTATCCCTCTTCGTCCAGGTGACCGAGGTCGCCGATCGACATGTAGCCGTCGCGCTCGTCTTTCGCATCGCCCGAGGTGTAGCCCTCGAACAAGACGTCGCTCTTTACGAAAATCTCACCGGTCTCGCCCGTTTCAACGAGGTCTCCATCCGAGTCGAAGATGGCAACGTCGATGCCGGGCACCGGCTTGCCGACGCTCTTGGGGTGGGACTTGACGTCCTGCGGTCGCGCGATCGCCACCCAACCGGCCTCGGTGGATCCGTAGAGGTCGTACAAGACCTCACCGAAGGTCTCCGTCGCGGCCCTGCGCAATTCCTCGCCCATCGCCGACCCACTGGCCATCACGATCCTCAGACTCGAGACGTCGTAGCGGTTCTTCACTTCTTCGTCGAGGCTCGCGATGCGCTTGATCATCACCGGCACGAAGGAAGCGGCGGTGGCCCTGTGCGCCTCGATGAGAGCGAGCGATCGCTCCGGGTCGAACTTCTCGGGCAGCACCATGGTTGCTCCGAGTGCGGTAGCGAACGTGAAAGTCGCCAGGCCGAAGGAGTGGAAGAGCGGCGCGGGACAGAAGACGATGTCGTCTCGGTGGTAGGGCACAACCGCCAGGAGGTTGGCGAGCGCGCCGATCCCGGCCGCGGACGCGTTGCGAGCGGCGCCCTTGGGCGTACCGGTGGTGCCGGAGGTGTGGATTACCACCTTGGCCACTCCGGGGTTCCGCGTGAAGGGCGCCGGGGGGCGCTGGGGCTTGTCGCTCAGCCATTCCTCGTAGTCGATCGATCCTGCCAGGGCCTTGCCCGGATCCCCGACGAACGCGAGAGGGACGTCCTCCGGCACGCACTCCTCGATCTGCTCCGAGTGCGCCGTGTCGTAAACGACGATGCCCGGGTCCGAGGCCGCCATCGTCGCTTTGAGCTCCTTGGGCTTCGCCCAGGTGTTCAGAGGGCAGGCAACGATCCCGTATTTCTGAGCTCCAAGAGCGACCTCAGCACACTCGCGTCCGTTGCGAAGGAGCGTGGCCACCCGGTCTCCTCCACGTAGTCCGGCGGACCAGAGCGCGTGGGCGGACTGGTTCGCGCGGTTGTCTAGCTCGCGCCAGGTGAGGCTTCCGCTGCGATCGTGGATGGCGGTCTTGTCGCCGAACGCCTGGGCGTTCATCTGCGTCACCACGCCCAGCGAGGGGCCGCGGCCGAGCAACCATGGAAGGCTGCGGGCCAGAGCCAAAGAAGACGAGGGGTGAAGTGCCCCCGCGTTCGACAGTGCCTTTACGGTTCGCGGGCGCCCGAAGTCGAGCACCTGTTTGAGTCCGTCTCTTGCGCCAGACATCAGCCCGTTTTCTCCTTTCTTGCGTTCTTCTGGAAGGCCTGCAACGCGGGGTGATCCGCGTGCTGTTCCAGTAGCCGCAGGGTTCCCTCTCGCGCGCCCTCGACCACCTGCACCCTGTCGTAATGGCGCATTGAGTTCGTGCCGTGAGCTTTCAGCTCGGTCAGCCATGGTCGTATCACCAGCACCTCGATCCCTTTCTTGCGAGCCTCGGTCACCTCTCGTTTGAGAGATCTCGCGAAGAGCGCTCGCAGGACCATCGGCGGAAAGAGCCGCACGTCGGTGCGGGACAGACCTTCGTCACGCCGATAACCGAGAGGGGCGATGCAGATGATCGCCTCGCAGCCATCGTCGGCCGCAAGGTCGAGTGAGGTGGCGCTCTTGACTCCGCCGTCCACATAGTGCCGTCCGTCGATCTTTACGGGAGGGAAGATCCCGGGGATAGCGGTCGAAGCGAGGACGGCTTCTCGGAGGTCGGCCTTGGGGGCGAAGCGGTGCCCGAAAGGAACCAGCTCCCCGGTGTAGAGGTCGGCCGCGCACACGTAGAGGTCGCGCTCCGGCCACTCCTGCGGGAGGTCTTCGCGGAACCGCTGCCTGGTTCCCTCGGTCGAGTACATCCCTGCGGGGAAGATCCGCCGCAATCCGGCCCCCGGCATGCGCCCTCCCGCCTTGGACCAGATGCCTCTCGAGGCGGCTGCGGCAAAGACACCTCCGATGGCGCGACGTACGCGTTCGGGGTTGCTCGCCCACATCGGGGTGAAGATCTCTCGTACCTGCGCCTTCTGATCTTCGACGCTCTTCTCGGACTTGGGGTGCCTGCCGTGTGCGTAGTCGTGGAAGTCGGTCGCGCTCCATCCCGATCGGAGATAGGCCCCCAGGATCGATCCTGCGCTTGTTCCGACGATGAGGTCCGCGCCGACGGGGTCGGCTCCCGCCTCCTCGAGTGCCTTCAACGCGCCTGCGTGATAGCCCATGCCGATTAGGCCGCCACCACCGAGGACCAGGCCGACTTTCATGAGCCAAGAGAGTAGCCGCAGGGAGCAGGTGCCGTTAGCTCGCACGCTTTGCAGGTACGGCGACAATAGGAACATGGGCAGCCGGCGTTCGTTCATCGCCATGACGGATGAGGAGATCGTCGACTTCCTTCAGGGGGCGACCACGGTCGTCCTGACGACGCTCGACGCGACGGGTTGGCCGCATTCCACCGCGATGTGGTTCGTCCTCGACGAGGAGGGCTCGCTGCGGATGTGGACGTACGGCAAGAGCCAGAAGGTAAAGAACCTCAGGCGCGACCCTCGGGCGGCGCTCCTCGCCGAGGACGGGCGCACTTACGACGAGCTGCGCGGGGTCCTCGTGCGCGGCCACGTCGAGGTGATCGAAGACTTCGTGGAGGTCCGATCGATCGGGTTGGCGCTGCACCAGCGCTACGTGGTCCCCTCGGCGCCGGAGGCGGCTGAGGACTCGCTCGTTCTCCCGGAAATTGAGCGTCAGGCCGCCAAAAGGGTGGGTCTAGTGCTTCCTCTCGAGCGAGTGGCGTCGTGGGACCACCGCAAGCTCTGATCAAGGACGCGCGTCAGGCGACGGGGGGTGCGTCGATCCGAGAGTCCCGACCCGTCATCGCAAGGACCGGCAGGGCGGCGACGATGAGGGCGGCCCCTCCCAGCACCTGAATGGAGATCGGCTCGCCCAGAAAGGCCGCCGCCAGGATCACGGTCGCGACGGGTTCGACCATCGTCGCAACGGCCGCGCGAGACGAACCCAGTCTGGCGATCGCCGCATAGAGGAGGACGAACGCGGTGGCCGACGCCAGGCCGAGGGCGGCAGCGCTCGGGAGCCCGCCGAGCGGCAGGGACTGCCCCGACAGAGGCCACGCAACGAGAAGAGCGAGGCCCGCTCCGGCCGAGGTCCACAGGGCGGACGAGGTCGCGTCGATGCCCTCCGTCCAGACCTGGATGCCGATGAGGAATAGGGCGACCGCGACGGCGGCGGCCAACGCGAGCAGCGGCCCCTTGGCCCCGGTCCTCTCGATCTCGCGGGAGAAGACGATCGCCACGCCGGCGCTCCCCAGCAGGAGGGCGAGCAGGAGCTGTGGCCGGAACCTATCCAGGCGGGCCGCGAGACCCAGCAGCGCCGTCCACATCGGATAGCTGTAGAAGACGAGTCCGACCACCGAGGCTGGGGCGTTCTCGAGGGCCGCGAAGAACAGGGCGGACTCGGCCGCGTATCCGAAGGCGCCCAGGAGCATCAGGCGGATGACGCTCCGAGCCGGCGGGCGCACCTTGTCCCGCCTCATCGCCTGCAGGCTGGCCAGCAGGGCAACCGCGACAGCGAATCTCGTTGCCAGCAGCGGGATCGGGCCGGCCCCCGCCCTGTAGCCGAGCTTTGCCGAGATCGCCAGCGTCCCGAACGAGATCGCTGCCGCCACGGCGAACGCGATCCCGCGCAAATCGGACCTATCTCGTGTGATCAGTGCCATAAGAGGGGGCCTCGGAGGGCGTTTGCCCACCGATGGCCGCCTCGTCAGTATCCTTGATGCCTACGTTGCGAGGTCACGTCGGTCCCTGATCGCCCGGCGATCACAGTGGAGTCGTTGTTTTCAGACGTCCGCACGCGCTGTCTTCGCGAATGCACGAAGCCCGACGAACCGGGCGTGGCGGTTCGACCGATCAGTAAGTCTTGGAGGCGCGTTGGTTCCCTGGTACATGTACGCAGGTTTCGTCGGCTTCGTCATAGCCATGCTGCTCGTGGACCTCAAGCTGTTCCACACCGAGGAGGACGAGGAGCCGTCCGTTCGGCAGTCGGCGGCGTGGGTCACGGTCTGGGTGGGGCTTGCCCTCGTCTTCGGGGTGATCGTCTTGGTCTGGAAGGGCGGCGAGACGGCTGGGGAGTACTTCGCCGGTTATCTCATCGAGTATTCGCTGTCGGTGGACAACATGTTCGTGTTCATCGTGATCTTTAGCTACTTCAGTGTCCCGATCAAATATCAGCACCAGGTCCTCTTCTACGGGATCCTCGGAGCGATCATCTTCCGGGGCGCGTTCATCGCGGTCGGCGTCGCTTTGATCGAGAACTTCGAATGGATCATCTACGTATTCGGCGCCTTCCTGCTCTATACCGCCTATCGAGTGGGAAAGGGGGCTACGGAAGAGATACATCCCGAGGACAACGCGATCCTCAAATTCGCGCAACGCAGGTTCAGGTCTACGACCAGGTTCGAGGGCCAGAAGCTATTCATCTACGAAAACGGCAAGAGGCTTGCGACACCGCTGTTCATCTGTCTGTTGTTCATCGAGATGACCGATGTCGTTTTCGCGCTCGACTCGATCCCGGCGATCTTCGGGATCACGGAGGACCCGTTCATCATCCTGACCTCGAACGTCTTTGCCGTGCTCGGGCTGCGAGCGCTTTACTTCCTGCTGGCCGGGGGCCTCAAGAAACTGCACCTCTTGAACTACGGGCTCGCCTTCGTCCTCGGTTTCGTGGGGGTGAAGATGTTGCTCGAGGCCGTTCCCTGCGATACCTCATCTCTTTTCTGTCACGTGGAGCACGGCGAGGGACACATCGAGGTCCCCATCTGGCTCTCGCTGATCGTCATCGTGGCGTCGCTGGGTATCACGACCGTCCTGTCCTTCGTTATCCCTGCTCCCGAGGAGGAGGAGAAGGTTCACGACGAGCGATGATCGTCGAAGCCGCCTGCGCGACCGGGCGGACGACGATCTCGTCGATGTCGACGTGCGGGGGCCGGGTGACGGCCCACGCAATGCAATCGGCGATGTCCTCTGCGGTCAGTGGGTCGATCCCCTCGTAGACCTTTGCCGCGCGGGCCTCGTCCCAATCGAAGCGAACGGATGCAAACTCGGTCTGCACCAGACCAGGCGAGATCTCGGTGATCCGGACTGGTTTTCCGACGAGCTCGAGCCGGAGAGTCCTCGTCAGCGCACGCACAGCGTGTTTGGTGGCCGTATAGCCGCCACCTCCCGGGTAGGTTTCGAAGCCCGACGTCGATCCGAGGTTCACGATGTGACCCGCCGATCTCTCGATCTGTGGCAGGAGCGCTCGGGTCACGCTGAGCAAACCCAGCACGTTCGTCTCCCACATCTCGCGAGCGTGCTTATCGCTTAGATCGGCAAGCGGTTCCAGGCCAATCGCCTTTCCCGCGTTGTTCACGAGGACGTCTACGCGCTCTATCTCCCGAGCAAAGGCATCGACCGATCCGGCGTCCGTAACGTCGAGCGCCAGAGCCCGTCCGCCCACGGGCTCGAGCACGGCCGCGGCTTTCTCCACCCGGCGCGCCCCGCCGACGACCTCATAGCCCTCGGATGCGAGCCGAACGGCGGTGGCCGCACCGATCCCGGCCGACGCGCCGCTGATAACGGCCACGGGCCGGGGCCTGTTTCCGCTCGGCATCTGGTCGCTCATGCAAGGATCGTTTCATGGATGTCACAGACCTCGATGTGGAGACTTCTCGAATAGCGATCCTCGGCGCCCCCCTCGACCTGGGGGCCAGCCGACGCGGGGTGGACATGGGACCGAGCTCGATCCGTTACTCGGGGTTGGCCGAGCGCATGGAGGAGCTGGGCGGGGACGTAGTCGACCTCGGCAACGTCAAGGCCGCCATGCCGGAGATCGCCCCGGTCCAGGACGAGAGCGCTCGTTATCTGAAGGAGATCCTCGCCACGTGCTCGCAGATCGGCCACAGGGTCGCCGAGATCCTCCGCTCGGACCGATTCCCACTCGTTCTGGGCGGAGACCACTCGATCGCGATGGGGACGCTCGCCGGCCTCCATTCCGTGCACGGCACCGGCGGAGTGCTATGGGTCGATGCTCACGGCGACATCAACACGCCTGAGAACTCGCCGAGCGGGAACGTCCACGGCATGCCCCTTGCCGCCGCACTGGGGGCATGCGGCTTCGACATCGACGGCTTCGGCCCCCCACCGTGGGTGGACCCGGCTCGGACGGCACTGGTCGGCGTCCGGTCGCTCGACACCGGCGAGAAGCAGCTCGTGTCGAAGATGGGTATCAAGGTGCTCACGATGTCGGAGATCGATCGCCGGGGTGTGGGTGCGGTGATGAAGGAGGCGCTCGATCACGTCGCGGGCGACGGCTTCGTCCACGTCTCCTTCGACGTCGACGTCCTGGATCCGAAGATCGCCCCCGGGGTCGGGACCCCCGTGCGAGGCGGCATCACCTACAGGGAGGCGCACTTGGCAATGGAGCTGATTGCGGAGTCCGGCATCGCGACGTCTCTCGAGATAGTGGAGGTCAACCCCATCTACGACCTCGCCAACGCCACGGGGGCACTGGCCGTCGAGCTCGTCGCCAGCGCCCTGGGAGCCCGCATCATCTAACCGAACGTCAGCAGCAGGACCGGGGCGGCACGGTATAGGCGTGTTTGTTGTCCCCGCTGATTTTGTCAGACATTCCGACCCGACAATCGACTACCCCGAGCCTCGTCCGTGACCCGAACCTGCTCCGTGAGCCCGAATCTTCTTCGTGTGGGCCACCCATCGAGACGATGTCTGACAAAAAACGAGAGTGCTTGGAAGCCTGCTGCCGGGGGGCGTGTCGCACCCCTTCGTTAGCGTCGGACCATGCACAAAGTTGGCGTAGGGATCACGCACAAGCGAGTGGGGTTCGGAGTCGTCTCGATGAGGGACCTGAGTCGCAATCCTCGAGCTGTGTTGGACCGGGTCCACCGCGGGGAAAGGATGATCGTCTGCTCCCGCAAACGAGCGGTCGCTACTTGCAGCCTCTGAACGGATGCGTTGTCCAGCCATTCCAAGGCCGCGAATTCAACGTCTACGGCTCGCCGTTGGGAGACGTGGCTTCCGAGGCCACAGAGTTGCTCGAGGTGGAGCGGGATCTGATCCGTTGGGTGGGTCGTGGTTTGCTCTTGCGCGAGCACCTGATACCCGAAGACCCGGATGGACTTCTCTCTTTGCCGCCCGCCCCCACGTAAGGGTCAGGTACCCGGAGAGCGAACAGAAGGCGTTCAGTCGTCGTGCAGGACCCGGCCCTCCATACCTCCTGCCACGGTTATGACCTGGCCCGTCACGTGTCGGGAGGCGCGGTCTGACGCCAGGGTCACGATCGCGCTCGCCACGTCGGTGGGCTCCCCGAGCTGTCGCAGGGCCATCGTGCGGGTCACCCGCGGTTCGACTGTCGGGTCCTCCAGCGCTTCGCGCGCCATCTCCGTGCGCGTCCATCCCGGACAGACGACGTTGACCCTTCCCCTGGGGGCGATCCGCACGATCTCGTTCTTGAGGCTCAAAAGGAACCCGCCTGCAAGCGCCGCTTTCGCCGCGGCGTAGTCCGAGTGTCCTGCCTCGCCGAACAGTCCGGCCGTGGAGCTGACGATCACGATGTTTCCGGTGCCGCTGGTGGCGACGTGTCTCAAAAAGGCGCGACAGCTCAGGAAGACCGTGTCGAGGTTGGCCGCGATGGTCTCCCGCCACCGCTCCATCGACATGGACCAGATGGGCTCGTCCTGAGACGGCCACATCCCCGCGTTGGCCACGAGCACATCGAGGCGACCGAGACTGTCGAGGGAGTCCTGGATCAGCTGCTCGACCTCGGTCTCGACTGTGAGGTCTGCCCGCAGTGGCACCCCGCCGGTGGCTCGAGCCACCTCCTCTGCTCTTTCTTTGCTCGTTCGATAGTGGACCGCCACCCGAGCTCCCTCAGCGGCAAAGGCCCTTGCGACCGAGCTCCCGATCCCGCCGCCGGCACCGGTCACCAGCACGCCCTTGTCTTGCAGCTCGAGGTCCACGCCCGCGACCATAGTCGTCGCGCCCTTTACATTTCCCGCATGAAAGACGTCGGGATCGTGGGCATGCCCTACTCGGGCAAGAGCACTTTGTTCGTCGCGCTGACCAGAAGTGGGTCGGCCGGCGGGCGCTCCAACCAGGCGGTGGTCGAGGTGCCCGACGAGCGTCTCGGTGTCTTGTCCGAGATAGAGCGGTCCAAGAAGACCGTTCATGCGAAGGTCCGCTTCGTCGACGTCCCGGGCGGCCTCACCGCTCAGGGAATCGCCGAATACCGGCAGACCGACGCGCTGTGCCTCGTGGTCAGGGGTTTCGGAGACGACGCCAACCCATCGGTCGAGCTGGGAAATCTGCAGGCCGAGCTCCTCCTGGACGACCTCGCAAGCATCGAGAGCGGCGTCCAGAAGGCACGGAAGAAGGCGCGCGGCTCCCAGGAAGGAAAGGTCGAGCTAGCGGTGCTCGAGCGTGCGCTCGAGTTGCTGGAGGCCGAGCAGCCGCTGCGCGAGGGCGCTTTCGACCCGGCCGAGCTCAAGGTACTGCGGGGTTACGGCGCGTTGACTCTCAAGCCGTGGATCGTTGTGGTGAACACCGAGGAGGGGGCCGAGCCCTCTGATGATGGCTTGCCTGCGTCGACCCTCTCGATGAGCGCGGCGCTCGAAGCAGAGGTCGCGGGCCTGGACTCCGACGAGGCGGCCGAGCTCCTCGCGGGTTTCGGCGTCGAAGAGCCTGGATTGGATCGAGTCATCGCGTCTTGTTATCGGGCTCTCGATCTCATCACCTTCCTAACGACCGGAGAGGACGAGACGCGGGCGTGGGAGGTGCGGCGCGGCGCCAAGGCACCGGAGGCCTCCGGAGTCATCCACTCGGATCTTGAGCGGGGTTTCATCCGAGCGGAAGTCGTGGCTTACGACGATCTCGTGTCGGCGGGTTCCTGGGACGCAGCGAAAACCAAGGGCTTGCTCAGGGTAGAAGGCAAGGACTACGAGGTGAAGGAGGGCGACATCCTCAACGTCCGCTTTGCCGTCTAAGGATCTGTCTCCTGACTACGCGTCGATTGCCTTGTCTTCTCCCGGGAAGACGTCCCGTTCCGACTCGTGCCAAACGGGATGGTCGCCGGCGGTCTCCACGTTGAACCCGTACTCGTAGACCAGGCCGCCCCCGTAGGTCGCTCCCACGGTGAGCATCACGCCCACTAGCGCGGACAGCAACATGAGAACGAGATTGGTCTCGCCTTCGTCCCACCGGCCCAGGCGCAAGACGATGTCTACGATCACAACTGCGCTCATGGCAAGCATCACCGCCATGTGCCAGTTGGCCGTTCGCCACGCTTGGGTGTGCTTCGGAGTCGACTTGAGCCAATCCCAGAACCCGGTCAAGGCGGTCGGCACCGAGAAGATCGCTCCGAAGATCAGAACGTGGGTGGCCGAGACGAAGAAGTCGTGCGAGACGTTGGAGGACCCGTCTTTCGTGAAGAACGAGATGATGTCGAACATCGCCGCCAGCGAGTAGGCGCCAACCGGGATGTCTGTAAGGGGTGGGTGGAACGGCTTGCCCGCCCAGCCTCGAAGACCCTTGAACTTGCGCCCCTTGAAGGTCAGTGAAGGTTTGATCGAGAAGATCCTTGGCACGGCGACCTCCGTTTCCCCTTGGCAGTTGCTTTGGCTGGTCCAAGCAAGCCTAGCGCGATGCCCTTCTCTACATACATAGACTGATCACGTGAGCGGGGCCCGAAGACCATTCGTGATCGAGAAGGGTCTGTCGGCGAAGTGCTCGCCCGACGAGATGATGACCTACCTGCTCGACGCAACGGCATGGCCTTCCTGGCAGCCGGAGATCGTTTCCACGCAAGGTCCGGAGAGGCTGAAGTCCGGGGACGTGGTGTCGGGCCACGCCGAGATGCTCGGGTTCCATGTGGACGGTCGCAGCATTGCGCTTCAGGTCGACGAGAACGTTTTCGAAGAGGACGTCGTAGTCGGCGTGGCGATGAAGGTCCGTTACGAGGTGCACCCCGAGGAGGGCGGTTGCCGGGTGGTCCATCGCCTCGAGTCCCGGCTCCCCGGCGGGATCGCGGGCAGACTCTTGTCGCTCTTCCTCAGACGGAGGTTGCGCCGGATGCAGAGTTCCGCTGTCGCGCACCTGGTCGCTCAGTCGGAGGCGGCAGCTCCCTGAACCAGCTCAACCATTGCGTCCATGAGATCACGCAGGGACACGATGCCTATGGGTTCCCCCATCTCCTTGACGAGCAGGTGTCTGAAGCCACCCTCGGTCATCGTGGTAACGGCGCGAGTCAGCTCCCACCCCGGCTCTCCGGCGACGGGATCTTTGGTCATCACCTCTTCCACCGACGTGTCCTCGAGGGAGGCGCGCGCTGCGACGGCGTGGAGCACGTCGCGTTCGGTGACGATCCCGGCAACGTTCCCGTCGCGCATCACTACGGCGCTACCCACACCCCGGTCGGTCATGGCCTTGGCGGCACGTTGCAAGGAGTCATCGGCTTCGATGGTCAACAGGTGCCTGATGGCGATGTCGCGAAGCAGAGGCATAACGAGCATCTTGTTCCAAGTGCCCCGGGACGGCAACCCGGGCCGCGAGAGGTAGCTTCAGGCCCATGATCATTGGAGCCCACGTCCCTCAGGAGGATCCTCTTGCCGAGGCCGAAAAGGTGGGGGCCGAGTGCATCCAGCTCTTCGTCGGACCGCCCCAATCGTGGAAGAAACCTCCTCCGCTTCCGTACGCACAGGAGCTGCGCGACTCACCGCTGCCCGTGTACGTGCACGCTCCTTATCTGATCAACGTCGCCTCTCCGAACAATCGCGTGCGCATCCCCTCCCGGAAGATCCTCCACCACACGATCGAGCGGGCCGAGGAGATAGATGCGGCCGCGCTGATAGTGCACGGCGGACATGCCGAGGACGGCGTCGAGAAGGGTTTCTATCGCTGGCGGCGGGCGCTGGAAGAGATCGACAGCCCGGTCCAGATCCTCATCGAGAACACGGCGGGGGGCAACAACGCGATGGCTCGCAGGATCGACGTGCTGGCGGAACTGTGGAAGCACGTCGAGGATCTCGACGTCGGGTTCTGCTTCGACACCTGCCACGCCCATGCCGCCGGTGAGGAGCTCGACGGGGTCATCGAGCGGGTCCTGGAGGCGACTGGGCGGATCGACCTCGTGCACGCCAATGATTCGCGCGACCCCGCGGGGACCGGTGCCGATCGACACGCAAACTTCGACGCGGGCAACATCGATGACGACTTCCTCGTCGATATGGTGCGCGCAGCGGGGGCTCCGGCGGTCATCTGCGTGACCCCGTGGCCGGGGATCGCCGACGACATGGAGTACC
>JALZBR010000203.1 GCA_030863485.1 Actinomycetota bacterium
CGTAGTCGGCTCCGTCGTCGTCGTCGGCTGAGTCGTGACCGTAGGCAGCCCGGTGGTGGTGATGTCTAGGCTCCAGCCGCCGGCGAATTGGCCCGCGTAGCACGTTTCAGGGAAGGCGGGATACTCCGGGGTGTCATCGTTCGGGTCCGCCTTCGCGTTCTCGTCAAACCCTCTTTCGGTCCAGCAGTTGGCGTCCTGGGGATAGTCGTCGACCACATACAGTCTCCACGTCCCATTGGGGTTGATGCCGTTGAAGGCGGACAGCGGCGTGGTGCTCGCCGGAGCCTCCGGGGCACCGACAGGGTTGCACCGTCCCGGCACGTACGGGGGGACGTTGGGCCCGCAGTAGACGTCGACACCCGTGAATTGGAAGTTCGAGTCCTGGTCGTCATCGGAGGGCTGATACGTACCGCTCGCGCACGGGCTGTCCGCCGGAGGCGGCCCCGACGCCGCGTCATCGAAGGTGAGGTCGATCGGCGTCGTGAACGGGAAGCGCGGGACTCGAGCATTGAAGGAGTCGCCGCACAGGTCCGACATCAGCTGAATCCTGGGACCGTTATTCGGCGCCTCCAGCATGACATCGAGATCGCTGCCGTCCTCCAGGATGTAGGTCAGGCCCCTGAGAGTGGCATTGACATCAGTGACCGTGCCCTGCAGGCCCGACACCGCGATCTCGGTGCCGTCGAAGGAGTCCGCGTCCAAGTCCGGCGGGTTCTGCAGCGCCGGCGTAGGCGGGCAACTGTTGGGCACAGGCCGCCCGAAAGAGTCAAAGCTCGGGCACTGCACCGGGATGCCATTTGCCGGCCCAGGCGCGGAGGGTCTAGGCAACTGAATAGCCGTAGCGCTGGAAAACGTGCCCGACTGAGGGGCGCCGGACGACGCGCTCGGCAGTGTGGCCAGCGCCGCGAGGATGAGGCCGACCACCGCTACGAACCGGAAACGGCGGGAGCGGCCTAGCGATTCACTTCTGGCCATCATCATGGGACCCATGCTCCTTCTCCTCCGAGCCAGCGAACATCGCCTGCCGCCCGATCACCGGCAAGCACTGCGGTTGAAGGACGTCGCCTCTCGTGCCCCATGCCCCACCGAGACCGGTTCTGGTAGGTGCCGGCCGGGCTGAGCCTGTGCGGTTGTGTCAGCCTGATCGTGGCAGCGAGCGGTCCCGCGTACGCAGCCGCTGTATCGACCTGGCTTGTATCCTCCGCTCCGACTGCTCAGCTGGGGACGCCAATGGTGTATTTGGGCAGCCGCCACTCAAGATCGCAGACGAGGCCCGGAAAAACATGCGCCAAAGTGGCCTAACTTTGGCTCTCACAGTCCGCCTACGCCTCCCTATATCGCCCGGAGCGGCGGCGAGACAGGCGTACCTCCCGTTTGCTCTTAGTCAGGTGGCGACCCGAGCGGTGGGGATTCGGACAGATCGTCCATCCCGTGGTTCGTTCGGTCTTCTCCGCCGGCAAGGCCACGACAGCGGGTCGACAGGATCAGCGAACTAGGCCGAATTGCGGCCACTGCCCCCCTGTCGGCGAGGTCCTAGGCGGCCAGGTCTTTCCTAACCGTGGCCAGGGGTGCGCACCGCTGGCGAGGGCGAAGGCGCCCACGGCTGCAAATGCCACCTCGGTCGAGGACGTCGACCGACCCGAGGTGTTACTTGACAAAACGCCTAAACTGCATCAGTAGAAACTACCTATGTTCTGAGCAAAACGGACTTGCGTGCCTCAGTCGTCCAAGGCGACCAGCCCAGCGAGCCGGTCCGCAAGCATACCCAGCTTTCTTCGAGAGTGAGGCCGAGCTCGCGGAGATCTCGGCCAGCTTCGACTTCGGCCACGCGTGGTGGATGAAGAGCCGCTCGGCCACGTCCGCGTGGTGCGCCCACTCCCTGAAGCCGCCACCTTCAGCTCGGGGCCCTCAGCCCCGCGGGCACCCGTCCCGCGGGGCAGCGCTCTTGTGGCTCAGGAGCTGCCATTCTGAGGGTGGTAGCGGCGGTGCCCCCGGTGTCGTTGACCGTGCAGGTGCTGGCCGCCGTGGCGTAGAGGAACGGCCCGCCGCTTGCTCGGGGTCGAGGTCGACCAGCAGCCGCTGGTCGCAAAAATCCTCGCGAGGGCCAGCCATGGGCAAACGCTCGCCGGAAAGTCAGCACCGCCAGCCAGCCCGGGTCGCAACATGGTCACAAGCGCGCGGTGCACGAGCGTGCCCGGCGACGTCAGCCCGTCCCGCCAATCTTAAACGCCGAGGTCAGAGGCACCCTCCGGCACCCACTAACACCCCTGACAACCCCATCGTCCGCCTTGTAAGCGGCTGACCACTCAAGACGACCAAATGGTTTGCTGGGGAAGTAGGGGAAAGGATGGCCACTCCCGGACAACTCGATGCCCTTGACCTGCGCATGTGCAAGCCACCCGGTTTTCGACCCGATCTTCGAAGCTGATAGCGCGGTTCCACGTCCACATCGGTGGCGCGAGACCACCCAAATGTATGCAACCGGTTCAACGTAGGCAAAGTCATATGCAGCTCACGCAACTGTTTCCCGACTGCAACTTCCGGTGAACCACCCACCTTATGTTCCCTTGCAATGAAGTAGTCAGCCAAAGCATGAATGAGGCGCTTGAGGACGACATGACCAGCCTGGGAGAGCAGGTTTCCTGAAGGGCTATAAAATGTCCCTGCCGCGTTGTGTCCTGCGGCTGAATCGACCCCTGGCGTAGCCGGCAAGAGCCCCCAGCAGGGCTGCCCACACTGCCGGTGCCAGGCTGTGCAGGATCGGTGAGACTACGGCGGCTACAAGGCCAAGGATGAGTCCTAGCCGCCGATCCTGACGGGAGGCTCCGCTCAGCACGTAGCCCAGGCCTGCACCGGCGATAGCAACCACGATGAACAGCGCGTAGATCCCAAAGGGATCACAACGTCACGGGCACTGTGGCTAGTCCTCGTTGGGCCGTGATCTTCGACCCTAGGTAAGGGCCAGCGTAGTCGCTGCCATGGCAAGCATCGCCCCGAATCCTTGGACCCCGCGCGACAACACCCCGCCCGGCACCTTCGGTCGCCGTCCCGGTCACGTCCCGCCCGCCCCGGCGTCCTTCCAGGAACCGGCGCCTACGAGGGAGGCCATCTCGACCTCTAGGCATGAGACCAGAGACTTCCAGCCGCCAGGGGAGGGGTAGGTTTGCGGCATGGAAGGCGACACATGGGACGCCGCAGCTTATGCGGCTGAGTCATCCATCCAGACCAGCGAGGCAGTCGAGCTCCTGCAACACCTTCGTCCTCGCACGGGTGAGCGAATTTTGGACATTGGCTGCGGTGACGGCCGGGTGACCGCCATGATGAGATCCGTCGGCGCGGTGGGCGTGGGGCTGGATCGTTCGCTGGTCATGGCGAAGGCGGCTGCCGAGAAAGGTGTCACTGCGGTAGTCGGTGACGCCGTCGGCTTGCCCTTCGCGTGTGGAAGCTTCGACGCCGTCTTCTCCAACGCGGCCCTCCATTGGGTTTCTGACCATTTCACTGCGGTGCATGAGATCGCCCGCGTCCTTGCGCCCGGCGGGCGCATGGTGGTCCGGCTGGGCGGCGCCGGCAACCAGTGGCGCATCGTGAGTGAGATGATGCGTACCCTCGGTCGCGCCCCCTACGCCGCCTATCGCCCCCGCGCCATGCGTTCCCCTTGGCGAATGGCGGACCCTGGCGAGTGGATGGCGGCACTGGTGGACGCGGGGATGTTGGTCCAGGAGTTCGAGCTCGTCCCATCCCGCGCGGACTGGGGCAACCCGACACAGATGAAGACATGGCTGGTGAGCGTCGCACACCCGATCTTCAAGCTGCTGCCTGAGAGCCTGCAGATGCCCTTCCTCGACGAGGTGGTTGAGCGCGTGTGGCCAAGCTTCGACCCGGCGGGGGCGTTCGTCCGCCTGCAGGTCCAAGCCGTTCGGTCCCACGCCCGCCCGCGCTAGGCCGCAGCGCGAAAGATTCCGCACCGTTTGAACGCTCCGTCGAACAAATCCAAGGAGAGTAGAAGGACGACCCGGTGGCCTGGACCGCGGCAACTCCTGTCCCGCCGACGGGTCTGGGTCCCGCGCTCGACCTGAACCGCAGCACGCGATGGGACGCCGATGCCAGGTGCTGCCCTTCTCCCGGCGCGAGGAAACCCTGGGATCGCGACGTTGGTCACGCGAACCAGGCGGTCCGAACAGCGTCCTGTGACAACGCCGTGACAACGAACGAGGCGTGACAGGCTGACACGGCCAGGCACCAGCGATCACGACATCCCTGTATTTCCGCAGGTCAGCGAGACATGAGGAGACCGGGAGACACCGGCGGCGACGGCAGGGTCACATGCGCCGCTTCTACGGGGCTAGATAGACCTTCGCCGACCTCGCCAGTGGCCAGCCTGTCCCACTCGTCCCCATTGGCGGAGAAAGGTGACCCGGGACGCCCGACGCGTTCTCCTCGACTTTTCGCCAAGGAACGTTCAGCGCGCCCTTTCTGGGACCTCACACGACCTCGCCGTGACCCTTCATGCCGCGAAGGCTTGCGGCAAGCCAGGGCGGAGAGCGTCGCGCCCTTTCACGGGTGGAAAGGTACAGAGGCAAGCCGAGATCGGGTCGAAGGGCCCCGCCGGAATCCTGCCGGGATCTGAGCCCTAGGTGGCGCAGATGTTCGGGCGCGTCTGAGATCGCAGCCGTCCGCGGGGCGATGAGCGAGGCGATCACCCGGACCCGCTTCGCCACTGGCGCCGCAGACGCAAAGGCCGCAGCTGAGGGCCGTCGGGCACGAGTGGGAAGCAACTCTCCGTAGACAGACAATCGGGACGAAGAGGCGAGGCAGCCTTCGGCGAGATCTGCCAGTCGGCGGACGAGGTCCGTCGCTCGGGGCCCCGAAAATGGTCACAGAATGGTCACAGAAAACAAGTCCGACGCGCCACCCTCGTGTCGGTGCGCTGACCGCGTGACGGCTCGCCGCATCCTGGGCGTCGTTCCGCACCGCATCTGTCCAGCGTTAGCGAGTAGCAGGCCGTCTGATCGAGTCCTGGTGGCGCACCCCAACGCCCCGCAAGTCCTCCGGCGGTGGCTGGACAGCGGGAGCTGGAGAAGCAGCAAGTGGGCCAGGAGGACGCCGCTTCGGCCCGCGCAAGTTCTACCGGAACGCCCCGATTCTCATCTCAGGCAAGAGCGGCTTCTCCTCGACGCGCCACCTTGCCTACAACCGCTCCCTCCCTGACGCGGCGGGCTGGGCCCTCAGCAGTCCTCCCATCCCGCGGACTTCGCCGACCAACAGCCACGCCCCGAGGAAAGGACACCCCCGCCTCAGCAAACCGCGTGCGCGAGTGCTGGCCTCCCTCCAAGGATCTTCCGATGAACCTGTCCACGCCGCCACCAATAAACAGGCTTGGAAGGTCTATCCAGCAAACTAGTGATCAGAGTGCAGGGGGGCTGGTTAGTAGTGGGAGGGCGTTCCCATACAACGACCACCAGCCTCGAACCTTACCACCGTCCCTTCCTTCATAGTCGCGCCAAGGCTAGTCAGGGCTTATGCAATGTCTTCCAACGCGATGTCTTCATCTATTCCAGGGGCGGTACCCGTCGAACGATCTGCAGCGGGGGGTCAGGGTCTGAGGTGGTGCCCTCGGTTGACGTGAGCGACGAAGGCGGGCCGCTTCCCCCGTTCGTGACGCACTCCGGCGAGTACAAACCGGTACCCCAGGTGTTGCCCAGCCAGGTGATGACTTGGCAACGTCCGAGGAGGTCGTGGAGATCGAATGCGGTCAATTCTCCGAATGAGGAGCGCGCAAGAGCGTTGTTGGACGCGTCGTTGTAGAGGACCTCGCTCCGCCTTCCGTCCGCCCTGATCACGATGCCGCTTTGGGTATTGCCGTGCACCTCATTGCGCTGCACCAGCATCCACGCCTCTGCGGGTGCCCCCGCTCCCGCTCCCACGCCAATCCCGTTGCCACCCGTATTCGTAAAACCGTTGCCCTCCACGGTGTTGTTCTCGATGCTGCCCTCGACACTGCTTATGTTGGCAATCCCAGCCGACGCGTTCCCGCCCACCGTATTCTTCCTAAGCGTGGTGTACTTGATTACCTCAGCGAGTTGCATGGACGCGGCATTGACAATGATGCCCTGTCCGTACGATTCCAAATTGGAGTTGAGGAATCCGGCGTTGCCAATGACCGTATTGTTCTCGATGAGGTTCGCGTCGGAGCCACCTTCGAGCACTCCGATCCCGTCGTATCTCCCGTTGTGTGCAATCACGTTGTTGACGATGCGGTTGTTGGCGGAGTTAAAAAGGACGATGCCGTCGCCCAAGAATGCCCCGGGGTCACCGGGGCCGATGTTGTCGCGCGCGCTGAGACCAGTAATCGTGTTGAACCCTCCACCTACCAACACGACGCCGGCATCGAAGTCCCTTACCGTCCCGTTCTTCACAGTGACGCCGCTACGCCTGGGAAGGCGGATACCAGCCTGGTTGCCACACGCGCCCACCGGCACGCCGTCGCACGTCTCAGAGGAGGGACCGGGGTTTCCGAAGACGTGTTTGCCTCCCAGATCCAAGATGAAGTTGTCGGCCCGCACCACGATCCCGTCGCCCGGACAAGGTCCGATGTCCTGGGTCAGGGTGACGGTCCGATCAGGCTTTCCGACCAGGTCGCTCTCCGTGATGACCCTCCCGCAGACGAGGGGCGCCGCTTGGGCGGGTGGGGCGAGGACGGTGGTCTTTTCTGCCGCCGTGTTGGTCGGCAGGTAGGGGTCGGTCTGATCGGCTCGCACGGTAGCGGTGTTGCTGATTTCGCCCGGGACACTGGGCGCGGTGGCCTTGATCGTGACGGTGGCGCTGCTGCCGGCGGTTAGACGTCTGAGGCGGCAGGTAACCGTGCCCCTTTTCTCCGTGCAGTTTCCTTCGCTGGCAGTGACCGAGCGGAAGACGCCTCCCGAGAGCGTGTCCGTGAGCGTCACCCCGCTGGCAGTTGTCGACGAGAGGTTACGCACTGTCAGCGTAACCACCGCCTCCTTGTCAACCGCTACCGGGTCGGGTGCGTCCGTTATGGTCAGCGACAGCAGGTCGGGCCCAACCCTTCGAACGCGGTGGTTCAGTTCATCCACCACGAACAGGCTCCCGGCGCTGTCAACCGCCACTCCCAGGGGATGGTTGAGCTGGGCCTGGCTGGCCCACCCCCTATCGCCGCCAAAGTCGGGCTGGCCGGTTCCCGCCACGGTGGTGATGATGCCGTCGGTGCCCACCCTACGGATACGCTGATTCCTCTCGGAGACATAGAGGTTGCCTGAGCCGTCAACGGTCACACCGACGGGGCCGTTGAGCTGGGCCTGCGTGGCCGGGATGTTGTCACCGTTGTAGCCGACGCAATCGGGGGTCAGTCTGGGCTGGCAGCCCGTACCAGCCACGGTGGTGATGATGCCGTTGGTGCCTACCTTGCGGATGCGGTGGTTGAAGAAGTCGGCGATGTAGAGGTTGCCTGAGCCGTCGACTGCCACCCCGACCGGCCCCTTGAACCGAGCCTGAGTAGCCGGTCCTCCGTCTCCCCCGTACCCGAAACTGCCGCTGCGGCCGCCGCAGCAGGGATCGCTACCCGCCACGATGATGATGGTTTCGTCGCGGTCGCACACGCCATCATGTGGTACGGGGACGCACCCGTTGCCGTCGAGCACCCCGTTTGCCCCCGGCGTCACCTTGAGGATGCGGTCGAAGCTGGTGTCGGCGATATAGAGGTTGCCTGAACCGTCAACCGCAACCCCCCGCGGCCATCGGAGCAATCCGTGCGTGCCCCGCCCCGCCACCGTGATGATGGGATTCGTCACGCTGGTCGTGCAAGCAGGAGGATCTGCGCAGAAAGTGCCGAACGTGACCTTGCGTATTCCCTCGTTCCGCGTATCGGCGATGTAAAGGTTGCCGTCGCGGTCTACAGCCACGCCCTGAGGCCAGTTGAGCCCGGCCTCGGAGGCCGGCCCACCGTCGCCGAACGGGCACGTTGTGGTACTTGAGTGGGAGGCGCACCCCTTGCCGGCCACGGTGGTGATGGTGCCGCTGGCGTCGATCCTTCGGATGCGCTGGTTCTCCGTGTCGGCGATGTAGATGTTGCCGGCCCCGTCGACGGCCACGCCCGAAGGGGCCTTGAGCTGGGCTACAGTCGCCTGCCCCCCGTCGCCGCCGTAGCCGCCTATCCCTGCACCGGCCAGCGTGCTGATCGCGGAGGCGGCAGACGCCGGAGCCGCCGACGTCGTGGCAGTGCCCGACAGGCCAGCCGCCAGCATCAGTACAACAGCGGCAATCGTGCGCGGGCGGAGGGTCTTGGGCTGGACCACCGGGGTCCTCCAATCAGGCTGTCAGAGTTGGCCAACCGTCGGCTCGCTGCCGCTCTGGTCGAGGACCACCGCCTGGCGTTCAGCGATCATGGGTACCACGCTTGCCAGGAATCAAGGAAAGAAGGAGTGATACCTCGCGACACCGGCGCTCTTGCTGAAAAAAGACCTCGTCTCCCTGAGCTGAGGAGGCAAGACAGAGACGCACGTCTTACATTCATCCGTCCGCCGTGGCTAGACGAGGATTAGCTTGTCCGCGGATTGCTACCCCTTCGCCTTCGACTTTAGAAGTTACTTTCAAAGTATGACCAGCACTAGTCCGATTTGTGGGAGTCGGCCGTCTTAGGGTGTTTCTTGCGAAGAAGCTGATTAGCCATCATGAAGCAGAACAGGTCGACTGTAGGATGG
>JALZBR010000219.1 GCA_030863485.1 Actinomycetota bacterium
GCAGTGTGGTGCAGCCCGGTGCAGCCCGGTGAAGTGTGGTGCAGCCCGGTGCGCACTGCTGCAGTGTGGTGCGGGCCGGTGCAGGCCGGTGCGCACTGGTGCGACTTGGACCGCGTGCACCACGTGCACCACGTGCACCACGGACTTCCGTGGAGTCTTATAGGTGCACGGCCGTTAGACGGCGCCCGATCGCTCCGAGCCGTCGGGAGCGCCCCCGGCCGCAGTGCTCGCTTGCTCGTCCTCTTGCTGCTTGCTCTTGTCCTTTCCTTCCTCTTCGCCCTCGTCTTCGGACGGAGCCCGGGCGCCCGGGCCGATGGCCGACGCCAGCACCGCAGCGTTCGGGAGCGAGACGGGGCCCCGATCCGTCTCGAGACGCACGTAGAAGAGGCTCATGTCGACCACCCGGCCCTCGAACTCGCCGCCGAGGGGGCCGGAGCGCATCACCACGTCTTCGCCGACCACGAGCGGGCGGTTTACGAGCAGGACGATCCCGGCGAAGAAGTTCGAGAGCGTCTGCTGGGCGGCGATACCCAGCACCACGCCGGTTATGGCGCCTCCTAGGAGGAGTCCGGCCGGATTGACCCCGAGCACGCTGAGAAAGGTGATCAACACAAGCAGGTAACCGATCACCGTGACGAGCAGGCCGAGCCCCGCCCCGCGGGCGTCGCCGAGGTTCTCCGAGGAGAGCTTCCGCAGCGCCTTGGCGACCGCGCGAACGGCGATGACGCCGCCGAGGAGAACCATCACAGCGCCCACAAGCGCAGGGACCCAGTCCTCCGGCTCGAGACGGGCGTGCCGGTTGAGGCTGAATCGACCTCTCTCGGAGACCAGAAGCCCGCCGATCAGCACGAGCAGACCGATACCCGCCTTGGTCAGGTCGCGCTTCGCAAGTCGAAGCCAGCTTGCATCCATGGACCCGAGGCTAACGCGAGGTCAGTCGGCGGGGGCCGCTTTCGACCTCTCGGTGCGTTCGACCAGGACCTGCACCACCCTGTGCCGGTGCATCGAACGGACCCACAGCCGCCACCCGTTGTGCTCGACGACGTCGCGCCGCCTCGGGATGCGTCCGAGGCGATCCATCAAGAAACCCGCGACCGTCTCGTACTCGCCCTCGGGCAATCGCACGTCGAGGTGATCCGCCGCCTCGTCGATCCTGAGGGTCCCCGGGATGAGGAAGCGATCCTCGGCCAGGGTCTCGACCCCCAGCTCGGCGACGTCGTATTCGTCGCGGATCTCCCCAACCAGCTCTTCCAGGAGGTCTTCCAGCGTCACGATCCCGGCCGTCCCGCCGTGCTCGTCCACCACGACGGCGAAGTGCTTTCGCTCGCGCCGCATCTCGATGAGCAAGGGGTGGAGGTTGAGGGACTCGGGTACGACAAGCATCGGCCTTATCAGTCGTCTAGGGATGGGTCGGTCGCGGCCCTCATCGGGGATCTTCAACAGGTCCTTCGCGTGGAAGAACCCATAGATCTGGTCGAGGTTCTGGCCGTACACGGGGAAGCGGGAATGTCCGCTCGCTATCGCCAGACCCTCGATGTCTGCCGGTGTCGCGGTCTCCCTGATGGCAACGACCTCAGTGCGCGGGATCATGGCCGCGGTCGCATCGCGCTCGCCGAAGGCCGCTGCGCCGGCCAGAAGACGCCGCTCGACCTCGCGGATCATCCCGCCCTCAGCCGACTGCTCGATGATCGCAGCGAGCTCCTCGGCCGTGCGCCCCGTCGCCTGCTCGTCTTGGGGCTCGATACCCATCGTCTTGATCGTCACGGTTGCGATCCAGTTCAAGGCAATGATGATCGGGCGGAAAACGACCATGTAGGCCCGGAAAGGAAGGGCTAGCCACAGAACGCTCTTCTCCGGTTCCGCTATCACGACGTTCTTCGGCGCCATCTCGCCGAACACCATGTGGAAGAAGGTGACGATCGTGAGCGCGATGACGAACGAGATCGTGTGCAAGGCGGTCGAAGGCAGCTCACCTATTCCGTGGATCCCGGACTCGATGAGCTTGGCGACGGCCGGCTCCGCAACATAGCCGAGGCCCAGCGAGCACATGGTTATGCCGAGTTGCGCGCCGGCCAGTGTCAGGGTCAGCTCGCGGATGGACTTGTAGGCCGATGTGGCGCGCCTGTTGCCCTCTTCGGCGAGCTGCTCGATCTTCGAACGTCGTGCAGCTATGAGTGCGAACTCGACGCCCACGAAGAACCCGTTCGCTATGAGAAGTGCGGCGGCGATCAGCAGATACCAGAGCGTCATGGTCCGTCCCGATCCGGGGGAGCCACGACCAGCACCTTCGCTATGCGGCGTCCCTCCATTTCGACGACCTTGAACTCCCAGTCGCGATACGAGGTGTGATCGCCAACTTCGGGGATGCGCTCCAGAAGGGTGACCACGAATCCGGCGAGCGTCTCGTAGTCGCCCTCGGGCATGTCGAACCCGGTGCCCTCCAGCACCTCGTCGGGGTGGAACATGCCGGGCAAGATGTGGACGCCGTCCGGGGGGGAGGTCACGTCTCCGGGGGCTGCCTCGGGGTCGTACTCGTCCTCGATGTCTCCCACGATCTCTTCGAGGATGTCCTCGAGCGTGATGATCCCGGCGGTCCCGCCGTATTCGTCAACGACGATGGCGAGGTGCTTCCGGGTGCGACGGATCTCCACCAGCAGAGAGGCAAGATCGCGCGACTCCGGGATGAACAGAGGTTGTTGCATGACGGCTTCGACCCGGGCCGTCTCGCGCTCGCGCGGCTCGTATCGGTAAGTGTCTTTGATGTGGACCGTTCCGACGATGTCGTCGAGGTCCTTTTCGTAAACGGGAAACCGTGAATGCCCGCTCTCGAGAGCGAGTCGGCCCACCTCGCTCAGGGACGCGTCCTGCTTGATCCCGATGAGCGAGGTCCGGGGAAGTAACGCGTCGGCGGCCGTCTTGTTCTCGAAGCTGATCGATCGCGCGAGCAACGAGAAGTCGTGTTCTTCCAGCATGCCCTCGGCCCGCGAGGACCGGACGAGCAGGTCGAGCTCTTCCAGCGAGTGGATGCGCAGCAACTCGTCGCGCGGCTCGATGCCGAACAGGCGGACGGTTGCGTTCGCGGCCGAGTTCAGAAAGACGATCAGGGGACGCTGGAGACCGTTTACGAGTCTCAGCGGTGTCGAGACGCGCAGGGCGGTCTCCATAGGCTTTGCGATCGCGATGTTCTTGGGAACGAGCTCCCCGAAGATCATCTCGGCGGCCGTAGCGAGGCCCAGCGCGAGCGCCACGGCGATCACCACCGAACTGTTTTCGGGAAGACCCGTGGCCTCCACCAGCGGCTCGAGTAGTCGGCCGATCGTCGGTTCCGCGATGAATCCCACGACGAGAGAGGTGATGGTTATGCCGAGCTGCGCGCCCGAGAGGTGGAACGACAGCTCTTTGAGCGCGGCAAGAGTGCTCTCGGCCTGCTTGTGGTCCTCGTTGGCAAGTTGCTCGATCCTCGAGCGATCCACCGCGATGATGCCGAATTCGCCGGCGACGAAGAAGCCGTGGGCGAGGATCAACAACAGAACGGCGCCGATGCCTAAAGCGGCTTCTATGTCGTTTCACTCCCTCGCGTCACTGGCGTAAAGAATAGGGGTCGGAACCTCTCATGCGGTGAAGCGCCCCTGGGACTTGCCCCATAGGCGTAAGAGGGGGCGACTATCATGCCGATATGGCGCCTACCTCGATGGACACCATCGTCAACCTGTGCAAGCGACGGGGCATCGTCATGCCGTCCAGTGAGATCTACGGAGGCCTCCGCTCCGCATGGGACTGGGGACCCCTGGGTGTCGAGCTCAAGAGGAACGTCAAGGAGCAGTGGTGGAAGGCAATGGTGCACTCCCGGGGCGACGTGGTGGGCCTCGAGAGCTCCATTCTGATGTCGCCGAAGGTCTGGGAGGCGTCGGGTCACGTCGCTACATTCACCGACCCGCTCGTCGAATGCACTCACTGCCATAAGCGCTTTCGCGCCGATCACATCGATCTCGAGCGCAACTGTCCTGAATGCGGGCGGGAGCCGGCGTGGACCGAGCCCCGGCAGTTCAACCTGATGTTCAAAACCCACATGGGGCCCGTGGAGGACTCATCGAACGCGGTGTACCTGCGACCCGAGACCGCTCAGGGCATGTTCGTCGACTTCCAGTCGGTTCAGACGACGTCTCGCAAGCGGGTTCCCTTCGGGATCGCTCAGCAAGGGAAGTCCTTTCGCAACGAGATCACACCCGGGAACTTCGTCTTCAGGACACGAGAGTTCGAGCAGATGGAGATGGAATTCTTCGTCAAGCCCGGCACCGACGAGGAGTGGCACGAGTACTGGATCAAGGCGCGCATGGAGTGGTACTTGGAGCTCGGGATGACCGAGGACAAGCTGAAGCTCCGCGAACACGAAGCCGACGAGCTCTCCCACTACGCAAAGAGGACCCTGGACATCGAGTACGACTTCCCCGGCATGGGGTGGTCGGAGCTCGAGGGCATCGCCAACCGGACTGATTTCGACCTCAAGGCCCACTCCGAGCACTCGGGAGACGACCTCTCGTACTTCGATCCGGAGACCGAGGAGCGCTACGTGCCCTACGTCATCGAGCCGGCCCTCGGTGTCGAGCGATGCGTTCTCGCCTTCCTCATCGACGCGTATCAGGAGGAGGAGGCTCCAACGGCTTCCGGAAAGGTCGAGAAACGAACCGTGCTCAAGCTGGATCCTCGCCTGGCCCCCTTTAAGGTCGCGGTCCTGCCGTTGTCAAAGCATGCTGACCTGGTGCCGGTTGCCGACAAGGTGGCGGACACGGTCCGCAAGTCCTTCGTCACCGACTTCGACATCACGGGCTCGATAGGCAAGCGCTACCGGCGTGAGGACGAGGTCGGGACACCTTTCTGTGTGACGATCGACTTCGACAGCCTCGAGGACCAGCAGGTCACCGTTCGCTCGCGCGACACGATGGAGCAAGAGCGAGTGGGAATCGATCAGCTCGTCGAGTACCTCGGTAAGAGATTGGGGATGGTCCATCCGTGACGACCAAATGGGTCTATGACTTCAACGAGGGCGACAGGTCGCAGAAGAACCTGCTCGGCGGCAAGGGAGCCAACCTCGCGGAGATGACGAATCTTGGGCTGCCCGTCCCGCCCGGCTTTACGATCACCACCGAGGCCTGCAACGCCTATCGGGAAAAGGGCCAGACTTTCCCCGAGGGACTCCTCGACGAGGTCGCGGAACACCTCAAGAGTCTCGAGGAGGCGATGGGCCGTTCGCTCGGCGATCCTCGAGATCCGCTTCTCGTATCGGTACGCTCGGGCGCCCCCTTCTCTATGCCCGGGATGATGGACACGGTGCTGAACGTCGGGCTCAATGACGAGAGCGTCGAGGGCCTCGCGCAGCAAACGTCGTCGGATCGGTTTGCCTGGGACTCCTACCGCCGCCTGTTGCAGATGTTCGGAAAGACGGTTCTTGGGATCGACGGAGATCTCTTCGAGGAGTCGATCGAAGGGGCTAAAGAGAAAAAGGGCGTCGAGAACGACGTCGACCTCGATCCAGATGACCTCAAGGGGCTGGTCGAACGGTTCAAGGGCATCATCAAAGAAGAGCACGGAAGCGACTTCCCCCAGGACCCGACCGAGCAATTGCATCTCGCGATTGAGGCCGTGTTCAAATCGTGGGACAACAAGCGGGCCCAGGACTACCGCAGACGGAACAAGATCTCCGACAGCCTCGGGACCGCGGTGAACGTGCAAGCCATGGTCTTCGGCAACCGCGGCGAGGGATCCGGGACCGGCGTCGCGTTCACGAGGGACCCCTCCACCGGCGAGAAACGGCCCTACGGCGACTACCTGGCCAATGCCCAGGGGGAGGACGTCGTCGCGGGTATCCGCAACACCACCCCGTTGGAGGACATGGGGCAAGAGGAGCCCGAGGCCTACGAGGAGCTCAAGCAGCACATGGATGCCCTCGAGCGGCACTTCAAGGACATGTGCGACATCGAGTTCACCGTGGAGGACGGCAAGCTCTGGTTACTCCAGACCCGCATCGGAAAGCGCACCGGCAGGGCGGAATTCGAGATCTCGAGAGACTTGAAAGCGGAAGGACTGGTCGCTTCCAGCGATGACGTCATTCG
>JALZBR010000233.1 GCA_030863485.1 Actinomycetota bacterium
GAGGACGCCTGCGGCCGTCACCCACCCCGCTGCCGCGCTCCTGCACGAGGTGGGGAATAGCTCGGCGGAGATGGCGCCGGATGCGGGGGTGTAAACGGACGCGCTGAAGATGGCCAGCAGATAACCAACCGCCACTCCGACCCCGGCCACGTTGTAGGTGAAGATCGCAGCTCCTGCAACTGCCGCCAGGGAGGCGCCGGCACTTAATCGCCGGCCAAAGTTGTCCGCCGTCCACCTGCCGGCTATGAGCCCCACCAAGCCGATGGGGCCGGCCGCGACGACCGCGATCGCCATCGTCGAAGGGCTCAGTCCGCGGATTCGTTCGGCAAAGTAGAAGACAAAGGTGTTGGCCGGGCCGGTCACGAATCCGGCGGCTGCCGTAAGGACCGCGAGCACCAAGAGGCGGGATCGCAGCTCGGGCGGGATGCGTCCTCTGTTTATGGCTCCACCTTTCCTCGAAGCACGTTCCAGCTTCTGGTATCGATCTGGTTCCTTGAGATGACGAATGGCGATGGGAGCGAGGGCCAGCGGAACAGCGGCGAGGGCGAATATGCCGCGGAAACCGAGCCCGTCCCGGGCGGCTGCGCGCAGAAGGACCGGGATGCCGGCGCCCACCGCGTAGGTCGCTCCTATCACCGACACAGCCTTGGCCCTCTCCCTGATGGTCGTCACCTCCGCTCCGACAACTATCGCCACCGCATTTGTTGCCGACAGGAGGGGACGGGCCAGGGCGAGGACCGCCACGAACCACCAGAAACCGGGCGACAATGCGGCTGCAGCGGTCAATGCAAGCCCGACCGTCGCGCAGGTGGCCACGATCCTCCGCCGGCCGACGCGATCCGCCATCGCCGCCAAGGGCATCGCGGCCAGGGAGCCCAACCGGATGACGCTCAGCCCGAGGCCCAGCGTCGTGTCGTTGAGCCCAGGGCGAGCCGGGCGGTCGGAGCGCTCTGCAAGCCCGAATCCGGCGGCGACGTCGGCCAGCGATGCAGTGGCAGCGAACTGGGCAAAGCCTGCAGCAGCGGCAAGTCCTGCCGGCGCAATAACGCTGGGGTGGAGCCAACCAAAAAGGCGAGCGTCGCCTTGGCGCTTCTCGAGCGATTCGCTCTCTTCGCTCAACCGACCCCCACCGCCCCGAAAGCTCAGCCTGACGCGGGGAGAAGCGTACGCTAGCCGGTCAACCCAGGGGCAGGCGGGCCGGGGCGTCCAAGGGATCGTTCAGCTGCAGCCACATGCTCCTTCACGGCGAGGAAGCTGTCCGGGGTGACGGAGATGGAGTCGATTCCGGCCCGGACCAGGAAGGCGGCGTACTCCGGGTCGTCGCTCGGCCTCTGGCCGCACAGTCCGACCTTTACGCCCTTCGTCTGAGCGGTCTTGATCAGCCGCTCGACACTCGTTGTCACAGCCGGGTCATCCTCGTTGAAGAGGTGCGCGAGCGCCTCCGAGTCCCGGTCGACGCCGAGGATGAGCTGGGTGAGGTCGTTGCTGCCAATCGAGAAGCCATCGAAGCGGTCGGCAAAATCCTCGGCCAGGATGACGTTCGCCGGGATTTCCGCCATCACGTACACCTGCAACCCGTTGCGGCCCCTGACAAGCCCCTGGCTCTCCAAGACCTCGAGCACATTGTCGGCTTCCTTCAACGTCCTGCAAAACGGAATCATCAGCACGACGTTCGTCATCCCCATCTCGTCGCGAACGCGCCGCACGGCAAGGCATTCGAGAGCAAAGCCTGCCCGGTAGCCTTCACTGTAATAGCGGCTTGCGCCTCGCCAGCCGATCATCGGGTTCTCCTCGTCCGGTTCGAACTGCTCGCCACCGATGAGCCGGGCGTACTCGTTGGTCTTGAAATCGCTCAGCCGGACGATTACCGGGTCCGGATACCGAGAAGCCGCGATCCTCGCAACCCCGTAGGCGAGGTTCTCCACGAAGAACTCGGTCGGGTTCTCGTAGCCGGCGGTAAGCTCTGCTATCCGCCTCTTTGCCTTCTCGTCGTTCAGCTCGTCTCCATGCACCAGCGCCATCGGGTGGATCATGAGCTGGTTGTTCACGATGAACTCGATCCGGGCGAGGCCCACGCCGTCCGCAGGCAGCCGCCACCACCGGAAGGCGGCGGCGGGGTTGGCGAGATTCAGCATGACCTTCGTCTCTGTCTCGGGAACGTCGCCGAGATCCAGCTCTTCCTGCTCGAATTCGAGGATGCCCTCGTAGACGCGGCCCTCATCCCCCTCTGCGCAGGAGACCGTGACCTCCTGCCCGTCTGCGAGAACTGTAGTGGCGTCGCCGGTTCCGACAATGGCAGGCACCCCCAGCTCGCGGCTCACTATCGCCGCGTGCGATGTTCGCCCGCCGTGGTCCGTCACGATGGCGGCGGCACGCTTCATGATCGGCTCCCAATCTGGGTCGGTAATGCCTGTGACGAGGACGGATCCGGTCCTGAAACGGTCGATCTCGGCTGGGCTTTCCAGCTTGCACACAGGCGCTCCGGCGATGGCGTCCCCGATTGCGAGCCCCCGAACGAGCTCCCTGCCCTGGCCCTTGAGGCGGTAGCTACGGAGCTGGCTGGATTCGCGGCGTGCCTGAACGGTCTCGGGGCGGGCCTGGACTATGAAGAGGACGCCGGTCTCCCCGTCCTTGGCCCATTCGATGTCCATCGGCCTTCGGTAGTGCGCCTCGATTTGGGATCCCCACTGGGCGAGGGCGAGGATCTCATCGTCGGAAAGCACGTAGGATGCGCGCTCGCGGTCGCTCGTCTCCTGCATTCGGGTGGTGTGTCGACCTGCGTCGGAATCGTCGGCATATACGATCTTGTGGCGCTTCGAGCCCCGGATCTTCGAGATGATCGGCCGCAGCCCGTCTCGCCCGAGAAGCGGTTTGAACACCACGTACTCGTCGGGGTCGACCTTGCCGCCGACCACGGCCTCGCCGAGCCCCCAAGCCGCATCGATGATCACCGTGTTCGGAAACCCCGTCTCGGTGTCGATCGAGAACATGACCCCAGCTCCCGCAAGATCCGAACGAACCATTCGCTGGACGCCGACCGACAAGGCGATGCTCCGGTGGTCGAATCCCTGGTGCTCCCGGTAACTGATCGCCCGGTCTGTGAAGAGCGAGGCGTAGCATCGCCGGGAGGCGTCGAGGAGCGCCGCCTTCCCCCGAATGTTCAGGAAGCTCTCCTGCTGGCCGGCGAAGCTTGCCTCGGGAAGGTCCTCCGCCGTAGCGCTGCTGCGCACGGCTACGGAGAGATTCGGAAGCCCGGCTGCAGCGGCGAGCTCCCGATAGGCGCGGGTGACTTCGACGGCGACGTCGGCGGGGATCTCGGCTTTGAGCAGATGGTCACGGATCGCCTTCCCCACCTCGACGAGCGGTGCCCCTTCGTGCAGCCGGTCTATCTCCTCGGCTATCCGGCGACGCAGATCGTTGTGGTCCAGGAAGCGCCAGTAAGCGTCGGCCGTGGTCGCGAATCCATCCGGGACGCGGATGCCGGCGCGAGAGAGGTTCCGCATCATCTCGCCGAGGGAGGCGTTCTTGCCGCCTACGACCGCGACATCCTCCGACGTGAGGTCGGAAAACCATCTGACGTAGTCGTTACCCATGCTCTCGAGGTTAGGGGCTATAGCCGGAGTCGAGCCGCTGTTTGAGTCGCGCTCCCGTTCTGCGAGGATCGAGCAACGAGCCTCCTTGCAGCCGGCGCTCTACCAGGTGAGCTCGATCTCGATCTCGGACTCTTCGCCGAACTCCGCCTCGACTTTAACCTCGACCTCGGGCGGCACCTTTGCTGTGAACCGCACGCCATCGCGCACGAACTCGACCTGGTTGTGGCGCGCCAGCTGGTCCGCCAGCGTCCGCAGGCGCGCGGCCGCCTCCTCGCGGCTCATCGCCTGCTTCTCTGTGATCTCCAACAGCTCGTCGGTCATGATCTTCCTCCCCGCCGCCGTGAACGGAGAGTACCAGGGCGACTCCCGTGGCGCTTGTGCCCGCGTCCAAAGCCGTCCTTCGCTCCCGTTGGGCTGACGTCATCAGGGGATGGTTGCAAGGTAAATGGTTAGCGACGGTCAGGACGGAAACTCTTTAGCAGAGGCGGGCAGCGGCGAATGGAGGGGAGAGTTGGGATCTGGAAGTGAGAGGCGGACGAGGAGAGGAGGATTGCTGCTCCCTTGGCTGCTCCGTTGAAGGTCGCCGCCATCATCCCCGCCCACAACGAGGCGGCAACCGTTGCCGATGTGGTGCGGGTCGCCGGAGGGTGCCGGTACGTCGACGAGGTGATCGTCGTCGACAGCCTGTCCGACGATCAGACGACCGGCATAGCAGCCGAAGCTGGAGCGCGCGTCGTCGCAGCGACATCTCCTGGAAAGGGCGAAGCGATGGCGGCGGGGGTTGCTGCCACCGATGCCGAGGTCCTTCTGTTCCTCGATGCCGATCTTCTCGGTCTCCGAGTCGAGCACCTCGACCGATTGGTGACGGCGGTAACCGAGGAGAAGGCTGCGATGAGTTGCGGCCTCTTCGATCGAGGCCCGGTACTGAACCCCATCTTCCTCAAGTTCCTCCCCATATTGACGGGAGAGAGAGCCCTCGTGAGGGAGCTGTTCGAGTCCCTAGGGCCGGATGACACCGAGGGCTACAAGATCGAAGCCGCCCTGAACTCGCAGTGCGGTGAGCTTGGTTGGAAGAGAGTGTCCTTCGTCTGCCCGGGCTTGTGGCACCTCACAAAGGAGAAGAAGTATCGCAACCCCGTCGAGGGGTTCATCCGCAAGACCCTGATGTTGTTGACCGCGGCGTGGGAATACTTCGCCTACCGCCTCCGCCGTAGAAAACGTGCAAAGGAAAAGGCCGTCGCGCCGCCTCGCCAGATCCGCTAGCGCGAGTGCCCGGCAGTGTGAAAAGTCTCCGTTCCTCGATTCGCAACCGTCCGCCATCCCGGCGCCAGTGACGGCAGCGTCAGCGCCGATTTCTCCGAAGACTTCTCCCACTCCAACGTCGCGCGATCGCTCTGC
>JALZBR010000235.1 GCA_030863485.1 Actinomycetota bacterium
CCGCCCCGGAGGGCGGCCCTTTTTCGATCGTCCCTGGCTTACTTGGAAGTCTTGAACCTGGGGATCTGTGTCTGCGGGTTGAGCCGGCCCTTGAAGAAGTGGACCCTCTTGCGGCCCGTCTGCTTCATCTTGAAGACAGAGACACCCTTGGCCGACTCGTGCTCGTTCGTGTAGATGCGGCCGTTGTACCAGTACGCCGACCACATGTCGGGCAGGAGGCCACCCTTCAGCGGCATGTAGAAGCCGATCTCCTTGGCGTCCTCAGGCTTGCTGAAGTCCACGGCCGACAAGCCGCCCATGTAGTAGGAGGACACGGCGACGTACTTCTTGTCGTCCTTGTACGGAAGGATGTTGTAGTTGTGCGTCGTGCAGCGGAACGTCCGGGACTCGTCCTCCTCGAACGGAGGGACACGAGGAAGTGAATGGTGTCCCTCGAGCACCGGGCTCGACGGGTCTTCGCTGATGTCATAGAAGAACATCGCACCCACCGGACTGTCCTCGTCCCCCGTGCAACCACCTCCACCCGCTGCACCGGCGTACTCGTCGCTGAAGATCACTTTCTTGCCGTCCCAGGTGAAGGCCGACGAGTGTGCGATCTGCATCCCGCTCGGAAGAGGCACGTGCGCGACGACCTTCGGGTTCTTCCGGTCCTTGATGTCCCAGATCTGGTTCTCGCTGATGCAGGCGGCCGCGGCGAGATCTTTCTTCGGGAAGACCGTCACGTCGTGGCAGCCGATCGACGGGCTGACGTCCGCAGTGGAGACGACGTCGCTCTTGGTCGGGTCGTCCTTGTCGACCTCGATCACCGAGATCTTTCGGTGGCTGATGGCGCTGCACGTCCCCGAGGGCACGCCGAGCGGATACGACTCGACGTAGATGAAGAGCTTTCGTCCCGAGGGAGCAAGGGTGTGCGTGTGCGAGCCGCAATCGGTCTGCACGAAGCCCACCTGTCGAGGCCTACGCGGGTTGGAGATGTTGATGATGCGAACGCCCTCGAGCCCGACGGAGCTCTTGTGCACCGCATCTCCCGGGCCGAGCGCCTTGGTGTTGTTGCACGCGGCTCCCTCGCCGCTTAGTGCTCGGAGAGTCGATCGAGACGAAGGCGAGTTTGCCCCAGACGGACACGTCGCCCTGCGAGCCGGGGCACTGGTGGAACCCGATTTGCCTGAGGTAGGGCTTGCGCCTCAGGATCTTGTACAGGCCGGTTCCTGATAGGTCCCTGCAAGCAGGAGCCTTTTCTGGAACGCGAGGTCGGAGCCCTCGGCGAAGAGATTCTTGGAGATCTTCGTCGGTTTCCGACTGAGCATCTTGAGGTTGTCCGAGTGCTCGTTCACGTTGTGGGTGGCGACGGCCGGCACACTGCTCACGACACCCGCGACGAGCCCCAGAGCCGCCACCACGGCGGCCAGTCTGGTCCTAGATCGCATTTGTCCCCCTAAGGGTCGATTTGTCCTGATTTCAGGGTTTCAACGGGAGTGGTTTTTCTCCTGCTCCAAGAGAGCGCGTGGGTCGACCGAGACGCGAAGCGAGCCCCCGGCGGGGGCTCTACAGAGAGGATTTACCCGCCCGGCTCTACGCCGGGAGCTAGCTCGACGTCGCCGGGCGGTTTGCTTTAGTCGTTGAGACGCAGGCCTTCGACGATGTCGTCCTTGGGGCGGGCCCCGATGACCTGGGACTTCACCTCGCCGTCGGTGAAGAGAGCGATCGTGGGGATGCTCATGATCCCGTACTTTGCGGCCACGGAGGGGGCGTGGTCGATGTTGACCTTGACCACCTTCACCTTGCCGTCGTACTCGGTCGCTATCTTCTCGAGCTCCGGGTGAACGAGGCGGCACGGGCCACACCACTCGGCCCAGAAATCCACGATGACCGGCGTGTCGGCAGCAAGCACTGCCTCGTTGAACTCCTGTTCGCCAACCTCTTGCATTTGGATACCGCCTCCTGTCGCTTTCGATCTCACCTGTGGAGAACGTCCTGCGTCCCCCTATATTCCCTCCACGCCCCCATCCCAACCGTGATGTCGGTTTGCTGATCTTCGCAACCTCATCCCCCAGTGACGTAGCTCTTCTGGGGCCACCCGGTCAGCTTGCAAACCGATCCTGCGCCCCGGTCGGTAGTGGACCGCATCTAGGCGGCGGACCTGTTCCGCCGGCCGAGACATGCCCGCGGGGGATGGTGTGCAGTTGGAGGGTCGACCTCGAGCGACCCTCCGGCTGCCATCCCTGGTCGAGGCAGAGGCCTGTGGCTGCAGCCGATACGCGAGGGAACCGGCCACGCCGTAACATGGATGGGTCAAAAGGCGCCCGGGGCGGTAGCTCAATCGGTAGAGCACCTGCTTTGCAAGCAGGAGGTCGTCGGTTCGATCCCGATCCGCTCCACGAACCCGAGCTAGGTCTTGACTCGGTTCTCCCAGGTCTCCACGTAGCGCTGGGCGATGTCTCGGAGTTTGATATTCGAGGTCTGTGAGACGTAAACGAGTTTGGCGAAGGCCTCGTTCGACGACAGACCCTCCTGGGCCATGAGCAGGCCGGTGGCCTGTCCGATCATGGTCCTCGTCCCCAGCCCCTCCTGTAGTTGCTCTATTTGGCGGCGCCCGTCGCCGAGCTCTCGTGCGTTCGCCAGGGCGACGGCGGCCTGAGAAGCGAACAGGGTCCCCTCCTCCCGTTGACCCGGGCGGAGCGCATCGATCTGCGAAGAGTAGAAGTTCATCGCCCCGATTACCTCGTCGCGGATCTTGAGCGGCAAGGAGAGCACCGAATGAACGCCGGCACCGGCAGCAGCCTCCGCGAACTGTCGCCACCGAGGATCGATGTCCTGGCCGTTGAAGTATCTGATGTCTCCGTCGAGAGCGTCGACACATGGTCCTCTGCGAGTGTCGTACTGCTGCTGGTCTACGCCCTGGATCCGTTCGTCCGTGACGCCGAAGGTGGCTACCTTGTCACCGTGAACAAGGGTGGTTCCCGATGCGTCCCAGCCCTGAAGGGCGGAGACGCCCAGGCGGCCGACGTGGCCGAGGACTGAATCAAGGGTCTCTTCGGAGAGGTTCAGATCCGAGAGTGAACTGACAGTCTGTTTGATTTCGCCATCCGGCCGATTCTTAGCCACTGGCGACTCCTTCGATTGTTCTGGCGAGAGCAAGAGTCGGCAGGATGTTAGCCCCTCACGGTCGCGTGAAGCCTCAACATAGCAGTCCGCCGGCAGGGCCAAGGTCACGAACGGTACGGAGCCCGGTTGTTTACGCCTGGGTCGGTACGCTCACGAGCTTTTCTCGACAAAGCGAACGAGCGGGTCTGGAGTCGGGTTAAAGCGAGCCCCCCCGCCGTAGGTCAAGACGAGAGGGCTCTAAGCGCGTCATTGAACCCAGGTTCACCGCCGCGCGTAAAGAGAGGTCTGCCCCTTTGGGCACGAGCGAAACCCTGTCGCCGGGGACTACTAGTTGTGAGGGGGAGCCTAGGCGGTTACCTGGGCTAGTAAGCCAGCTCCGAGAAGAAGTCGAGGGCCGCTCCCTCGGGGCCGCGCGAGGTCACCGCTAGGGTCTCGTTGGTCCAGACGACCGCCTCAAGTGGCACCCCCTCTTTCACCTGTCGCAACAAGGTGATGCTGCCGACCTTTCCGCCGAGGGCACGCTTTGTCGGTACCTCCTCGACGATGCGGAATCCGTTTTCGATGAGAGCTTCCAGCTCTGTCTGACGTTCTGCTTCGGCCTGCTCCGCGTCCTCATACGCGAGGACGGAGTGGAAGACCTGTTGATCCGCATCGTTCTTGTAGATACCGGCCAGCTTGCCGGTCGCGCCCGGTTCGGGATCAAGCTTGTCCGGACGGGGAGCGATCAACTTGAAAGGTCCCACACGGTTGCTCAGTTCTCCGGGGAATTCAGCCGACGCGCGCGGCAAGAAGAAAATCTCTTCGTCTTGTTGGGCGCCGTCGTCATTGCGGAAGACGAGGACCCCGACCACAGTGACTGCCGCCAGCAGCAAGAACAGTCCGATCCACAAGGCAGTGCGTGGTCGCTTGCTCTTACCGGGCGCGGCCGGCGTCTGCTGCCAGGCCGGTCCGAGGGGGGCCGGCGCCATGGTCCCCGGAGGGTTGGCCGTCGGGTCGTAGGTGGGGGGCGCCATGGTCCCGCGCGTGCCGGGGCTAAGGGTCCCGCCGATGAGATCAACTGTTTGCAGCGGATTGTCACCCGGCGGTTGCGTATGGCCCTGCATAGCCGCGCGCGGTCCGCTCGAGGATCCCCGGTGGAACTCGTAGCCGGAGGCCTCGAAGACCGTTCGGGCGGCGGCGATGATCTCGCCGCACGTCTTGTAGCGGTCCGTGGGGTCCTTCGCCAGGGCGGTGGCGACCACGCGGTCCAGTCCGCTGGGCAGCTCGCCGTTGTGAGCGGTTACCGAGGGGGGCGGGTCGGCGAGATGGGCATGAGCGACGGCCATGTCGGTGTCCCCCGGGAAGGGGACAGATCCCGTGAGGCACTCGAACAGGACGCATCCGAGCGAATAGACGTCACTGGTGGAGCCGGCGGTCTTTCCCTCGATCTGTTCGGGAGCGACGTAATCGATGGTTCCCATGAACGTGCCCGTGGCCGTGATCTCGGTGCGCGAGGTGACGTGTTTAGCGAGGCCGAAGTCAGACAGATAGACGTGGTCTCCGGCGAACCTCCCCGAGCTCGCGATGAGCATGTTGTGTGGCTTCACGTCACGATGCACGAGTCCCCGGGCGTGCGCGGCATCTAGCGCGCTGGCGACTTGATCCAGGAGCGAGAGGGCGACAACGGGGTCGAGCGCGCCATGTTGCTTTATCAGGTGCTTGAGGTCGGATCCGTCTACGTAGCGCATGGCTATGTAGAGCAGACCCTCGTGTTCACCCGCGCCGTAGATCGGGATGACGTTGGGATGATCCATCGAAGCGGCAAGCTTCGACTCCCGGATGAACCGCTGACGGAAGCTGTCGTCCTCGGAGAGTGTCTCGGCCAACAGCTTGAGCGCGACCTTGCGTTCGAGCTCGATGTGCTCGGCTCGATAGACGATCCCCATGCCGCCCCGACCCAAGACGGCCTCGATCCGATAGTCGGCGAAGTGGTCGCCGACCTTTGGAACCCTCATAAATCAACCTTAATGCGCTGAACAGCGTGAACAGGTGGTGTGGCAGGACCAGTACCGGTCGAATGGGTTATCTGGATTCTTTCGCGCAGAAGGATGTAGCCGTTCTCCGGCGAAGAAAAAATCCAGGGCGTACTGAACTCGGAACGGGGGGACACCATGAGGCGGACGATTCTGAGAGTGGTGCTGGCCGGGGCTTGCTGACTTCGATGAGCGTTGCTTCTCCTGCCGAGCGCGCCCCCGTCGGAGGCCCCGCGAGCCAACCCGTTCACAAGGCCCCGGGGAAGCTGGAGCTCGTAGGCCAGGATCCCCTTCTGAACCGCGGCATGAACGCGGCGTTGGCCATCCACGGGAACTACGCCTATATCGGGAGTCGGACCGACAGTAGCCATCCCAACTCCGGGGTGCTCGTCGTGGACATCTCGAAACCTTCGAACCCCGAGGTGGTCGGCCAGATAGGCCCCCCGAACGAGGGCAACGTAGGCGAGACGTCGCGCGAGCTCCGCGTGTGGCCGGAGAAGGATCTGCTCATCGTCATGAACCTCGGCTCGAACTGCAGTCCGGCAATCCACGCCTGTTCCCCGAGGCAGCAGGTCGAAAAGGACAACTTCCGCTTCTACGACATCTCTGGGCCGAAGGCAGCCGCCCCCGTTCTCGTCTCCGAGTACGAGCCGAGCCAGGACCCGCACGAGTTCTTCCTCTGGGATGACCCCAAACGCCCGGGACGAGCACTTCTGTTCATGTCGACTCCCGGCAGCGACAAACAGATGCTCGTGACGGACATCTCGAGGGCGCGCAAGGGCAAGTTCAAGGAGATGGGCTCGTGGACCACGTTCATCCCCGACAAGGAAGCGGATCGCCGCTTGCATTCGCTGACTCTTTCCAAGAATGGGAAGCGCGCCTATCTCTCGTATCTGGGTGGGGGATTCTTCATCGTTAACACTGCGGAGTTTGCTCGCGGGGCCCGTAATCCGAAAGTGAAGCTGGTGACCCCGATCAAAGAGCGGGTTCACTGGGGGGACCCGGCGTCCATTCGGCGGTGAAGCTGTTCGGACGCCACTGGGTCCTGACGACCGACGAGGTCTATGGCGAGTTAGGTGGTGTGCTCGCCGAGCACGGATGTCCGTGGGGATGGGCCCGCATGATCAACATCCGCAACCCCAAGAACCCGAAGGTCGCCGCGCACTACAAGATCAAGGCCAACCGCAAGCGGTTCTGCGAGTCCTCCGAGACCAACCCGCCCGACCGCAATAACAACGCAAGTTGGTCGGCGCACAACCCGACGCTCACGAAGAAGATCGCCTTCGTCTCGTGGCATTCGGGCGGCCTACAGGCGATCTCGCTGCGTCGTCCCACGCGCCCGCGTCAGATGGCGAGGTTCAGGCCCGAGCCGCTCCCCTTCGTCACGACCGAGGATCCCGCGTCGAGCAGCGGGCGTGACAAGGTCGTCGTCTGGAGCTTCCCGATCATCAAGGACGGGATCGTCTGGGTTGTCGACATCCGTAACGGTCTCTACGCGTTGAGATACAAGGGACCCGCCGCTCGTCACGTCCGTCGGGTGGACTTCATCGAGGGGAACTCGAACCTGGGCGATGCGAGACGGTTCTCCCGACGGTAAGAAAAAGGCCCTCCTTCGGGAGGGCCTTTTGGATGGAACGGAGTGACTAGTACTCGACGTCGATGCTGCTGACGGCCTTCGGCAATGCGTTGAAAACTCCCTGAAGCTGCATGAGCTTCATCATGTTCCCTGAGATCTTCAACTTGCCCTGCATGAAAGCCTGCTGAGCGTTGAGCTCGCTCTTTGCGATCGCCACTGCGGTCTCGTAGTTCTGGCTGATCGTTGCTTCGGCGTCACTTAGCTCACCCAGGCTCACCTCGGCGTTGCCGCCCTCGAGGTTGAAGTAGTACTTGCCCTCGCCACCCTCGGGAGTGTCGGTGACGACCTGTTGGAGCTTCGCCTGCTGGTTCGAGGCGGCGCTCTTGAACTCCTGCGATTCGTTCAGCGCCTTGGTCACCTCTTGCGCCCATTCCTCGCTCAGGAACTTGACGGCCATGGATCCTCCTCTAATCGAACGTTGCCTAGGGCCGAGAACATACCTTTTCCTTTGAGATGGACACCAACCGGCCGCAGGAGGCGAGCAGCGTTCGTCCCGCGTCCACAGTCGTTCTCCTGAGAGATTCGCCCGTCGGCCTCCAGACGCTGTTGACGGTACGGCCCAAGACCATGCGTTTCATGGGAGGCGCCACCGTTTTCCCCGGCGGAGCGGTGGCGCCGGAGGACCTCGACCCCCGCTGGGCCCAGGCCTCGACGTTGGACCCCGAAAAGGCCGGGCGCTTCCTGGACGAGGAGCGACAGGACCTGGCGCTCGGGTTCCTGGTGTGTGCTCTCCGGGAGTCCTATGAGGAGGTCGGCTTCATCCTCGGATCGGGACCTCTCGAGAAGTTGCCCCGCGACGAGGGCCCCCAGGGGTTCTTGTCCTCGTGTCTTGCTCTCGGCGTGAGCCTCGAAGTCGAAGACCTCGTCCCTGCCGGCCGGTGGGTGACGCCGCACGGATCGCCCGTGAGATTCGATGCGCGGTTCTTCCTCGCACGAGTCCCGCCGGGGTGGGAACCCGCTCCCGACCCGAACGAGGTCGCCGCATGCTCCTGGACCTCCCCCGCGCAGGCCCTGGCGGACTTTGCCGCCGGGTCCGCGATCATGGCTCCTCCGACGGCCGCGATGCTGCAGAAGCTCGAACGATTCCAGGACGTCTCGGGCGCCATCGCCGGATTGCGCGCCGCGGACCTGCGCTGGGACGAGAAGATCTATAGCGTGCGCCTATCTCCTCTCGTCCAGGTCGTGTTGGCTCCGAATCCGGGGGTTATGACGGGGCCGGGGACGAACACGTACATCGTGGGGGCGGATCCGAGCCTCGTCGTCGATCCCGCTGTGGATGATCCCGCCTACTTGGAAGAGGTCACGGCCGCGGCGGGAAGCGTGGAAGCTCTCCTCGTGACGCACCGGCACAGCGACCACGTCGGCGGTGTCGATGCGCTCGTCGAGCGGTGGGGGGTCGAGGTCCGAGCCTTCGGAGATGCCGAGGCCGGGGGTCGCCCGGTTCGAGCCCTTTTAGACGGCGAGGTGCTCGAGTTCGGCGGAGGGAGGCTCGAGGCGGTCTATGCGCCGGGCCACGCGGCGGATCACGTCTGTTTCTGGCTCGAGCAGGAGACGGCGCTGTTCGCGGGGGACAATGTCCTCGGGGAAGGGACCTCGGTCATAGCCCCGCCTGACGGCGACATGAAGGCTTATCTCGACAGCCTGAGACGTCTCGAGTTGCTCGGCCCCCGACGGATCTATCCGGGCCACTTCCGCCCGCTTGACGATGGAGTCGAGGTCCTGCGTCACTATCAACGCCACCGAGAAGAGCGAGAGGCGAAGATCCTGGCCGCTCTAGGCGACGGCCCGGCTACCCTAGAAGAAGTAGTGACACGAGCCTACGAGGACACTCCGGTAGAGCTTCATCCGGCGGCGCAGATGTCCGCCCTTGCCCACCTCTACGCGCTCGAGGCGGACGCGCGTGTCCGACGAGACTCCGGCGGGTGGGAGTTGGTGGGGGATGCCTAGGGCGTCGGATCTCATCCAGAAGCCGGTCCGCTCGATTTTGCCGGGGAGCCCGCAGGACGTCCAGAAAGGCAGCTGGCGCTGGACGCTGCGGATCGCCGGGCTGATAGCGGCCGGGACCGTTGCGGTACTGGGCCTGGTGTTCTTGGTGGCCGACCTGCCCTCGAAGGACCTCGTTCGCAACCTAGTCGTGTTCGGCGTCCTCGTGACGTGGACGAGCGTGCTGTTCCGCTGGATCCTCCCCCAGGGGCCGGAGCACCGCTGGGTGCCCATCGTGGGTCTTTCTTCGATGCTGCTGCTGGCGGCGCTCGTCTACGGCATCTTCCGGTTCGACGTCCCCTCGGCGCAGCTCGTGTTTGTGCCGGTGATCGCGATCATGGGGTTGCTGACGGGTATCCGCGAGGGTGTTGCGGCAGCAGCCTTGGGACTGGTCGCCTACATCGTCACAACCGCGGTGACCGGGGATGCCCCCAGTGGGCCGGCCGTCGCGGTGAACGCAGGGATCTTCTTGTTGTCGGGGGCGGTCTCCGGAGTGCTCGCCGCGGAGATGCGAACTCACCTCCGAGGGGAGCGTGAGGAGCATCGTCTGGCGACCGCCGTGCGCCATCGCCTTCTCGCGGTTCTCGATGCCGTTGACGAAGCAATCGTTTTCCGGGACCGCCAGGGCGTCGCCCGAGTCGTCAACCACCGGGCGGGAGAGCTGTTCGGCATCCGGCCGGACGAGTATCTCGGTTCGCCGACGGTGGCCCTCTTGCGAACGATCGCGAGATCCATGGAGGATCCCGAGGGGTTCATGGAGACCTTTCAGAAGCTGCGCGACGATCCCCAGAAGGAGCTGCGCGTCTGGGTCGAGCAGATCATCCCCGAGCGCAGGCAGCTTCGTCTCTACTCGGCCCCCACATTCGACGACTCCGGCGCTCTCGTCGGGCGCATCGATGTCTACACGGACGTCACCGAAGGCATGCGACGTGCAGCGGAGGTCGAGTCCCTCTATCAGCAGGCGCGCGAGACCGCGGAGAGCTATCAGCGAAGTCTGTTGCCCGATACGATCCCGACCCTCCCGCGCATCGGGATGGTCGCGCACTACATCCCGGCCGCCGGCCGCCGCGCCGTCTGCGGTGACTTCTATGACTTCATCCCGTTGCCCGACGGACGTGAGGCGATCGTTCTCGGTGATGTATGCGGCGTAGGTCCCGCCGCGGCAAACGATGCGGCTCTTACCCGCTACACGCTTAGATCGTTCGTCTCCGAAGGAAGCGACCCGGCCCAGTTGATGGATCGACTCAACGCTTACATCAGTGACCACATGAGCGCGGAGAGGTTCGTGCGCCTCTTGTTCGGTGCGCTCGATCCTGAACGAGCGCGCTTCGAATACGTCACGGCCGGTCACGTGCCGCCCGTGATCTACCGGGCAAGGACGCGTGAGGTCGAATGGCTTCACGAGGGGGGCATGACGCTCGGCGTGGAGCGAGACGTCGTGTACAAGAGCGGCAAGGTGGAGTTGCATCCGGGCGACATGCTCGTGCTCTATACCGACGGGGTCACCGAAGCCCCCCGGAACGGCCGTCCGTTCGGCCAGGGGAAGTTCTCGGATCTGGTGAGCGATTACGGGGGCGGCACGCCGGGCGAGCTGGTCCAGGCCATTCGTCGTTCGGTCGAGAACTGGTCGGCCGACGATGAGCTGCGCGACGATCTCGCCCTCATCGCCTGTCAGGTGACGCCCGATGCCGCGATCTCGGAGCCTGCGCGCGAGTTGGTTCTGCCGAACGAGCCCGCCCGCATTTCGGAGGTGCGGACCTTCGTGTCGACTTTTCTCACAGACGTCCGCTGCCCGGTAGAGATCTCACAGGAGGTGCTCCTCGCGGTCAACGAGGCGGCCGCCAACGCCTGTCGTCACGGACGTCGCCAAGGAGGTCGCAGCGAGCTGCGCATGCGCTGCGCCTGCCGCGGCTTCCAGGTGGCCGTGACCATCGCAGATGATGGGCCGGGGTTCGATCCGAAAAACATCGAAAAACGCGACCTACCGGACCGCTTCGCATCCGGGGGCCGCGGCTTGTTCCTGATGAAGACCCTCATGGACGACGTGGCGGTGGACAGCTCGGACGCCGGTACGACCGTCACGATGACGAGGTCGGTGAACGCCCCGCCGAGGCCTGATCTTGCCTGATCGGGACCGGTCGGTGGCATACTTGACCGATCAGTCAAGAGCGAGCGCACTGCAAACAGGAGAGGTGATCCGATGAATCGTGAAGCAGTCATCGTCGAAGCCGTCCGGACCCCAACGGCAAAACGGGGCGGGAAGCTCAAGGACTGGCACCCGGTCGACCTCCTTGCCGAGGTCTTGAACGAGACTGTGGGTCGTTCCAAGATCGATGCGGCCAAGGTCGACGACGTGATCTGCGGATGCGTATCTCAGATCGGCGAGCAGTCGCTCAATATCGGTCGTAATGCCTGGTTGTCTGCGGGACTGCCCGAAGAGGTCCCGGCGACGACCATCGACCGGCAGTGCGGTTCGTCACAGCAGGCGATTCATTTCGCCGCGCAAGGCGTGATCTCCGGCGCATACGACATCGCGATCGGCTGCGGTGTGGAGAACATGACGCGGGTTCCGATGGGTACCAGCGCCCAGTCCCAGGGGTTCCCTTTCACCGAGCGCCTCATGGCTCGTTACGAGAACGGCCTCGTCCCCCAGGGGATCTCGGCGGAGATCATTGCGGAACGCTGGGAGCTGACTCGCGAGGACGTCGACCGTTTCGGCGCTCGCTCCCACGAGCGGGCCGGCGCGGCAACGGCAGAGGGCAAGTTCAAGGACGAGATACTGCCGATAAAGGTCGAGACCGAGAACGGCACGGAGCTGTTCGAGAACGACGAGGGGATCCGCACACCGAACCTCGAGAAGATGGGGACGCTCCCTCCGGCATTCAAGTCGGATGGAATCGTGACCGCAGCGAACTCGTCGCAGATCTCCGACGGTGCCTCGGCGGTCCTGGTGACCACCCCGGAGAAGGCAGAGGAACTAGGTCTCACCCCTCGTGCTCGCTTCGTCTCGTTCGCGCTGGCCGGAACGGACCCCGTGTCGATGCTGACCGGCCCCATCCCCGCCACCCGAAAGGCGCTCGAGAAATCGGGCCTGACGCTCGAGGACATCGATTTCGTTGAGATCAACGAGGCATTCGCCAGCGTGGTCCTCGCGTGGAAGAAGGAGCTTGGGATCGACGACGCCTGGTTCGACGAGCGGGTCAATCCTCGTGGCGGCGCCATTGCTCTCGGTCACCCGCTGGGGGCTTCGGGAGCGCGCCTCATGACGACGCTTTTGAACACGCTCGAGCAGGAGGGCGGCCGCTACGGTCTCCAGACGATGTGTGAGGGCGGCGGGCTCGCCAACGCAACGATCATCGAGCGGCTGAGCTGATCAGACGGGTCTGAGAGGCGGTCCTCCTCCTTCCCGCAGGAGCTTCATCGGCTCCATGCAGTGGGAGGGGGGCCGGTCTTTGGCGGCCTTCTCGACCTTCAGCTCGAGGCCGCAGTTCTCACAGACGTACTTGAGCCCGTAGGAGCTCACGTCGGCTATCTCGGGTTCGGGCGGGGCGACCACCATCTGCCGCACGAAGCGGGTCCCTACGAGCAGGATGCCGAGGAACATCCCGACGGCCAGCCCCGCCCGGACATATCCGTAGAGATAGCCCAGGATCCCCACGGCGACCACGGCCCCCGCGCCAAGCCAGGGCGTCATCGGCAAGCCCTTTTTCCACGGCGCGATCCACAGGCGTGGATAAACCACATCCTTGTGATTTAACCTCCTCCGGGCGGGCCGAGCCTCCGGCGGAGGCCCGAGGTGACCGGGTCTCGACGGCAGGTCCCCGCCCTGATGGAAGCCTAGTGCCAGCGGGTGGCGACCACGAACGAAAGGGAGATGAGGCCGAGGCCATACCAGAGCCTCGAGTTCACCGTGCCGCCCTCGAAGACCGCCATGTAGTTGGTGATGATCACCGTCGCACCGGCCAGCAACAGGGTGAAGAAGGTTGCCCCCACCCAGGGCGGGCTCTTCTTCGGTTTGGGTTTTGGCGGCGGTTGGCGCTTGGTGCGCTTGGATTTGCTCTTGGGCATCGCGCCGAGATAGTAGCCGAGACATCCCCGACATCGGACTTATCCTGGATGCATGACCTGGTTACGGATACTCGGCAAGTTCCTGATCTCGGTCGGGGTCGGAGTTCTGCTCTTCGTGGCGTGGGTCCTCTGGGGGACCGGCATCTATACGGCTCAGCAGCAGGACCGTCTCGAGGAAGAGCTCGCTCAGCTACCCGATATCAAACCGGAGGTGCACGGTTCGAAGAAAAGCGAGGCCCCGAAGTTCTTTGGGCCGGGGGATGACTTCGAGCCGGGGGCCGGCGATCCGGTTTTCTCCTTGTCCATCCCCGAGATCAAGCTCAGCGACGTCGTCGTCCAGGGAGTGGGCGAAGAGGAGCTCAAACTGGGCCCCGGCCATTACCCGGATTGCAGCCCAGGCTTCGCGAAACCTCTCTGCACGGATGCCGAGGAGGTCTGGCCCGGCGAGAAGGGCCGTGTGATCGTCTCCGGTCACCGCACGACGCACGGGGCGCCCTTCTGGGATCTCGATAAGTTGAAGAAGGGCGACGAGATCCTTACGGGCACCCAATGGGGCGAATTCACGTATGAGGTGACCGGGATCGAGGTCGTTTCGCCCAACGCCCGGGACATCGCCAACCCGACCCCCGGGGGAAGCAAGGGCGAAATTGTTCTGACGACCTGCAACCCGAAGTTCTCGGCCGCCGAGCGACTCATCGTCTTTGCCGAGATGAAGGAGGCCGCGTGAAGCGTTCCTGGAAGTCGCGCCTGGGCGAGCTCGCGCTGTGGGCTCTGGTGTCACTCGTCACGGCCTTCATCCTCGTCCAGCTGGCCGAGACGCTGCTGCCGGCGAACTTCTAGTCCACAGACGAGGCCGACGTGCGACTTCTGCTCATCGACAACTACGACTCGTTCGTCTACAACATCGCCCAGCTGTTTGGATCACTGGGGGCAGACGTGGTCGTCGTTCGCAACGATGCCGAGATCGAAGACCTCGCTGCGCTCCACCCCGACGCGATCGTGGTGTCCCCGGGACCGGGGGAGCCAAAGGACGCGGGTGTGTCGAACGCCGCCGTCTCTTTTTTTGGGGACAAGATGCCGGTGCTCGGCGTCTGCCTCGGTCATCAGTGCATCGGGACGAGCTTCGGGGCCGAAGTTGGTCGCGCGACAGTAGGTCCTCGGCACGGAAAGGTGGCACAGATAACGCACGACGGCACCGGGGTCTTCGTCGGGCTCCCGTCGCCGTTCGCCGCGACTCGTTATCACTCACTCGCCATAGACGAAGCGTCTCTTCCCGACGATCTGGTTGCAACGGCCTGGAGCGAGGATGGGACCGTCATGGGTGTCCGCCACAAGGAACGACCGATACAGGGTGTGCAGTTCCACCCCGAGTCGATCCTGTGCGGCGAGGGCAAGCAGCTCCTGGCTAACTTCCTTTCCTCGGCGGAGAAAGCCGCACCGGCACCTCGACCGTAAGCCCCGGTTCGAGCTCCATCGCGACGGTTGCCGTGCCGGGCGGGGCCTGGTTGACGGCGAGCTCGCCGGTTCCGTCACGGATAACGGTCGTGGCGACCGTCCCCTCCTCGGTTTCGAGAGATACGGCGACCGGTCGCCTGGGAGACAGACTCAGGTCGATCGGGATCGTTCGGGCCACCGCGGCTCCCGCGACCGGCTGGCTGACCTGGATGAGGGGGGGACCGAACGTCTCCCGCGTGAGCGGTTGGGCGACAGGGTTCCCATCGGCGTCTTCGATCCTTCCGGGGCGGAGATCGTCGATGAGCGTCACCTCCCGGCCCTCCTCGAGGTTCCCCATCGTGAACACGATCTGTGCAGCGGCGCGTCGTCTCACCGGGGCACTTGCCTCCCAGAACGCGTCCGACGGTTCCAGGAGCAGACGGCCCTCATCGGGTTCCGCGGCCTGCTCGAGCTCCATGGCGGCCGATAGGGCGCTGTCCAGGGCCGGGTCGTCGGGTCCGGCCACCAGGAGATCCCACAGGGCCCGTTCCGGCTCGCCCTCCGGCAAGGGGTGGTACTCGGGGACGAGGCGCTTCTCGTTCTCGAAGTAGATCGCTACGTAGGACGCGACCTGCTCGGGACGGTTGGACGCACCGGGGGTGGTGGTGTCGCTCTCGCAGCCGATAAGCAACAGGAGGAGAACTAAGGAGAGGCGTCTCAGCAGACTTTGGGGTTGAGCGGCTTTCGATAGAACTTGCGTCCACCGTTCTGACGCACGAAGGAGACGACCTCGGGACTGTTCCTGGTGCGTTCGCCGCCCACGGTCACCTCGTCGCGCGAGTTGTCGGTATAGGCGATGACCATCTCACCGCAGATGTCGAGATCGATCTGGAAGAAGTCGAGCAAGTCACGCGTGCCGCTGGAACAACCAGTGCCGGACGTGCAGATGTTGCCTGAGTGGATCGGCTTGGGCGTAGCCGGGCGCTTGCGATAGCGAGGGTTATCCGACGTGGCGTTGTAGGAGTAGGACACCCATACCTTCCAGTTCGGCCCCCTCCGGTTCTTCCGGGTGACGTCCTCCGGGCTGGGGCCCCGTCGCCGGGTCCCGTAGAAGGCGACCGCGACCTTGCCGTTCCCACCGGCGACGACCCAGGGAAACGTCGTCGTGCGAGTTCGCCGGTCATTGATTCTCTTTGGGCGCGACCACGTCTTGCCATGGTCCTGGCTCACCGAGATGTAGCTGTTGGTCCAGCCCCGGCGACCGTTCTTCCCCTTCGGGCGGCGCTCGGTCCAAACCGCGTAGACGTTGCCCTTGTTGTCGTTGTCCACCGCCACGAACGAGTCGAAGCTGTCGCCCCGGGTCTTCGTAACAACAACGTGCTTTCTCTCTGAGAGATCGGGGTTGGTGCGAGCCACGACGATGTCGTCCCGGTTGAAGTTCTCGTCTTCCAGGCTGTCCCTGCTGTTGTTCCACCCGACGTAAACGAAGCTGCGCCTGTTGTCGACCGCGATCTCGCCCGGCCACTGGTACTCCTCTTCAGCCGGGTTCGAAATCGTCTGGGTCTCGGTAACGACGGGAAGGCCCCCCACGATCTCGAGTCTGCTCAAGATGATCCTTTGCTCACCGATCTTTCCGGTGGTCATAAAGGCCTTGCCCGAGTTGCGGTAGGTATCGATCCACTGTCGGTCGACGACGGTGTCAAGGGTTCCGACCGGGTTGACTGCCCAGGTCTCGCCCTTGTCGCGCGAATAGGTTGCGGTGGTGTTGGCCAAGGTGAGACCGGAGCCCCACAGGTCGCCCGAACGATCGGGTGCTATGTCCGCGTCGCCACCACCGGCGTTGTCGTCATAGGACCCGAGGAACTTCCACGTCTTGCCGTCGTCGGCCGAGCGCCAGATCACGTCGTTGCCGCCGTTGTCGTTCGGCCGGAAGACGCCGCTCGTGAGTCCCTGCGGCGCCACGATGTAAAGCCGTCCGTCGCGGGCCGCGCGGATCGACGGTTCGGCAGCAGATTGGTTCTCGTTGGCCGACACGTCGACGGGCTTGGCAAAGGTGACGCGGCGGGACGAAGCATCCGAGACCGTAGGTTGTGGAACGGCCGTGAGCGCGAGGGCTCCGACCAGAACCAGAAGAGAGACCGCCATCCGTCGCATCCGCACGACACTAACCTCGCAGAGAGGTTAGTTAGGACAAAAAGCCTTAATCGCCTTCTTCTTCCTCTTCCGGCGGATCATCCCCGCCGGGGGCCTGGTAGAAGACCGTGACCGTGCTACCCGCCTCGACCTCGGAATTGGCCGGCGGGTCCGTGTTGCATACGTGGTTGGGCGGGATGGTCACGTCATCGCAGATCTGCTCGACTTCGGTGACCGCTAGCCCCAGCTCCTCGAGCGTGGCGCGCGCCTCGGTGACGTTCTCGCCGGTGACGTCGGGGATAACCACATCCTCCGGACCGGTCGACACGAATATCGTCACGCTCGAACCGGGAGTGACCTCGGTTTCGCCGTCCGGCTCCTGGTCGAAGACGACACCTTCGTCCACTTCCTCGCTGGGTCCCGTCTCGACAACCACTCCGAGGCCGGCGGCTTGGAGCTGTGCCGTGGCGTCGTCCTCCGTCAGGCCCACGACGCTCGGCACCAGAGTGGGAGCCTCGCCGGCCGAGATCACGACGTCGACAGACGTGCCCGGCAGGACCTTCGTCTCGGCGAGCGGGTCCTGCTCGATGATCTGGCCCTCCTCGAACTCGTCGCTGAACTCCTCTTCGGTGGCCCCGAGCTCGAGATCGATCTCCTCGAGGGTGTCTTTTGCCTCCTTCTTGGTGAGGCCCGTGAGATCGGGGACGGGGAGCTTCTTCGGCCCCGAGGAGACGATGAGGGTGACCTCGCCGCCTTCCTCGACCGTGTCCCCGGCCTCGGGTTCCTGGTCGAAGACGTCGCCCTTTGGTTCGTCGCTCGGCTTCTTTTCGACGACCGGCACGAGACCAAGATCTCGAACGTTACCCTCGGCCTCCTCCTGTGTCTGCCCCACGAAGTCGGGGACCTCCACCTCGCCTCCCCCGCGCGTGAGGAAATAGGCGAGAGCGGCGAGCGCCAGGAGCAACAGTGCAAGGAGCACCCAGACCCAGCGCCGGTTCTTGGGTGGGGGCTCGTAGGGCTGGGTCTCGGTCCGGTCCATGACCTGGGTCCGGGTGGGCTCGGCGGCGAGCAAGGGCGTCGCGTGCACCCGCTGTCCGGCCAGATATCGCTCGAGGTCCTCGCGGAGCTCGGCCGCGCTCCCGTAGCGGTTGTCGGGGTTCTTTGCGAGCGCCTTCATGACGACGGCGTCGAGGGCCGCAGGCACGTCGGGGTTCATCGTGGACGGGGGCTGCGGGTTCTCTCGCACGTGCTTGTAGGCGACCGAGAGGGGTGTGTCGCCGCTGAAAGGGGGCCTTCCTCCCAACATCTCGTAGAGGACGCACCCGAGCGAGTACACGTCGGACCGTTGGTCCACCGGGTTGCCCTGGGCCTGCTCGGGCGAGAGGTAGGCGGCAGTTCCGATGACCATGCCCGTCTGCGTCATCGTCTGGTCGCCTTGGCCACTGAGTGCTCGGGCGATGCCGAAGTCCGTCACCTTGGTCTGGCCCGACGAGTTCATCATGATGTTGCTCGGCTTGATGTCACGGTGCACGAGACCGGCTCCATGAGCCCGTTCGAGAGCACGGGCGACGTCTATGCCGATCTCCGCGGCACGCTCGGGCATCAAAGGCCCGTCTTGTTTGATGATGTCTCCGAGGGCCTTGCCGTCGATGTACTCCATGACGATGTAATAGGTGTTGCCGTCCGCGCCGAAGTCGTACAGGGAGACGACATTCGGGTGGTTGAGGTTCGCGGCCGACTGGGCCTCTCTTCGGAAACGCTCGACGAAGGTCCTGTCGCCCGAGAGCCGGTCGTTGAGCACCTTGACCGCAACTTCCCGCCCCAACAGCTCGTCCCGAGCGCGATAGACCTCCGCCATACCACCGCTACCGGCTCGTCCGAGGACGACGTAGCGACCTCCGAAGGTTCGGTTGGTCGTGCTCAACTCATCCTCTCCAAGGTGTTGCGCTCCTCATGGGATCCGTCATTGGAGCACGGCGAGCCGTCGCGTCCCAGGCCGGTGACAAAATGGAGTGATCGTCGTCGGCCGGCATCCGGCTGGGCCGGTCCAGCGTACCCCGCCAGCCAATTGTTTCCGTGGCTGTGACGCCGGTTGCAACCGGTGGGTTTCCCAATTGCGAGATCGAGGTCTCCGGCGTCGGAGTCAGGGGCGATTCCTGGCGTTGTTCTTTGATCTCGTTGGCACGAGTTATGGCGCGCCACAAAAAAGCGCCGATCGCGAGCAGGGCCAGGGCGATCATTGCGGCAATCACCCTTCGTCCCAGCGTCGTGGGGTCGTAGTTCCGTCCCGGTGGGATCGGCCACACGGTCCCCTCGCGTTCGAGGGGCTCGCCCTCCTCGTCGTCGAGATCAGGTATTTCCGCCGGAGCCATTTCGGAACGGATGCCTTCGAGCTCCCGTCGCATTGCGGCGGCACTTCTGTATCGGGGAGGGTCCTGGCTCGCGTCCTCCACGACGTGTTCGAGCGCGACATGTGACTGGGGTGGAAGCATCTCGCGTAGCAGGAGGCCCGCGGCGCGGATATCCGCCGCCGGCTGCCCCGCCAGCCCGAGGCCGAGCCCGGCTACCCGCACCCGATCTCGTTCGGAGACGAGCACCACGTGAGCGTCGAGGGCACCATGGACCAGTCCCGCCTCGTGGGCGTGCTCGAGGGCCTGGAGCACCTGGACGCAGATGCGAATCGCCCGGCGGGGATCGAGATGGTCTACTGCCAGGAGATCGTGGAGAGGAGAGCCTTCGACCTGCTCCATGACTACAAAGGGCATGCCGTCTTGGAGCCCGTGATCTATGACGCGCCCGATCGCGGGGTGCGTGAGCGCCGACGCCGCCCGAGCGTCTCGGGCCATTCGATTGCTCGCGCGTTGAAGAGTGGTCACCACCATGATCTCGCGGCCGGACTCCTCATCGAGCGCGGTGAACAACGAAACGCCCCCGGACGAGATCTCTCGCTGCAGCCGGTAGCGATCGGCTATGAGCTCGGGCGGGGCTACCATCCGCGCAGTTCGCGGTCCCTTTCGATGATCGCCTTCGCAATGGGGGCCGCGATCTGTCCTCCGGTCGCCTCCGAACCCAGCGTGCCCCCTTTTTCGACGAGCACCGAGACGGCGATCTGTGGGTTCTCGGCGGGAGCGAACGCGATGAACCAAGCGTGGGGAGCCTCGCCCTCCACGTTCTGAGCGGTCCCCGTCTTACCCGCGACGTCGACCCCTTCGATCTGTGCGGCGGTTCCGGTCCCCGAGGGGTCCTCGACGACCTGGACCATCATCTTCTTCACTTCTTCCGCGGTCTCGGACGACATGGCTTCGCCGATCGTCTCCGGAGATGTCTTTTCCACGATGCCTCCGGAGGGGTCGGTTATCTCGCGCACCAGCCGGGGGCGTGGCACGTCCCCGCCGTTGCCCACGGCCGCCGCAACCAGCGCCATCTGAAGGGGCGTGGCGGCGACGTTGCCCTGGCCGATGCCCGCAAAGGCCCGTTGGGGTTCCTCGTCGTCGGGGATCTCGGGAAACGTGCTGACGTCGGTGCTGAGGTCGAAGGGAATGGGTTCGTTGAATCCGAACTCCTCGGCGGTGCTGCGCAGCTCGTCGGGGATCTCGAGACCCAGGATGGCGTAGGTGGTGTCGCACGAGATGACGAGCGCGCGGAAGAGGTCGATCTGGACCCCGTCGAAGCATGCGGACTTGCTGAAGTTCGTCAATGTGTCGTCCGTCAACGGCAGATCGAGCTCGACGGGATCGCGGAACGTCGACTGGGGCGTGTAGCGCCCGGACTCGAGCGCCGCCGCGGTCGTCACTACCTTGAAGGTCGATCCCGGCGGGAAGGAGCGAGAGGTCGCCTTTCGCACCAGCGGACTGGTCGGGCTGTTGGGATCGAGCGTGTTGCGATACTTCTTTGCTTCGCCGGGATCGAAAGAAGCCAGAGGGTTGGGGTCGTAGCTCGGGTTGCTCCACATCGCGCGCACCTCGCCCGACTGCGGATCGAGCGCCACCACAGCGCCCTCCTGAGCGCCGAGTTGCTCGCGCGCGAGCTGCTGGAGCTCGGAGTGGATCGTGAGCTTCACGTCGTCCCCCTGCTCGCCGGAGCCGAAGAGCTTGTCTCCGATGTCCTGGACCGAAACGACCCCGGTGTCGCCCAGCAACTCGTCGTTGTAGGCGGCCTCGATCCCGGCGGTTCCATAGATAAAGGAATAGAACCCGGTGATGTGGCCATAGAGATCGCCCTCCGGGTACTCCCTTGCGTACTTGAGGGTGCCGTCGGTCTCGCGGCTGCGGGCGATGGTGATGCCGTCGAGGGTCGTGATGTCGCCTCGTTTGATCGAGTATTCGGCGATGGTGGCGCGCCGGTTCGCGGGGTTGCCGGCGATGCTCTTGGCGTCGAAGAACTGGACCCAGTTGAGCATCCCGAACACGGCGAGGAACGCGATCGTGAGTACGGCGCCCACCCGGCGGATCTGCTTCTCCACCTAGAGGTTCACCTCCGGCCCCCGATAAGGATCTCGGCGGTGTGCTCGGCGGGCTTCTCGGCCGCGGAAGCATGCGAGATGCGCAACAAGAGCGCCATGAGGATGAAGTTCGATAGCAGGCTCGAGCCCCCGTATGACATAAACGGAAGCGTGATCCCGGTGAGCGGCAGGAGTCGCGTCACTCCGCCGAGGATGATGATCGTTTGGATCGCGAAGATGGCGGTGAGCCCGGCGGCCAATAGTTGACCGAAGTCATCTCGTGCGTTGATGGCGATGCGCAGCCCCCGCGCCGCGACCAGTAGGAAGCAGAGCAGGACGGCCGACGTGCCGAGGAGGCCCAGCTCCTCGCCGAGGGCGGAGAACACGAAGTCGGTTTGTGCCTCGGGGATCAGATCGGGGCGGCCTTGTCCGAAACCCGTTCCGAACAGTCCGCCGGTCGCTAAGGCGAACAAAGACTGGGCGAGCTGGAAGCCCTCGTCGTTGATGCGCTGCGGGTCGAAGACGTCGAGCCAGACCTGAACCCGGAGCTGGACGTGACTGAAGAGCTGGTAACCGAAGTACGCGCCGACCCCGAACAGCGTGAAGCCGAACGCCACATACACGATGCGAGCGGTGGCTATGTAGATCATCACCAAAAAGATCGAGAAGAACAGCAGGCTCGAACCGAGGTCTCGCTCGAAGAACATCACCGCGAGAGACAACCCCCACATCACGAGCAAGGGGCCGAAGTGTTTGATGTCGGGCAAGTGCTTCCCCATGAACCGTCGGGACGCGATGGCGAGCAGCTCTTTGCGCTCTGCCAGATAGGCGGCGAAGAAGATCACAAGGCAGATCTTTGCGAGTTCGCCCGGTTGGAACGAGTAGCCCCCGATCCGCAGCCAGAGACGGGCACCGTTGATCGTCGCCCCAATGCCCGGAGCGAGTGGGAGTAGAAGCAATCCGACACCGACGAAGCCGAGGATGTACTTGTAGCGCGACAGGACCCTGTAGTCGCGCACGAGCAGCAAGACTCCGATGAAACACAAGGTACCGATGACCATCCACACGATTTGCGCCGGTCCGAATTGCTCTTCTGCGGTCGTCAAGCGGTAGACGACGGCGAGCCCGATCGCGTTCAGCAAAGCGGTGATCGGCAGGATGAGTGGGTCGCCTTCCCTCGCGAACCTGCGCATCACGATGTGGGCGACGATGTAGCAAGCGATCAGAGCAGCGACGTAAGGGATCGCTGCATCTGGCTTGTTCGCGTTGCGTCCGAGTGCCACGAGCGCCAGGCCCCCACCCCCCGCGAGGAGCGCGAGGATGAGCAGAGACAGCTCGGAGTTACGGCGGGGGGCGGCTTGCGCCATCAGTTCTGCTTTCCGTCGCCTTTGCCGTTGCCCTGCGGGTCCTCAGTGCCCCCGTCGTCGGCCTTGTCGTTGGCTCTGTCCTGTGCCCTGATCTCCTCGAGCTCCTGCGCGCGATCCTCGAGATCTCCGATGATCCTCTCGGCCTCCTCGCGGCTGTCGGCCGTTCGACCCTCCTCCACGTTGTCTCTGAGGTTCTCCGGGAGGTCCGAGAGGCTCAGCGGGGAGACTTCCACCTCTTCGTCGAGGTCGATTCCGAACAGGTCTTCTTGTCGACCCTGGAAGATCGTCACGGCGTCGTCCTCGTTCAGGCCTACGTACCACGAGCTTGTGCGGAGGTAGTCGAGCAGGAAGAACGCTCCGACGGCGAGGAGACCTATTACTACGAGCAGGACCGCGACCGGCTTGAGCCACCCAGGTCCGCGCGGAGGATCTTCGGTGGACGCGGAGGAGTCAGTGCTTGCTTGCGCGTCGCGGCCCACTGCCGGGCTCTCCGCAGTGGAGCCACCTACCGGCGCGCTCCGGGCCCTCGCCGGGGGGGCCGTGCGAGCAGTGCCGGCATCTCCCTCGACGATGTCGATGACCACGACCGTGATGTTGTCTTCCCCGCCCGCATCGTTCGCACGTCTGATCAGTTC
>JALZBR010000288.1 GCA_030863485.1 Actinomycetota bacterium
TGCCGGGCCCCACGCCTCCGACGACGACGAGGAGCGGGTGCGCCGCCAGGACCGCCTCCAGCTGCCGCCCTTGGGACGCCCTACCGTTCGACGCAGACGCGGCCCGAGCTTACGGACGGGTTTACGCCGCCACCCGTAGCGCGGGCCGGGCTACGCGAAGCCGCTTCGCCGACCTGATGATCGCCGCCACCGCGGCTGGAGACGCCCTGGCCCTCTACACCCGAAGCCCAAGCGACCTGGAAGGGCCGGAGGAAATTGTTCCCTTTGTCGCCGTTTAGCCGTGCAGGGAGGCGACGGGGAGAGAACGCACATCGGCCCTCAGCGGTCCAGCTGTCATGGCCAGCGACTAGACCGGAATAGGGCAGGGTGCTGGCCCTTTCTGAGCAGAAGCACCCGTTTGGACGAGTCCAATGAGTCGGATGACTGCGGCCCGAGAGGCGACACGGGTTCGACTGCGCCCTCAGCCAGCGGATGAGGAACGCCTCACCCCAGGCTGAGCCTAGTGCTGCGCTAAGTCGAGCACGGCGCCAAGCCGTTCCTTGTAGTCGGGATCGTGGCTGGCATCCGGCGATTGATCGTGATCAGCGCCGCGGCCCCAAGTCCCTCGGTGACGCCCGCTTCGGGGACTTCATGTTGGAGATCGCGATTCTGGTTGCAGCCGTGACCGCCCTCGGGATCACCATCGCCGTGCTGCGACGGAACCGAGCAGGCGACATGGAGCCGCCCGGGGAGCAGGAGGCGTCGGTGAGAGGGCGACCCGCTAGTCGGGCCTGAGATGCAGATCGATCGGGGGTGGCGGAGAGGGAGGGATTTGAACCCTCGGACCCCGTGAAGGGTCAACTCATTAGCAGTGAGTCCGATTCGGCCGCTCTCGCACCTCTCCTTGCCACCAGTCTACGTCCCCGCCACCACCCCGGCTCCGAGGGGAGTTGGTAGACAAGGTGCTGGTAACACCCATGTCTGCCAGTCCGAGGCAACCTACAGTCGGCGCGAGTCCCGGGGCCGGTGAAGGGACCGTCCGTCCGCACGCGTGCGCCAGGCACCCTACTTTCCGCTCTGTTTCCGCAAGCGATGGAATTTGTAGCAGCGGGGAGCAGCGAGGAGGTCCATGGCACGCAACTACCGGGAGCCGCTTGATCCCACCAGCTTCTCCTGCCGGATCACCAAGACGACGACAACGTCACTGCGTCGAACGCCGGACCGGACAACGGCGCCGAAGGTCAGCGGATCGTTGGGACGTCGACGGCCGAGCCAACGGCATCGAGTACTCAAGACGCTTTCCGGGAGCCGGCTTGGCCGAAGCCTCGCTTCCTGCCTCCACGGGTAGGGGGCTCTGGGAGATGTGCCAACGGCGTTCTCTCTGACGGAGCAGTTCTACCGAACGCACCCCGAGTGGGAGCCAAAGACGAAGATAGTCGCCGCCACGGCCTTCAATCGCGCCAGGCTCTGCCTTTTCGCGGAGGGAGCCGTCCTGCTAGGCCCTCGACCGCCTCGCCGTGCTGGGCTACCTCGAGAACGCCAGCTTCATTCCGACGGCTGACGACGATGTGCTCTCCGAGCAACAGAGTCTGGACTCGCCGGGTGAATACTGACCCCCTATCGCCGCCCGAAAATTGACCCCCCTTCCGATCGGTCCACCCCTCTGGGCGTGGACCTGTGAACCCTGGCTCGGGCGGTACCGGCCACCCGCGCCGCCTCGTACCGGCTTGCTCACACTAAACCCTTCCTTCGCTGCTTGGGTCAGTCGTCGTTGACTATCGACACATAGGCCGTGTCGTACCAGATCACCGCGTTCGTCGGCCGCGATAGTCGCACCAAGAATGTCTCGTCACGTTCACGCTTGGGATCACCGTTGATCTTTACAACTATGGTCTTGCGCGTCTCGCCCGGTGCGAAGGTGAGACGTCCAGACGTGGCTTGATAGTCCTCGCGGGCCGCCGCTTGATGCTCTTTAGGGTAAGATACGTCAGTCGCCGTTGCGTAGTCTACGGTCACTGGCGCCGTTGTGTAGGTGGAGAGGCTGACGTTTATCAAGGCGTTCTTGGTTCCCGAGTTTCCTTCCACCACCCTCACGAACCGGTCGATCAATAGACCGGGGTCGTCGTCCTCTATGCCACCTGACACATCAGTGCTCCAATTGAGAGCAGGGGCGATCACCACCACGGGGAACCATTCGGTGGTCTCTGATCGCTCGTCGGGAAGGATCGGAACCTCAAACTTTCTTACCGTCTCCCCGGGGGGGAAGACCACTGGTCCACTCACCAGGGCATAGTCCTCGCCTGGCTCTGCGCACGGAGTAGGCACGATTGCTGGGCACGCTCGGTCAGTCGCGGGCACTGCGGTGTCGTAGATCATGGTTACCGGAGTTGCCTGAGGTGCGGACAGCGTCACGGTGAACACCGCTGGCACCGGCATGGAATCACCCTCCCGGGCGTGCCCGTCCGACACCGAGACGGAGAACGAAACCGCGCGCAGATCTGCTGACACCGGGTTCGGCTGAGCCATGCCTATCCATGCCATGATGGGCAGAGCGATTGCCCGCATCCCCAACCGCCCCTTGCAATATCGTGCCCCTCTGCGTCCGCTTCCGCGAGACTTCACATTCCTATCCAATGCACTCAGTCCTTCCACCACTCGGGCTGCCAGTCGAGCTGCATCCCCTTCGTCAGATGCTCCGCCAGCCCGGCCGTGACCCGGAGAGGACTGGTCGTCACGTTAACCTTGACGAGGTCGGCGGCCGTTCCGATGCTCACCGCGAACGCTCGACCGTCCGGGTGCCAATCGGGCTGGGTTAGAAGCTCGTCCCCTTCTCGCCTGTAGACGACGTGGAACTCGTCGCCGACGCCGTCACCCTCACTGTCGCGGGGCTGCACGGCAGCCACTTCGTTCTCCGAATACTGAGCTTGGCCCTTGTTGTTGTACGTAGTTCGCTGCCGGCTGAAGAGCAGCCAATTCCCGTCAGGCGACCAATCCGGCGTATTCTCGACAACCTCAGACATTGTCTTCGTGACCTGCACCGGGGGGGAACTCCCATTCACGGTGAAGACCGCGATCTCCGGACCGGTGGGTGTGGAGACCGAGGCGGCGATGCGAGTTCCGTCAGGAGACCAAGCAGGACGGGCCTCCGAACCGTCACGGTCGGTGAGCAGAGTGGAAGTGCCCCCGGAAGCGGGAACGATGCGGATCTCGGCGATGCCGGCTCGCAACTTGTTGCTGGTCTGGTAGGCGATGCGGCTACCATCAGGAGACCAGGTTGGGCCGAACTCGTCCACCCCCGTATCCAAGAGCTTCCGTACCGGCGCTCCGGATGTCTTCAGGGCTACGACATACACGTCATAGTCGCCGTCCCGGTTGCTGACAAAGGCCATCGAGGCCCCGTCCGGCGACATCGCCGCGTCTCTCTCCGATGCCGGGGTGTTCACTGAGAGTGGAGTCGGCTGGTCGGTCTGGGTGTCGAGCACGTACAGATCCAATCCCCTGCCGGCGTCCCGCGTGAACACCAGGCGCCGGGCCGTCGGCGCCGGCTGCGGTTCCGGACACGGCCCTAGTAGACAGACAAGGTCCACCTGCGCCCCGCTTGGTCCGGCTGTTGCTAAGGATGCCATGAGAGCCAGAGCGCCTGCGCCGGCGCCGAGCCACCGTCGGCCATGTCGTCGCACGTGTCGTACTCCATCCATTCGAGAAGCCGCGTTCAATCCAATGGCGTAACTTCCGGCGTCACGGTGTGACAGCGGTGTGATTGGCTATGCGCCTAGAGACCGAGGAGGTGACGGGTCGCGAATGACCGACCAGCGAGGCGGCTTCGGCGTCGTACCCGCTGAGAATCTTTCTGGGGTCATCGCTCGCCAGCTCAAGGCCAAGACGTGCTGACCTCACCGCTTGTCCTCGGCCGCAACGCGGAGCTGGCTGAACTTGCGGACGGGTTTCGCCAAGCCGTCGCGGGCAGGGGACGACTCTTTCTGATCAGCGGCGAGCCAGGCATAGGCAAGACCACCCTGGCCGAGGCGTTCGCCGCCTCGTCGATACAGGACGGGGCCCTAGCCCTGTGGGGTCGATGCTGGGAGAGCGGCGGGGCTCCGGCGTTCTGGCCCTGGATCCAGGCACTTCGCTCCGCTCTCTCCGTGCCTCAAGTACGAGACATCGTGCACTCGCTGGGTGCCGCGGGAGGGTTGGTTGAGCGCTTCGCAGGCACAGGTGTGCTCCACCCTGGGGACGCGTCCCCCAACCAGGCAGAGGCTGAGCAGGCGCGCTTCGCGCTGTTCGACGCGGTAACTCAATCCTTCCAGCAGGTGAGCGCCAGGACGCCCCTCGTAGTGGTGTTGGACGACCTGCACGCGGCCGACCTCCCTACCCTCTTGCTGCTCAAGTTTGTCGCCCGCCATCTACGGGACACGCGAGCAGTGTTGGTGGGCGTGTACCGCGAAGCCGAAGCGAGGCGGAACCCGCAGGTGGGCAAGGAACTGGGCGACATCGCCCGGGAGGGCAGCACCGTAGAGCTGCGGGGACTGGACCGAGAGGCCCTTGCGCGCCTGATGGAGCGGACCATCGGGGCGCCGCCCTCGTCCGCGGTAGTCGAGGCGGTGGCCTCTCTGACCAGGGGTAACCCGCTCTTTGCCCATGAGCTCGCCCGGGTCCTAGCCCGGGAGGGCAGAATCGACGCCGACGAGGTTGAGCTGAGCGTCAGCTTGGCGGTCGACGAGGGCCTGCCCCAGACGGTCCGGAGACGACTGGACCGGGTTCCCCAGCGGCTGCTCAAACTGTTAGAGGTGGCGTCGGTGCTCGGACGAGACTTCTCGATGGACCTCCTCGCCGAGGTGGTCTCAGAGGATCGACACCGCATCCGCCAGCTGCTCGACACGGCTGTTGAGGAAGGTCTCGTAGAGGAGGTGTCTGTCGGCGGCGGACGTTTCCGCTTCGCCCACGGGCTCTTCCGCGATGGGCTCTATCAGGCCATGGACCCGGAGCGCCGTCGCCAGCTCCATCGAGGCGTCGGGGAGGCACTCGAGCGGCTTCACTCCGGTGACCTCGACGCGTACCTGAGGGAAATAGCCCACCACTTCGTGAATGCCGGGATTAGCAACGCAGCCAACGCTTACGACTACACCCTGCGTGCCGCGCGGCGAGCCGATCGACTGCTGGCCTTCGAGGAGGCTGTGGACCTTTACGAGCAGGCCCTGGAGCTAATCGGGCCGGCGGGGGTCGACTCCCGCAGCACTGGGGACGTGCTCGTCGCCCTGGGCGAGGCTCGCCTCAGAGCGGGCCGGATAGACCACGCCGTTGCCACCTTCAAGCAGGCGGCCGAGCTGGCCCGAGAGGCCCAGGCGTGGGAGCTGTTTGGGCGGGCCGCGGCAGGCCTGGGAGAAAAGCCTGTCGAGGGCGGGGTCGTCGACGCCGAGCTGGTGGGCCTTATCGAGGAGGCGCTTGCCCACCTCTCCGGCGGCTACGACGAGCTGCGCTCGATGCTCATGGCCCGCCTCGCCCTCGAATTTTCGTTCTCCCCTGACACCGAGCGTCGCCACCTCCTGGCCGGAGAAGCGGTGGCCATGGCCCGCCAGTCGGCCTCGCCTCGGGCCCTGGCTGCTGCTCTCCGGGCGGCGACCACTGCTCTTCTTGGCCCCGATACCGGCGAAGAGTGCTTCGCTGCAGGCAACGAGCTGCTGGAGCTCGGCCGGCGGACCAAGGATTGGGGCATGCAGGCCCTCGGCTACGTCGCCCGGATGAACTACCTGCTGGAGAGAGGGCGGGTGGATGAGTTCTCCCAGCACATTGACCAGCTCGAGCACGTCGCCCGAGCCTCTCGCCAGAGCATTCATGTATGGGCCGCAGCGGTCACCAAGGCAACCAGAGCGCTCATCCGGGGCGAGTTCGAAGATGCCGAGCGACTAAGCCTCGAGGCGCTGCAGATTAACCCCGAGCTGCCGAACGCCATGAACGCCCACTTCACGCAGACGGGAATCTTGAAGTGGCACCAGGGGCAGCTGGCGGATACCGAGCCCATGCTGCGGCTGGTGAGAGACAGCCGCCCCGGCCTCTACTGGGGATGGACCGCCTCTTTAGCCTTGGTGCTGGCCGAGACCGGTCGGCACGAGGAGGCAAGAGGCGAACTCACCACCATCGTGGAAGCCCTCGAGGAGATCCCGCGAGACATGAACTGGCTTCCCGCCGTGAGCGGGTCGGCGCACATCTGCTACTTGATTGACGCCTCCGACCTGGCCCCGCCCCTCTATCAGGCGCTGGTGCCCTACGCCGATCGCTTCGCCGTCAGCGGACGGCCTCGGGCCGGCTACTGGGGCTCGGTTGCACTCCGCCTGGCCCAGCTGGCCGACGTCATGGGACTGGATGAGGCCGAGGAGCGCTTCAAGCGCGCCCTCGAGGCCGAGCGCAGGATCACCTCTTGGCCCTTTCTGGCCCACGCCGAGGCGACGTACGCAGCAATGCTGGTTGAGCGAGGCCGCTCCGGTGACCGGGAACAGGCTCGCCGCCTGCTGGCCTCCGCGGCGGCCACCGCCGACCGCCTAGTGATGCCTCCCCTGCAGCAGAAGGTCGAGGCAGTGGGCAAACGGCTGGCCGAGCTGCCCGAGGTGTTACCCGCGCCATCGCCGTCACGTCCTGAGTTCCGTAAGGAAGGTGAGTACTGGACCGTCGAGTACGACGGGGTGGTATCCCGGTTCAAGGACGCCAAAGGCTTGCAATACCTGGACGTATTGCTGCGTAGTCCGCGCCAGGAGCACCACGTGATGGACCTGTTGATGGTCGTGGAGGGCCATGGCTCCGGCTCCCCTCATAGCGGAGCCGCCCGAGTGGGCCTGACCGGGAGTCGTCCCTCCCATGCTGGCGACGTGCTGGACGCCCAGGCCAAGGCCGCTTACAAGCGCCGCCTGGACGATCTTAGGGACGAGCTCAAGGAGGCCGAGGCATGGGGAGATCCCGAGCGGGTCAGTCGCGCCAGAGACGAGATGGACTTCCTAGCCCATGAGCTGGCTAGTGCTGTAGGGCTGCGTGGTCGCGCCCGACAGGCGGCCTCGCCCGTGGAGCATGCGCGCGTGAGCGTCACGAAGGCCATCCGAGCCAGCGTCACTAAGATCACACAGGCGAACCCTGGCCTTGGTCGCCACTTCCGCGCCACCATCAAAACTGGCACCTACTGCTCCTATGGAAGAGGTGGAGAAACTCTGCCCGATTGGCGCTTCGGCCCGGCCGGCTGATCGGGCATGGGCGCGCAAAGCCGAGTGCCGACGAGGCCGTGAGGACCTCAACGATAGCCATAGACGTCACATGCGGTGGCTGCGAACGCTTTGCTCTCTCGTCACGTGTGCCACCCGCTTTCTCTGATCTGTCCCCTCTCTCTTGGACTCGCTTTCGGGATGGTGGAGACCTTGGCCAGTGAAGGGACACGGCATCAAGAGGGGGTGTCGAATCCTCCAAGTCCGCCGTCGGGCTTCTTCCGGTGGCGTTCCATGCCGCCCAGCAGCCGTTCATCCCGCGGGCATGGCTGGCCGACGTCATCGGCAATCTACCTCCGCTCCCGTCGAACCTACGGCTGGCCGCGCGTCCGTGCCGAGCTAGACCGGGTGGTGAGATGGTCACTGGATCGCCGACCCACACCAGCCATGGTCAACTCCGTCCTCGGCATGGCCATCAAAGCCCGCCGTCCCGCCCCTGGCTCGCTGGTCCATTCCGACCACGGCTCCCAATACACGTCTTGGACCTTCAGGCAGCGGGTGCGCCGCTGGGCTGCCGCACTCCCTCGGCTCGGTGGGTGACGCCTTCGACAACATGTGGTCGAGTCGTTCCGGGCCCGGATGCAGACCGGGGTTCTCAACACGCGCAAGTGGAGAACCCGCACCGCTGTCGACGGAGATCTTCGACTGGGTCGAGGTGTTCTACAACGGAACGAGGAGACACAGGAGCCTTGGGATGCTTGCCCCTATCAGCTATGAGAAGCTCCACGCCTCGGTGCAGCGCGGCCGCTTTCGCCACACCAGGGGAGCTGGGCGACCGAAGCAGGCCAGGTCCTTGATCTCACCGGCATGCGCTCGTGCGCCTCAACCCGGGTGTCGCAGGTTGAACACCCATGAAGTCAGTTGAACAGCACCTGAAGTCAGCGGTGCCCTCGATCTCAATGACGACCTCGGCGGAGTTTCGCTCATTTCGAGCACCCGGAAGCGTCGAATTCCAGAAGCGCCTCGGCCAGCCCGGTACCCTCGTTCATCCCAGGGTCTCCTCTCGTCCTTGCCGTCGAACAGCACGACGTGGCGCCTGCCCCACGTGGTGAACCCCTACTACCTCCCCCGATCCCAATGCGAAGAGCCGGCAAAGCCGAGCTCGTCGACGGACCAGGTCGGCCGGAGCAACGAGTCAATGATCTTGCGGCCGAGTTGTCGGCCAGCGCCCCGATAGAGGGCTTCACCAGATCTGCCCGGCGATGAAGCAGCACACCCTCGCGTCCGCGGCCGCCCGCCGGCGCCCAAGCCGATGAGGATGTGCGATTTCCCCGATCAAGCTCGCGGCTCGGTCGTAGGTCCACCATTGCGACTTCCGCCAGGGGGCCTCCCATCCTCCGTTCTCTTGCAGGAATCACGAGGATGGCGAGGCCCCTGGGCACGCTGGCGGATGTCTATGGCGAGGTCACCGTTGGTGCACCTGTCCCAGCTTCATCGTGGGAAGCCCCTCAACTTGGGGCGGAGATGAACGGAATAGCTATCCGATCTGTTGCAGGCGCGCGAACCAACCGTACACAGTTCTGTTAGCGGTGGCTCCCGTACCGCCGAGCGCTTCGAATGACCCAGCCAGAGTCCATATAAAGTCAGTACGGTTCTCATCCTCATTCCCGAACTGATAGCCCCTGTACAACTGCACCTTAGCTGGATCGGTCGGGTTAACCCCTCTCACGAATGTTAGTTTCTGTGCATCCTCGTCCCAGAACCCTGTAATAGGATCGCCGAAGACGCTGCCGGATACACGGCCTTGAGCATCGACTCCAGCTAGCTTTAGAGTTCCCTCGAAACCGTTTCCGTTGATCGACCAATCCCCTGGTTCGAGTGGCATATATCTTTGCCTCCTTACTCTCTTACAAGTACTAGTCTTGTGCGTCGCGCTGGGCACTGCCGCGTTCTGGCACGGCGTTCAAGTGGTTGCCCACGTGTCCCTGGCGGCGCAGGGCGGCCTCCGCTCGAGCATGTTTCTGCCCCTGGCTGGGGCAGCGAAAGCCCGCCGACGGTTAGGTCTGTCGACGATGCGTCAAGCTCTTTCCTATTCCGTGTTCCCCCTCTCCGCGACTCTGACGCCCGATTTGGGATCGTTCTCCTAACTGCGTAACTTTCGGCGTCACGGTGTGACACCGCAGCTCAGGTGCATGGGCCCCCTCGCATCTTCTTCAGTGACGAGCACAGCTTGCGGGTTTGTCACAGGACGAGCGGCGACTCGGCCGCCTTCCCACCGAACTTTGCCCATGTCGAGGAGTTCCTTGGTCTCCAGCGCGAGGCCCGGGAGGCGAGCCACCGGCGGAGCTGCGTGCAGGCCTTCAACGACCTCCACCGGTTCCTCGTCGCTCGCAAGGCAGCCGAGATCGAGGCCTCTTTCGGCGCGGTGCTTGTCGACCGGTCGACGAGTTCAAGGCCTCTCGCCATGTGGGCAACGACTCGGACTCGCCGTCTTCCAAAGCGCCGCCCACACCCGAGCGCATGGAGGAGTTCTTCGCCTTACTGCGTGCTCGGATCGCCACCGCCCGCAAGTTCGCCTCCGCGGGGCGCGACTACGCGCTGTTCCGCACCCTGTATCACGCCGGGGTGCGAGCCGATGAGGCAGCCACGCTGGAACTGGCCGATCTCATTTCGAGCGAGGCCCGTTCGGCAAGAGCCATGTGCGCTTCGGCAAGGGGCGCCAAGGGCTCCGGCCCCCGGCCTCGGTGGCTGCCGATGCTCGGCCAGCTCGATCTGATCCTTCGCTGGTTTGTCTACGACGTCGCCCTCGCCTCGGCGACTCCCCGGCGTTGTTCTGCGACGAGGGCGGCGGGCCCATACACCGGGGCAGCATCCGCAACCGTCTCCGCCACTTGCTCGAGCTCGAAGGGCGCCCGGCGGAAGAGCGGTTCAGCGCCGGCGGGCGCTATCCGAGACCTTGGAGAAGTGGAGGGACAACCATAAACGTGAGATGGCGCCTGCGCATGGCGGCGGCCCAAAGGGGGGTATGGACGGGGGCTGAGCTGCGCCGCCTGCTGGCCGAGCGAGCCGGGCTGCAGCTGTCGGCGGCGTCGGTGTCGAGGACCTGCACTTCATTGACACGCGGACCAGAACGCGCAGCGCCGTCAGGCGGACTTGGGGCGAATGGCTGCCTGCGGGATCGGACCGTGGGCGTCATCACGGTCCCCCTGTGGATGACGCCGTTGAGGCGATCGACATCGCCGATAGCGTTCGGCTGCCGCTGCGAGCTCTTAGAGTCGTCCCTGCTCTAGGGCCATGTCTGGTTCTTGGATGTCGATGCAGGCGCGGTGGTACTCAGCATCCGCCTCTCGCAGCTCTGCCAATGCAGGGTCGGTACCCGGCTCGAGAGCCGGCCTCTTCCGCACCCGCCCACCGTCGGGTGCGCCCGCTCGTACGGGAAGTCTCCAGACTGCTCGAGGAGAAGGAGAGTGCCGAGGGCGATTGACCCCTTGCGCTCCGGACTGCTCATACCCCGTCTCACGCCGCTGATCTGCAGGAGCCGGCGGGGCGATCCTCGCCGTCCACCCATGCAGGCCGCTGACGGCACCCCGACGTCAGCCGCTGGTGCTGTCGCTCAGGTGGTTGCCCACGTGACCGACGACGAAGTGGCGCTTGGCCTCGTCCAAGTAGAAGTAGATGCGGCAGCAAGCCTCGGGTGATCCGGCCCCCATGCGGAGGTGAGGCCCGAGGAGGATCTTTTCGCCCTCGTAGGTCCGCTCGTAGTCCTGGCGATGCTTGCCGAGGGCTGTGGGCGAGACGTTGGCCGCGAAGTTGAAGCCGCCCTCGGCGAAGGCCTCGTAGAAGGAGCTGCTGAGCCCGCCGTCGGACCATGCGGCGGCCACTTCCTCCATTGCGACGAGCGCCCGCCATGCTCGACCTGGTTGACGGTAAGCAGCCCGGCGGGCCGACGCGCGGGCCTCGTCCAGGACGACGAGGTGCGGACAACGAGCGGCAGCCCACTCAACGGCCTCCCCGACGCTCCGAGGCTCGACGGCAACGTCGTCTTCGCCACCATCGCCGGGTTCCTGGTCGGCATTTGCGCCGTGGACAGTCATGGCCCGGAGGTTGTCGTGGGCGACCTCGAGTTGGGTGACGAGCTCGGCATTCTCCCTCCGGAGGCGCTCGTTCTCGGCCCAGGCCCGCTCCAGCTCCTGCTGCCACTCAGGCGCCAGGCTGGCGTCCTTGGCGCGCTCCCAGAGCGCAGCTATCTCAGCGCGGCGGTGGGCCTCGGCGGCGGCTCGGAGACGAGCCTCGAAAGCGGCGGTGCTCAAGCGGAAGGTGGCGGCGGGTCCGATGCGGCGCAGCAACATGTCCTCGACGGGCTGGTTGCGGGGCTCAGCCAGCCGGGCCGGCAGCCACAGCGGATGGTCCCTCGGATCCGACCGGTGGTCGAGACCCGGCCAGTAGAGGCGTACCGCTCCCCCGAACACCGACAGGTCCCTGCCGACCATGTCGGTCAGGAGGAAGCTGATGGAGGTGGGCTCCAGCACCACCACGTGGGCCAGGCCGGCCAGGGCCCCGGCGACGGCATCGGCGTCGACCAGGGGTTGATCTCGGTAAGAGTCTCCCTCCGGGTCATAGACCTTGCCGGCGCTGAGGACCAGGACGGGAAGCCTGCGCGACGGGTCGAGCAGAAGGTCCACAAGCTGCGACACGCCTTCGCGGTCGGTGGCATAGGCCGGCTCGGAGGTGATGGCCCACCCGTCTTCCACCACGTCCAGCTCCCTCACCAGGACCCCGACAAGGGGGGGAGGCACAACGCGGAAGCGGACACGGCCGATCTGGTGGCCAAGAGGCCGCAGCGCGAGGCGGACGCCGACCCAGGCGGTGTCGTTCTCCTGCGCCACCTTGACGGTGAGGGCCCAGGCCAGCTCAGGGTCGTCGTCCAGGGGCCGATCCCACCACAGCGTCCACAACCGGTCCGCCAGTCCGGGGG
>JALZBR010000325.1 GCA_030863485.1 Actinomycetota bacterium
ACAGCCGGCATACAGAGCCTTGTTCGTGAAATCGGGCCACCGGCTCTCGGTAAGCATCGATCCCACAACGTACATCTGGCCACCCTTCATTGCTTCAAGGCAAGGCCCTGCACTGACCGCGTACTGAAGATCGTCTATCACGACGGCGCCTTGGCTCGTTGCAACGGCCGTAGTCACGTCGCCTTCGCACTTGAGCGAGATTCCGACCCCATCTGCACGCCAGACCGCGGCGAGCGCCAGATCTGCAACAAACTGGAGCGCTTCCTGAAGCGTATGGTCCGAGACAACGTAGAGCGCGAGCTGCTCTAAGACGTCTACAGGTTGCCTTCCCGCGTCCTGCTCGGGCACCAGGTCAACCAATTCGACCTCATATCTGGCTGCGCGGAGCTCGTTTGAGTTGTCACCGGAGGATGAGAAGGACAACGCTCCCCCGACGCCCGCCGTTTCGTCGCGGCCTTAACGAAGGTTTCGCACGCGATCTGCCGGTTCTTCCGGCTCGTCGCTCTGCCGTGTTTACTTTTAAGCGCCGCCGGCCTTCAGTAGATGCTACACGGGCGAGCTTGGTGGGACATCGCAAACGCCCTCGTCCAGACGTTTCCTATTCGACGTCTCCCGTCGCTCCCCCTGCGTCGCTGGAGGGCCCTCCCGCGATTTGGCTACTTGTCTTCCTGAGCTGCCTCCTGGGCCAGCTCGGCCTCGCGGGCGCGCGCCTCCTGGCCGCGTGCCTCGGCACGCGCGTCATCGGCCTTTTCCGCTGACTCCGCTTTCTCCTCCTGCGCCAGCCCCTCCTGGCGCAGCTCGGGGCTCTCGGCCATATCACCCGCGGCCTGCTTGACTTTTCCTTTTACCTCTTCGAAGCCGTCCATCCGTAACTCCTTTCTGAAGGGGTTCTCCCTTTCGTGCCCACCTCGAGACTTGCTCAACCAATAATGTCGGGCAAGCTGCAGAGTCCAGCCCCGCGGACAGGAAGGAGTTGCTACGAGCGCCGGGTGGAAGCCGAGGCGTCGGCAATTCGCTCCAGCGCCGCTCGCCACCGAGCACGCATCTCTTCCCGTCCGTTCGGATCCGGGAGCCTCTCCAGGTAAACGTGGATTGCCGTCCTACCGGACCCTCCTGCTTCCTTTGGCATCGTCATTCCTCCGTTTACAAATCCAAATCAGAAGGGTTCGAGCGCTTGATTTTTGATCATCCCCACCGACCGACGGTTCGAGCCTTGATCTTGGCCCCTAAATGATTCCCCGACACCCTCGCCTCAACACCGGACTCATGAGAAGCCCGTCCACTAGGGTGGATGCGTGTACGTGTTCAAAGGCGTGATCGCAGGAGCAGCCTTCGCGCAAGGTCACCGCTTCGTGATGGGCGTTTGGCATGAGTCACCTGCGGGGCCGATTGCGGACGTGATGTGGGCAAAACCCGACGGCTCTCGTACCCTGCTGGCCTCAACCGAATGGGCCGCCGACTTCGTCAGCCACCACTACCACTTCGACGACGTTTCCGCGACAGAGCTTCTTTCGGAGGTGGACGACGGGTCCCTCCGCATCAAGGGCGGCGACATCCACCTTCACTTGTCGTTGGGCCCGCCCGGGGTCGCCTCGCGGCTTCTTCAGCTTCGTCCGAAGTGGCTTCAACGCAGGCCCGCGTGGATAACGCTGGAGAATGGGTTGCTCCGACCGCTGGCCGTTCCGCTCGTCTTCGGGGGTGGGAAGGGGATCAAGCTTCGAGGCAGGACGCGGGTTGGGGCCCGGCAGTGGTACGGAATCCAAGACTATCGGCCTGTCCTAAATGGCGGTGCAACGGTCGCCGGGGCAGACTTGGGCGCGCTCGGCGCCGCGTTAAACCCGGCAGCGTTTGGCTTTAGCGAGTTCCCAAAGAAGGCGTCGGCTCTTTGGGTCACGTCGCTGATCGAGGAGACCGGATGACGCCCGCGTTTCGTTCGCCCTCGCGACGGGAGGGCGGTAACACATAGGGGAGCTAGACCTGCCTCGCGGGATGGGGGGAGAGTTCCGCTACGGCCGTGTGCGTCATCTGACTAGGAGCGCTCCGGCCGCTCGGTTGGGTCCGAGTAAGACGGTGGGTCGCTGGCGGGAAACGACTCATCGGAAGCCTCGTCGATGTGGTTGTCCGTGACGTCGAACTCCTCGGCGGGGCCGGGCTCTTGCCCCTTGCCGATCGAGACTTCCTCCTCCCGTTCCCTGCTCATGTTTATCTCCTCCAGGAGGCTACCGCCTTCCTGCAGGGTCCCGCTGCAGGACGGATGACGTCCGATTCCATCCTCAATTCTCCGCGACTTAGTCCGGGTCTGCTTCGAGTTGTGGAATAGAAACCGCCGATTTCTTGTTCTTACTTCTAAGACCGCGAGGAAGCCAGGCAGTCCTTCGAAGGCTTGGAAGTGGCTAGAGCGGCGGCGGCCGCTGGCTCTAGGAAATCTCCAATCCTGTCTTCGTTCTCGGCCAAACGAGCAACGAGTTCGGACGTGCAGTTGCATGGCTGCACAAGACCTCGGAGGACCGATGGGTTGGCTTCAAGTAATCGTTGCGATACCCGTTGCGCTAATGGCCATCGCCCTGATCCACGACTTCTTCGCCGGCTTGGGTGAGGAGCGGCTGTGGAGCGACCCTGCCCTCGACGACGCCGATAGCCTCCGAAACAGGGCGGCAGCTGCGGAAGCAGCACATCGCTCGCGCGGGACGGCGATACCGATACAGACTGGGACCGCACAGACTGGGACCGCTCACCTGGTCTCCCGTCGAGTGGTCAACCTCTAGAGCTTCCGGGCCGGGGCAAGGACATCAACGAGGCCCCGTCACCTAGTCGCCAAACTCGAACATCTCTCCCAGCCAGCCGCGCCGCCGGCGCTTCCCCTTGTAATGCCGGTCGTCGTCATCGTAATCGCCGAAATACTCCCTGCCTCGCGGCTGTTCATAACCCCGCAACTCCTCCATCGGCTTTTCGCTTCTATCGATGATCTTGTCGAGCTCGCCCCGGTCGAGCCAAACTCCTCGACATTGGGGGCAGTAATCGATCTCGACCCCCTGCCTCTCCGACATCTTCAGCTCCGTGCCGTCGACGGGACACGTCATGGCCATAGCTGTCACCTCCTCGTTTCGTGCCGTATCGCGACCTGGGATAGCGATAGAAGCGGTTTCGCTGCCCCTGCCGCCATATAGAATGGCGCAGTGGAGCCACAAGAGATCGAGCTTGCCGAGTTTCCTCTCGCTCGCCGCGGCTACGATCCTGATCAGGTTCGCTCTTTCCTAGCCAACGTGGCATCCGAGTATCGCCAAGCTCTCTCTGCAGCCGCGGCAGCAGATTCGAAGTCGAAGGCAACGCCTGGAGAGGAGATCAGCCACAGGGTCGCCTCGATTGTCGACTCCGCCGAGCAGGCCGCGGCCGATATCCTCTCGAGCGCCCGATTCGAGGCGGAGCAGCTTCGCACCGCCGCTCGTGAAGAGGCCGCGAGCACCAACAACGCCGCCCTACGCCACCTTCAAGAAGCCGTTCGCATACGCGAGCAGGCAGAAAAGCATGCAGAAGAGATACAGGCGGCCGGCAGGGCTGAGGCCGAACGAATCGAGAGCGAGGCTCAGCAGATGGCCTCGCTCCTGCTTGCGGACGCAAGGGACCACGCCGCTTCTATAGAACGCGAGGCGCGTCTTCGAGCGGTCGCCCTAGAGCGTTCGGCTAGCGCCAACGCTGCAAGCGTTCTGGCGGAGGCGAGGACCAGGTATGAACGCCTTCAGGCGGCCGAGCGGGAGTCTTTGGCCCGACTTGCCACCGTCGAGTCTCTTGTAAGGGAGGCTCGAGAATCCGTCGAAGCAGGACAACGAAATGAGGTGTTCGAGGGGCTGGGCGAGGGTGAAGTCCGAGACGTAGGCACTAGCGATTCCTCACTCGCAGACCTCAGGGACGAGGACACGGGAACCCTGTAGCCGAGCCAGGCCCCCGGGGCCAGCCCGCCTTTAGCGAGTCGGACAGCGCAGTTCTTTACGAGGGGCGCCTCTTGCGGCCCACGATCTGTCGGTACGCCAGACCCAAAAGTCGCGAAATTCGGGTCTGTCGCACGCCAAAAGATGATGGTAGTCTTGTCAACCCTGTGGAAAACCCTGTGGACGCGCTCTTTTTCGGGTTCTTCCAGAAATTTAGACGTCGGAAGAAGACCGGGAGGGGAAGTTAGACGGCGCTGGAAAGGCAGGAGGAAAGGCCCCACAAGTGAGGACGGATCCTAGGCGAATGAAGCTGATAGTAAATCGTCGGGGAGAGAACGTCGTTCCTCCGCTTGCCGACGGTCCGCCTCTGGGTGAGCAAGACGTCTGGGACTGGCTGCAGAAGGTCAGCCAGGAGTTCGAAACGCTCCGCGAGGTCAACACCAAGCTCACCGCCCGAGTAAAAGAGCTCGAGCGCATGCGGGAAGGCGCCAGCTCGATGACCTACGACGAGCTGCTGGCCGAGCTGCCGACGCGCATGGCGCGTTCACTGGAGTCGGCACAGGAGGTGGCGAACGAGATCGTCAGGCGCGCTCGGAACCGTGAGAAGGAGATCCTGCAGGCGGCCGAAGAGACCGCGGCGGTCGTTGCGCGGCAGAGCGAGCTGGAAGCGAGTGAGACCTTGAAGCGAGCGGCTGCCGAAGCGAAGGCGTCCGTCGACGAGGCGCGCTCTCAGGGAGAACAAATCATTGCGAAGGCGCGTTCGGACGCGGAGAGACTCGTAGCCGAAGCCCGTTCGAGGAGAGAGCGCGTTTTGTCTGCCCTCGAAGAGGAGCGGGCTGAGCTGATTCAGGAGCTGAGAACCCTCCAGTCGGGTCGGAGCCGGCTGCTGGAAGCATTGGCCGAGGTCAGAACCACCTTGGAGTCCGATTTGCCCGTCGGCAATGGTCAAGGCCACGCCAGCCATGAACCGGGGAAGCCTCAACGCAAGAGCACCTGGGTTACTTAGAGGAGGAGCCTCCTCCTTGCCACCAGCGCAGCGTATTCAGGGCCCATTGGCGAGCCGCGCGCGCCCTCGTTGAGTAGGCAGGAATCGTCCATGGAGCCTCACGACGAGGGTCTCGAGCGCCTCATTGCCGACTTTGCCCGGGAGATCGACGTTTTCCGCGAGGACAGTGTTGCGTCGCGACGCTTTAAGAGGACTTCGGACCAGAACGATCTAGGCTGGGAAAGCGCCCCCACAAAACAAGCCGGAGTCACTCCAGCAATCACCGACCCAAACTCGCAGGGACGGCGTCATCGCATGCTGGCGGCGCTGACATTCGCGTCGCTGGTAACCCTCGTACTCTGGCTCTTCGCCGGCCTCGCCGTTTTCCGAACCGTTCACGTTGCTCTCGTGATGGCATCCGCTATCTACGTAGCAGCCCTCATCGGACTGGCGAATAGGGCAAGTTGGAGTGGCGCTGGACTGGCGAATAGGGCAAGTTGGAGTGACGCTCGGAAGCGGGAAGAACGACCAAGAGCTGCCGAAGAGTTTGACTGGCTGGCGGAACGGCCAGTGCCGCTGTGGCAGATTGACGCAGAAACCGATCTAGAAAACGTTCCACCGGCCTTACGCCCTCTGATCGGTGAACCAATGCAGGGCCTCTCGAAGCGGCGCAATCGCTGAACGGTCCCGGAGCTCGTCGTTAAGGGAAGGGCTTGGTAGTCCTCGCCCCAAACGAGGGGGCATCTGCCCCGGATTGTCAAGGCGTCTAGAACGTCGCGATAATCGGTTCCCGCTCAGTACATCGGCGGATGGGGGTGATCCAAGTTTTCCTCAATAGGAAAGATGCATTTAGCCACCCTGCTCATACATCTGACCGGCGTGTCGCTCCCGACCGAGACGTAGCCCCCTTCGATGTTCCGGCCCCTCTCGCCTCGCCTCGACAGAACGGTGAGGATAGTGACGTACTTGACGTAGAGCTGCGACTAACACGATCAGACGGATCTAGCGCCCGCACTCAACGGCGAGACGAGGTCGACGCATCGCCTGGGCTGTCGTTCCTGTGGGATGAACCAGATCACCGGCCAGAGGAACCCAAGCGGTCGCCGGCGTTGTCGTTCCTAGGAGATGAGCCGGCTCGCCGGCCAGAGGAACCCAAGCAGTCCCCCGCGCGATTCTTCCTGACGGAGGAGCCCCCTCGCCGGGAAGATCAACCCAACCGGTCGTCGGCGCTGTCGTTCCTGACGGAGGACGGCCGGCAAGATCAATCGAATCAGCCGACGGCTCTGTCCTTCCTGAGGGATGAACCGGTTCGACGCGCGAGCAAACGAGACTCCTTCAAGGATGCCTTCCTCTCCGCCATCTCGCGTCTCCGCCGTGAACCTCCTGCGTCTCCAGATATCGACGACGCGGAGTTCTTGGCTTCACTCAGGCTCAGCAAGAGGGAAGAGGTGGAGAAGCGCCCTTCTGGAGGACCGATAGTCGCCGAAGACGGAACGACTTACTACCTCGTCGACGACGAGGGCCGCGCGATTCTCTAACCCGCTAGGCGGTGAACCGGGGCTTTTATCGGCAGGACGCGGCCGACACCCCTAGGCCGGTCGCTTGCCCTATTCGACTTCCTGCAGATCAAGCAGGTACCCCTTGACCGTCAGCTCTGGCGTGTACTGGAAGTCGATCGAGGGCTCGTGCCGGAAACCCATCGCTTCATAGATTTTCTGCGCCGTCTCCATGAAAGGAGCGGTCTGGAGACCGACGCGCTTTTGCGCCTTGCTTGCGCGCCCGCTCGAGACATTCAGCCACGAGCGCCTTCCCGATCCCCTTGCCGCGCTCATTTGGGTCGACGGCAAGCAATCGGACCGCCGGCGATTCGCGGGGCCAGCCAGGAGCGTAAGCGGAACCATCGAGGTAGAGGGTTACGGCCCCAACCAACCTTCCTTCCCGTTCGGCGACGAGCAATGTACTTTGGTCGATTTGCGAATGAACCTTTTGCGCATCAGCTAGGAATGCCTGGGCAAACTTTGGCGAGCTGACCGAACCAAACTCCTCATAGGCTCTCGCGGTAAGGCGGGCTACTTCGTCGAGGTCCTCAACGCCTGCTTCCCTTATCCGCCAATCCGTGTTTTGCATCCGACCTTCCTAGTGTCCTTCCTGCTTCGAATCGAGCGAGAGCTTACGGGCGCAGGCGCCGACGAGAGCGAACGAGGTGCAGACCGCTCCCTTGACGCTTATTTCCTCGAGGAAGCCGGGATCTCGGGGCAGGACCAGCTTCCCCAAGGCTCGGTGCCTGAAGCCGTAGGGGTATCAACTTTGCGGAGCGTCGAAGGCGATTGATGGAAACGGGTCAATCCTCCAAGTTGATCCGTATCCGCGGACCAACAGTCCCGCTTCCATCTATGATCGAGCTGAGCCGTATACCGATCGAGTAAGGTCCCTATGCCATGACCGAGATAGAGGTCCACGCCCCGCCAGTTGATCGTCAGGAGGAGATCGTCACTCAGGAAGCCCTGGCGTTCCTTGCGGAACTCCAGCGCGAGTTCGGCCAGAGACGTGAGGATCTGCTTCGGCTAAGAAGCGAGCGGCAAGAGCGAATAGCCGAGGGCGAGATGCCGGACTTTCTTCCCGAGACCGCGAGCATCCGGGAGGGCGACTGGCGCGTGGCCGAGGTGCCCCACGATCTACAGAACCGGCGGATTGAGATCACCGGGCCTACCGACCGCAAGATGGTCATCAATGCGCTCAACTCCGGCGCCAACGTCTTCATGGCCGACTTCGAGGATGCGAACACCCCAGCTTGGGAAAACCTCGTCTCGGGCCAGGCCAACCTCATCGACGCGATCGAGCGCACGATCAGCCTCGAGACCCCAGAGAAGTCTTATCGGCTGAACGACGAGGTAGCAACGCTGATCGTCCGGCCGCGGGGGTGGCACCTGCCGGAAATGCACGCTCTCGTTGACGGCTCGCCGATGTCGGGCGCCCTCTTCGATTTCGGACTGTACCTCTTCCACAACGCTCGCCGGCTCCTCGATCGCGGGACGGGCCCGTACTTTTACCTCCCGAAGCTTGAAGGCCATCTCGAGGCGCGCCTGTGGAACGACGTTTTCACTTATTCCGAGGACGCTCTGCGGATCCCCCAGGGCACGATCAAGGCGACCGTCCTTCTCGAGACCATCCTCGCCGCCTTCGAGATCGACGAGATCCTGTTCGAGCTTCGGGAGCATTCGGCGGGGGCCAACGCCGGCCGGTGGGATTACATCTTCAGCATCATCAAGAAGTTCCGGCACCGCGCTGACTACCTACTCCCCGACCGAAACCAAGTGACGATGACCGTCCCCTTCATGCGCGCCTACACGGAGTTGCTGGTCAAGACGTGCCACCGCCGCGGCGCCCACGCGATCGGCGGCATGGCGGCGTTCATCCCAAGCCGCAAGGATCCATCCCTCAACGAGACCGCTTTCGCGAAGGTCCACGAGGACAAGAGCCGGGAGGCCGCCGACGGTTTCGACGGCAGCTGGGTGGCCCACCCCGATCTCGTTGAGGTGGCGCGCGCCCCCTTCGAGAAGGCGCTCGGCTCACGGCCCCATCAACGGGAGCGGCAGCGGGAGGATGTGACGGTGACTGCGGCCCAGCTTCTCGACCCAACCGTCCCCGGCGGACGGATCACCGAGGAGGGGCTGCGGAACAACGTCAGTGTGGGCATCCAATATCTCTCCTCCTGGTTGACGGGGACGGGGGCGGCCGCGATCTTCAATCT
>JALZBR010000393.1 GCA_030863485.1 Actinomycetota bacterium
GTGCAAGGTTAAACCCGGCCCCCGCAGACGACTTCGTCCGTCGCCGTGTCAAGATGCGACGCATGCTCGTGGGCGCGATGAACTTCCCCGGTCGCTCGGTCCTCAAGGAGATCCACCGGATCCACGAGGACGGCTTCGATTTCCTCGACCTCACGCTCGAGCCGCCGGCAGCGTGGACCCCAGACGGAAAAGAGGTCCGCCGATTGCTGTCCGACCTCGGTCTCGAGGTGGTCGGACACACGGCCTGGTATCTCCCGATCGCCTCGCCGTTCGCCGAGCTCAGGGCGACCGCACGCGACCTCTACCGCCGGGGACTGGACACCTTTGCCGACGCGGGGGTCCGTCTCGTGAACGTCCATCCCGACCAGAAGGTGCCGCTGCAGTCGATCGATCGCATCCGGGCCGCGAACGCCGAGGCGATCGGGCTTCTTAGCCAGGACGCCGAGGAGAGAGGCATACGCCTGATGGTCGAGAACCTGGACCGGCTCTTCTCGGGCGTGGAGGACCTGTCGGCGGTGCTCGACGCGGTCCCGGAGGCGGGCTTCCATCTCGATATCGGTCACGCGAACCTCAGGCTCGGGCTGGGGCAGCGAAACCGGACCTCCGAGCTCTTGGACGCCTTCGGCGATCGTCTCGCCCACGTCCACCTGTCCGACAACCGGGGCGGGACGGACGACCTCCATCTCCCTCTCGGAGCGGGGGCAATCGACTGGAAGTGGGCCGCCAGGCGCCTCAAGGAGAGCGGCTACGACGGCACGGTCACCCTGGAGGTCTTCTCGCGCGAGCGGGAGCACCTCCGCACCTCGCGGCGGCTGTGGCTGAGGTGGTGGAGCGAGGCCTGAGCCTCGGTCCCTTCCTTTCCTTACCTTCGGACCCCTGAGAGATTTTCGGATTGTCCGCCTGGACTCTGTGATTCGTGTTATCTATTGTTACCAAATGAATCTAAAGAGGCTTCTGTGGTTTCTCCTATTGGCCTTCCTCGTCTTCTTCCTGGTCCAGGCACCGGGAGAGGCGGCGCGCCTCGTCAAGATCACCGGCGAGTACGCGGGCGAGTGGTTCTCCACCGCTGCCGAATCCTTCACGAAGTTCCTCAAGTCGCTCGCATGAACCAAAGGTCTTCCCACACGGCCCGGCCGGATTCCGCCCGCCACCGACTCAGCCTCCGGTCGGGCCCCTTTCTCTCCGAGCGCGGGATCCCGGAGCCTCTGACGCCGAAGTTGAGCGCCGGGGACCGGGGTCTCGCCGCTCGACGCCCATCCCGGGCACGGAACGGCGGGCTCCCCGGCTCTTGGCGCTGATCGCGGGGGGAGCTACGGCGGGGCGATCTCGCTACCTCTCGGGCACCGAGCAAGCGGTCCTCGAGGTCCGGCGCCACCCCTTCAGCCTCGCCCGAGCGGGGGCCGCGGCTCTCGGAGCGCTTCTCGGAGCCTCGATCATCGGCTCCCTCACGAGCTGGGAGAAGGGCAACGACGCCATCGATACCTTCGTCGGTCTCGTGGCCATCGGGTTCGTGGTGCGACTTCTGTGGAAGATCCTCGTCTGGTGGGAGGACCGCATCGTCGTCACCGATCAGCGCATCTTCGAGGTCTCCGGCGTGCTCACGCGCAAGGTCGCTTCGATGCCGCTCGAGAAGGTGACCGACATGACCTATCGACGCACGATCCTGGGACGCATGTTGGGCTACGGCGACCTCATCATGGAGACGGCGGGGCAGAAGCAGGCGATGGACGAGATCTCGTATCTTCCGAGGCCCGACGCCTTCTACCGAACCGTGACGTCTCTGGTCAACAGCCACCCTCCGCCCGCCCGCGTGTTGTTCGATCAGACGGGTCCGCGGGGGCCGGACGAAGACGATACCGGCCCGCTTCCTCGCATCGTCTTGTAGCGCACGTCCCCGGGAGACCTAATCCCCCAAAGCCCCTATCGGAGGACGCTTCTGCTCGCTAGGTTGTGACGGGGGGGAAGACCGACATCAACCGATGGAGCTCAATGTGCGTCGGAATCTGATTGCGTTCGTTCTGTCTCTTGCCGTGACCGCGCCCGCTCTGGTGCTTCCCGTGGCCTCTTCGGCGGCCGCGAAGCCGCCCCTTCGGTGCGAGACGATCGAGGCGATGACCGCCCCGGACAACCCTGCCAAGCAGAGCTTTCGCTATTGCACGGGCTACGTCCCGACCCCCGACGGGACGTCGTTGCTCGACACGAGCGTGACCCTGCCGGCGAAGGGCAAGGGCCCGTTTCCGCTGGTGGTCATCATGCACGGCCTCACCCAGTCGAAGAAGAGCTACGAGTCCAACCCCGAGGACAAGACGGAAGCCGAGCCGCAGGGGGAGACGGTGGAGGGAACCGGGGGCCGCTACCACTACAACAACCTCTGGTTCGCATCGAAGGGCTACATGGTCCTGACCTTCACGACGCGCGGGTGGCACATCTTCAATTCGCAGTACCAGATGATCAGCGAGAGCAAGTGCAAGGACAGCAAGCCGCAGTCGGTCGACGCGAAGAACGAGGAGCTCTATCCCCGCCCGCCCACCGACCCGTATCCGAATCCGGCCTGCTACGTCCAGTTGGCCCATCTCGATTACGAGATAAGAGATGCGCAGCACTTGATCGGCAGGCTCGTCGACGGGTCGCTCCTCGACGTCCCCCGCCTGAAAGCACGACGCCTCCAGGTCGGGGTGACGGGCGTCTCGTACGGCGCCGGACAGACCTGGACGCTCACTCGCAGGAACAAATGGAGGTCCCCGGAGGGACGGCTGGTGCGGATGTCGGCGGCTGCCCCGATCATCGGGTGGACCGATCTCCTCGATGCGCTCGCGCCCAACGGTCGCCGGTCAGATTCAGAAGCCCGGCAGGCGCTTGCCGCCCGCAAGGCAGAACCCTTCGGCGTGGCCAACGATTACATCGGCGTGTTCTACAGGGGAGTGGAAGCGTACGGGGGCTTCGACACCACCGATTACCTGAAGAGGTGGAAGCAGCGGATCGACCAGGGCGAACCGTATAGCGGCGCCCTCATCGAGGACGTGGTGCACAAGCTGCTCACGAAGCGGTCCGCGTTTTTCATCCCCAAGAAGACGGACTTCGATACGCCCATCCTGACGGTGCAAGGGTTCACGGACGGCATTTTCCCGGCCATCCAGTCGATCAAGATGTACAAGCGCCTCCGGGCGGAGCGATTAGGGACGGCTAAACGGCGATACCCCATAAAGATGTACCTCGGTGACTACGGACACTCGCCCTCACAGAGCAAAGCGTCCGAGTTCGAATACATCGCCCGGCGGGTGAACGAGTTCTTCAAGTTCCACGTCAAGCGCAAGGGAGACAGACCGGCGAACGACGTCGAGGCTCGTATGACGGTCTGCGACGGAGGGTTGGGCGATCTCTACCGAGCGACCAAGTGGTCCCAGCTCCGAAACGGGACGCCTCTCATCGTCACTCAGACAACGAGCGATGGCGACGTGCTCGTAACCCCCGCCGATGACCCCCACGACAATCGCCTCATCCCCTCCGATGGGGGACGCGGCAATATCAACGAGGTGCCGGACAACTCCTGTCGTACGACCAACACGGCGGTGGACGAGGACAACTTCGCAACCACCTCGCCGATCAGCGCCGGGAGCTTTCGGATGCTCGGGCTTCCCCGAGTGCGTTTCACCGCCTCTCCATCTCACGAGGACATGTACGTCGCCGCGCGGCTCTGGGACGTGGACCCCGGCGATCCTCAGAACCCGGACGACGATGTCCAGACCCTGGTCACCCGAGGGGTGTACCGACTGGGGGCGGCGGAGGAACAGCAGGTCGATTTCCAGTTGTTCGGAAACGCCTACGAGTTCGCGAGCGGCCATCTCGTGAAGCTCGAGCTGACCGCCGACGACTCACCATCCTGGAGGCAATGGAGGAACGGAGAGCCCGGGTCCATCGACATCTCCAGCCAGGACGGGGTCTCCTTCACGCTCCCCGGAGCAGACTGCGAGCGCCGCGTGGGCGGATGTGAGCTGATCGGCCCCTGAGCGCCGTCGGCCGAGGTGCCGGCGATCGGCCTTCCTCCACTAACCTGAATCCGTGGAGACCGGGTTCGTAGCAGCACTCGTCGCTTGTCTTGCCCTCGGCTTCGTCGAAGGTCTGGGCCGCTTCTATCCCTCGCGGGTCACCTGGCGCCGCCTCCGCCGCGCCCGAGGGCGATTGGCGATGGGCAAGATGAGGGAGAGAATCGAGGTCTCGGCCACTCACCGCTCGCCGCGCATCCTCGCCGTCTTGTTGCTCGTCCTGATGGGCGCCTGGATCGCGGCATCGAGCCTGCTCGACAAGCGTTGGCACGAGATGGTGCTGGACGTCATCCCCTACGTCATAGTCAGCGCAGCCCTTCTGAGGGTCCCGCCCACCCTGCACTCGATCGCCGAGCGCATGGAAGAGTTCGAGCGAGAGGTCGGCGACGACCAGGTCCCGGACGACGATGTCTGGCCCGACGACGTAGCGACGCTGTGAGGGCCTTCCCTCGTCTCTATCTCGTAGCGCCCGCCAGGATCAAAGCCGGCCCCCTGGCCGACCTCGTCCCAGAGCTGGCGACCGCGGGTGTCGACATCCTCCAGCTGCGGGAGAAGGAGCTCGAGGCCGCCGACGTGCTGGCGGCCGGAGAGCCACTGCTGGCCGCCTGTCGTGCGGCGGGCATCCCGTTCATCGTGAACGACCGGCCCGACGTCGCTCTGGCTCTCGGGGCCGACGGGGTCCATTTGGGCCAACGGGATCTTCCGGCTTCGGTGGCGCGCTCGATCCTCGGCAACGGCGTCATCGTCGGGCGCTCGACCCATTCCCGGGCGGAGGTCGATGCGGAGTTGGCGTCGAAGGCCAGGTTGGACTACATCGCCGTCGGCCCCGTCGTTCCGACCCCCACGAAGCCGGGACGCCCGGGCACGGGCCTCGAGCTAGTTCATCACGCCGCGAGGGTCGCCGACGTTCCCTGGTTCGTGACCGGGGGCATGAGCCCCGAGACCCTTCCCGAGGCGATGGACGCGGGGGCCCGGCGGATCGTGGTGGTGCGGGCGATCGTCGAGGCGACCGACCCGGTGGCCGTGACGGCCCGGCTCAGACGACTCCTCGACGAGCGTCCGGTTTAGTCTCCCGTCCGTGACCGAAACCGCTGAGACACCCCCGGCCAAGAGAAACCCGTTCAAACCCCGCATCGAGTGGCTGCTGGTCTTCGTGCCGATCGCCTTCGTCTTGGAGTTCACGCACGGCCCGGAGGTGGCGCTGTTCGCCACGGCCGCCCTTGCAGTGCTCCCACTGGCTTTGCTGATGGGCCACGCAACGGAGGAGCTTGCGCTTCGCTCCGGCCCCCAGCTGGGCGGGTTCCTGAACGCGACCTTCGGGAACCTCGCGGAGCTGATCATCGCCTTCTTCTTGATCATCGAAGGCCAGCTCGCCATCGTTAAGGCATCGCTGACCGGGGCGATCATCGGCAACGTGCTCTTGATCCTCGGGCTCTCGTTCCTGGTCGGGGGGTGGAAACGGGAGCATCAGAAGTTCTCTTTGGCCTCGGCGGGTCTGCACTCATCGACGCTTGTGATCGCGGTCATCGCGTTGCTCATGCCGGCCCTCTTCTTCACCGCGGGGGAGGTGACGACCTTTAGGACCGAGGCCGTGTCGGTCGGCGTGTCCGTCGTGCTCATAGCCACATACATATTCAGCTTGCTCTTCTCGATGAAGACCCACAGGGCCCTCTTCGCACACGAGGGGACACACGAGAAGCCGACGTGGTCGCTCCGGCGGGGGATCACGACCCTGGCCGTGGCAACGGTGTTCGTCGCGATCATGAGTGAGTTCCTCGTCGGCGCACTGGAACACACCACCGAAGAGCTCGGGCTGTCCCACCTGTTCGTGGGCTTGATCATCGTCCCGCTGATCTCGAACGCAGCGGAGCACGCATCTGCGATCTTCTTGGCGGCCAAGGACAAGATGAGTGTCTCGATCGAGATCGCTATCGGCTCGTCCGTGCAGATCGCGTTGTTCGTGGCCCCGGTCCTCGTGTTCATGTCGTTGTTCACCGGCAACCATCTCGATTTGATCTTCACCGGTTTCGAGATCGCGGCGGTGGCCTTTTCGGCCGCCATCCTGTCGTTCATCGCACTGGACGGCCGTTCCAACTGGTTCGAGGGCGTGTTGTTGCTGTCGGCCTACGTCATCATGGCGATCTCGTTCTTCTTCCTCTAGGAGGCATCTTGCCGCGAGCAATCGATTTCCACGTCCATGCGTCGACCGCCGAGTGGCTTCAGGGCTCGATCGGGCCGATGCTCGAGGTGACCGCGAAGTACTTCCGCAGCGAGGTGCGGGTGAGGACCGTCGAGGAGATGGCGGAGGAATACCGCAACTGGGATCTACTGGGGGTGCTGCTGGCATGGGATGCCGAGACGGCAACCGGACTCCCACCCCTGACGAACGACCGCGTGGCGGAGATCTGCAACGCCTTCCCCGAGCAGTTCGTCGGGTTTGCCAGCGTCGATCCGCACAAGGACGACCACGTCGATGAGCTCGAGCGCGCCGTGACGGAGCTGGGCCTGCGGGGTCTCAAGGTCCATCCTCAGGTCCAGGCGTTCTATCCAGACGACCCGAAGTTTGGCCCCCTGTGGGAGAAGTGCGAGGAGCACTCGCTTCCGATCGTCGTCCACGTCGGCCAGACCGGCCTCGGGGCGGGCGTGCCCGGCGGTTCCGGGATCGCCTACGACTTCGGTCGCCCGATGCTCATGGATACGGTCGCTGCTCGGCATCCCGGGCTCACCGTGGTGATGGCGCACTTCGGTTACCCGTGGCACCTGGAGGTGCTCGCCAGCGCGATGCACAAGACCAACGTCTGGGTCGACCTCTCGGGATGGCGTCCGAAATACATCCCGGAGGAGGTCAAGCGCGACTGTCGCGGACGTCTCTCGGATCGCTTCGTGTGGGGGAGCGACTACCCGATGCTGGATCCCGGGCGCATCCTCGACGAGTTCGACGAGATGGGTCTCGGCGACAAGGAGGACGATGTCCTGAAGAACAACGCGGCCCGCCTTCTGGGCATCGATCTCTAGGACTTACTCCGAATGGCGCGCCCCCACGAGCCCATGCAGGCGAACAAGGCCCTGTGGGACGAGTGGACCACGATCAACATGGGTTCGGAGTTCTATCGCCTCGATCAGTTCAAGGATCCAAAGGACAATCGGCTTCGCGACTACGAGATCGAGCACGTCGGCGATGTCGCCGGCAAAGATTTGTTGCATCTCCAATGCCATTTCGGACTGGACACCCTGTCGTGGGCCCGCCTGGGAGCGAACGCGACGGGCGTCGACTTCTCGAGCGAAGGGATCGCCCAGGCAAGAAGGATCGCTTCCGAGCTCGGGATCGAGGCCAGGTTCGTGGAATCGAACGTCTACGATCTCACCGACAACCTCTCGGGGAGCTTCGATGTCGTCTACACCTCACGCGGGGTCCTCGGTTGGTTGCCCGAGCTCGAGGGGTGGGCGCTCGTAATCTCGCATTTCCTGAAGCCCGGCGGGTTCTTTTACATCACCGAGATGCACCCGTCGGCATGGGTGCTGGATGAGGCGGAAGAGCTCCGGATCCGCTATCCGTACTTCGCGCGGTCCGAGCCCGTCGCCTGGGCGACGCGAGGCTCCTATGCCGACACCTCCGCCGAGGTCGAGCAACCCTTCGAGTACTGCTGGCCCCACCCGATGAGCGAGATCATCAACTCGCTCATCCGCCATGGATTGCGCATCGATTTCCTCGAGGAGTACCCGTTTCTCGAATGGCCTGCGCCATTCCTCGTCGAGGAAGGGAATGGCCGCTACGTGCTGCCGCCCGAGCAACAAGGTGAGATCCCGCTCTTCTTTGCGCTGAAGGCGACGAAGGAATAACCACTCCGCCGTACGCCTTTACTATGAAGAGATGATCACCAAGGAGAAGATCCACGAGGAAGTCGAGGCGGCGCTCAAGACCGTCGACGACCCCGAGCTGGGGATCGACATCGTCAACCTGGGCCTCGTCTACGAGATCCACATCGACGACGCCAACAACGTCAAGGTCGAGTTCACCCTGACCACGATGGGTTGTCCCATCGGGCCGATGATCGACGAGCAGATCAAGCAGGCAACGGCCCACATCGAGGGCATCGGCGAGGTCTCCTCCGAGCTCGTGATGTACCCCCCATGGTCGCCCGAGAAGATGTCCCCACTGGCGAAGTCGGCCCTCGGGATCGTCTAGAGACCTTTGCCTTTGGCGGGAAGCGGGCACATGTAGCCGAGGTCGGGGTCGAACCCGACGTGGGCTTCTGTCGACACCTCTGCCGGAGCGGGAGCGGTGACCCGGCGGGCGGCGGAGGACCTAGGCGTCTAGGGCCTTCTCGACGAGGTTCAGCCACACCTCGCTGACCGTTGGGAAGGCGGCAACGGCGTGACGCAGGCGCTCGAGGGGGACCTCGCCCACGATGGCGATCGTGGCGGCGTGGAGCATCTCGCCGACCTCGGGGCCGGTGAAGGTAGCTCCGACGATGACGTCGCGGCCGTTCTCGATGACGAGGTGACAGGTGCCCGAGATGTCCTCGCCGGAGACGGTCGCCCCGGCGACGTCGCCGGTGCCCACGGAGACGGTCCTTACGTCCAGGCCCGCGTCCCGGGCCTTCTTCTCGGTCGGACCCACGGCCGCGATCTGCGGATCGGTGAAAACGACCCTCGTGGTGGCCGCAAGCCCCGGGCCGGCGTCGGCCTCTTTACCGAGGATGCGGTCAGCGGCGACCTTTGCCTGGTACTTGCCCATATGGGTGAGCAGCGCCCTGCCGTTCACGTCTCCTGCTGCGTAGAGCCAATCGCCGGGGACCTTCGTAGCCAGCAAGCGGTCGTCGACCTCTATGTATTTGCCTGGTTCCAGACCGATGGTCTCGAGGCCGAGCTCGTCGGTTCTGGGCCGGCGCCCCACGGCGACCAGGATCTCGTCCGCCTCGACGGCCCCCGCACCGTCTACGCGCGCGGTCAGGGGCGCGTCTGGAGAAGGCCTCCGCACCTCCGTCACCTCCGACTCGGTGAGCACCTTGATGCCCTCGGCGCGCAGCGCTTCGGCGAGCTCCTCTCCGGCGAAAGGCTCTTCCATGGCGAGGAGTCGGGGGCCGCGCTCGACGATAGTGACCTCTTCGCTTCCGAGGCGCCGCCACGCCTGTGCCATCTCGACCCCGACAACTCCTCCGCCGAGCACGAGCAGGCGCCGGGGCACCTCTTTGGCTTCGGTGATCCCGCGGTTGTCCCAGGGACGAGCCTCTGTGAGTCCTTCGATCGGCGGGATGAAGGCTTTCGAGCCGGTCGCGACGATCACCGCCTTACGAGCGCCGACCGTGCGGGTGCCCTCCTCGGTTTCGATCTCGACCCGCCTCTCGCCGTCGAGCCTGGCCCGGCCCCGGACGAAGTCGATTTCGTTGTCCTCGACCCATTGCACCTGGTACTTGTCGTCGTAGTTCGACACGACCGTGTCTCGCCACTGCAGCACTGCGTCGACGTCCACCTCGCCGGTTACGGCCTCGCGGGCGCCGGGCACTCGGCGGGCCGCCGCAACGGCCGCCCCCGGTCTCAGGAGCGCCTTGCTCGGCATGCACGCCCAGTAGGAGCACTCGCCGCCGGCGAGCTCCCGCTCGACTAATAGTGTGGCGAGGCCGCCCTTCGCGCAGCGGCCGGCGGCGTTCTCTCCAACGGGACCGGCGCCGATGACGATTACGTCGTAGCTGTCTTGCACCTTTGCTCCTTGGGCGATTTGGTGACCACTCGGCCGTCCCTTATGTTCACAGGTCTATGGCCTCTCGGATGACGCACCTCGAGTGCTCTCGTTGTGGCTTGACGCGTCCGGCCGACGAGCTCGTCCAGAGGTGTTCGTGTGGCGGCACGCTCTTGGCTCGCTACGACCTCGACGACCTCGCCTATGCGCCGCTTCTGGACCGGCCCTCCGGGACCTGGCGCTACCGGGAGCTACTTCCCGTCAGAGGCGAGCCGGTCTCGCTCGGTGAGCCCCAGACGCCGTTGGTGTTCGCTTCCCGTCTCAGCGAGCGGTGGGGAATCGATGTCTACCTAAAGGACGACTCGTTCTTCCCCGGGGGAACGTTCAAAGCGCGCGGTGCGTGCGTGGGGTTGTCACGTGCCCTGGAGCTGGGCGTCAAGCAAGTAGTCATGCCGAGCGCCGGGAACGCCGGGGGCGCCTGGGCCCTCTATGCGGCGCGCGCCGGTATCGACCTAACGGTCACTATGGCCAGAACCGCTCCGAAGGCCAACCAGGCAGAAGTGCTGGCCGCGGGGGCCGAGCTCGTGCTGGTGGACGGAAGCATCGCCGACGCCGGCAAGAGAGCCGCGGCCTTCGCGGAGGAGACCGGAGCCTTTCTCGCAACTACGTTCTCCGAGCCGTACCGCCTCGAGGGCAAAAAGAGCTGTTGGCTGGAGGTCTTCGAACAGCTTCCCGGTGATGCCAAAAGCCCTATGACACTTCCCCGCACGATCGTGCTTCCCGTCGGCGGGGGAGTGGCTTCGATCGCGGCGGCCAAGGCGGCCGAAGAGGTCATCGCTGCGGGATGGGCCTCCGGCGGCGCGCCGCGCCTGGTTGGCGTGCAGCCCTCGAACTGCGCGCCGATCACGCGCTCCTTCGAAGAGGGCAGAGACGATGTCCCCTCATGGGACAGAGATCCCATGACGATCGCGGCAGGTCTGCGGGTGCCTGCACCGGTCGAGGGCGCCCTCGTGCTCGATCATGTTCGCCGCTCCGGGGGACTGATGACCAAGGTAGACGAGGCAGACATCGTGCCCGCCGTCAAAGACCTCGCTGCAGCCGAGGGGATCTTCGCCTGCCCCGAGGGCGCGACCACGGTCGTAGCGGCCGAACGTCTGGCCCAAGAAGGCCGGCTGGAGGGTCCAGTGGTGCTCTACAACACCGGAGCCGGCGCCAAATACGCCGACGCATACGGCGAGGCCGGCCTGCGCGCCTCATGAGGATGAAGAGATCGTGGACGACTGGGTAGACGAGCTCACGCGGGGGAACGTGAGCCAGGTCAAGACCGTGCTCGCGTCGATCGTCGTGGTGCTCGCCTTCTACCAGGTGTTCCTGATGGCGGTCGGCTACGGCAAGGTGAGCCTCCCTTTCTTGAAAGGTAAGGCCGCTTCAATAGCCCACCGCAGTATCGGCGACTCCGTCCTCTTGATTACGGTTCTGGTCGCGCTCATGTGCATCGGTTACTTCGAGGTCGAGGACGGCATCGAGCATGCCCGCAACGAAGAGACCACCAGGGCGACCGTCCACGTCGTCGCGGGATTCACGCTCTTGGGAGTGCTGGCGTTGAAGGTCGTGGTCATCCGTTGGTGGCACTCGATGGGCCGCTACCTACCGCATCTCGGGATAACCGTATTTCTTCTGTTCCTCCTTACCTGGATCACTTCAGCCGGCAACTACCTCCTCGGGAGCTGAGATAGATGAGCGAGATCGAAGCGGTCGAGAAAAAGAAGAAGCCGAGGAGTCACATCCCGCAGATGATCGGCTCGTTGCTCGCGGCGGTCATCATCGTGGCGCTCGTGATCACCATCGTTACGGCAAAGATCGGCCCGGGCCTCGACTCCCAGGAATTGCGTGAGCGCCAGGACGCTCAGGAGGAGAAGGCGGAGCGACTCGAGGAGAGCCGCGAAGAGGGAGCCGAGCGTCGCGAAGAGCGGAGAGGGAACTAGAGCCTTCCATCCGCCCTATATCGCGCTGATCACCGAAAACGGTCCCCCGGGGCTTCGTTCGGACGTTGTTGAGGGGCGTGGACGCCGAGCCATCTCACCAGATCCGACAACGGCAGTGGCCTCGAGTAGAGGTAGCCTTGTCCGCTGCGGCACTTCAGCTCTCGCATCCGCTCGAGTTGCTCGGCCGTCTCGATTCCTTCGGCAACCGTGACGAGAACGGCCCTCGTGGACGAGGTCAGCTTCTTGACCGTGGCTCCCACGGCGAAGGCGAGAACGACGGCCGCCTCGGCGATGAGTGCAAGGGCCCCTGGTCGTTGGCGATCCCCACGAAGGGAAGAACGACGACGTGGGCCCAAAGGAGGACGAGGATGGCGGTGTGGCGGCCTTTCCAACTGGCCTCGGACAGCTGGCTGCCGTGCGGGATGGCCGCTAGGAATGCCTTCTGGGCGCGCCCCAGGAGGCCGGGGCCTGCTCCCCGGTTGTGCTTGTTCGAGTCCTCTGACTGCGACGTCGATCTCGCCGACGACATGGCACGCATACGGCCCCGCTTGTTCGCCCTGTTCTGCGACGACACCCGTCCCGTGGCCTGTCGACGTGCTGAACCCCACCGATGATTTCGGCAGGGAACGAGGGGGCCTTGAGCGATGGCTCTTGACGGCGGGGATTCTTCTATCTACTATCGAACACACGTTCGATAGTCGTGGAGGGATCGTTCCCGTCCCGGCGTGGCTCTCCCCGGCTCCACGCCTCCACGACATCGACGCAGGCTGGGACCCAGTGGGTCCGCCCGATCTGGCTGCCCCAGATCTCCCCACGGGCGGGCCGATTGGGTCCCGTTGCCGTCTAGGCCGAGAACAACAGCGATCGTCTCGACGATCGCGAGAACAAAAAGGCGGACTCGGGAGTGACCAAGCGGTATGACGATCCGATCGACGTGACGCCGGACCCGGCCCAGGATGGCGCGCCCCTCTCGTTTTTGTGGCGGGGAAGACGCTATGAGGTCGACCAGTGGCTGCTGACGTGGCGGGAGGCGGGCGAGTGGTGGCGCCGCAAAGGGACCTCGTTCAACAGCTCGAACGGCCCCGGCTCGAACGGCACCGGCACTAACGGTCACTCGAACAACCGCATGCGCGAACGCGAGTTCTTCCGCGTCCTGGCCCGGCCCTCAGGAGCCTTTGCCACCGGCGAGCTCGATGCAGACGGTTTCATGCAGCACCCCGGAGCGGTCTACGACGTCTATCTCGACCGGGTCCGGCGGGAATGGCGCCTCGCACGGGTGTGGGACTGATCTCCGTGACCGATCGCCGTGACTCATTCGTGTGCAGAAAACGACGCTGGGTGGCGCTTTTCGCACACGAAAGCGGATCTCGAGGCATCGCGCCGAGATGTGGGAGCCGTTCTCATCGATGGGCTAGGTTCTCGGGCCATGACCGAGCGCAGCCGCTACGACACGATCGCCGATGGTTCGCAACGCCTGCCCATCAACGAGACGATGGGCTTCGAGCTCCAGGAGGTGAGCGACCCGAAGGAAGCCGTCTCCTTCACCTGGATCGTCCCGGACGAGTACTGCAACACGACCGGCAACGTGCAGGGTGGGATCCTCGCGGCGTTCGCCGATTCGGTTCTCGGCGCTGCGGTATCCGCCCATCTCCCCGCAGATCGTTATCCCGCCCTCGCAGAGATGAAGATCTCGATCTTCCGACCGGCCCCCGCGGGTGCGCAGCTCACCGGCAGGGGCAAGGTGGTCAAGCCCGGCAGACGGGTGTTGTTCTCGGAGGCCGAAATCACGGATTCAGACGGGCGCCTGATCGCCAAGGCCTCGGGCACCGCAGTCCCCGCCGACGCCTAACCCGGCACCACAGTTCCCTCCGACGCTCGCACCGAAGTTTGTCCCACAACGATCGTTTTTCGAACGTCTGGGGTCAAAGTTCGAGTGGGATCGAGGCGTGAGCTTCGTCCACCTCCACTGTCACTCGACGTGGTCGTTGCTCGACGGGGCCATTCCGGCCGAGGCGTTGGCGCATGCGGCTGCCGCCCTCGGGATGGAGGCGGTCGCGATGACCGATCACGATGCCCTCACGGGGGCCGTTCGTTTCTCGAAGGCCTGCCGGGACGCAGGAGTCAAGCCGATCTACGGAGCTGAGCTCACGGTAGCGAAAGACCAACACGTGACGAGGGGGGTCTGGGGGGGTAGTTCGTCTCGACGAACGTCCCCCCGAAGGACCGGCGGGGCCACCGAACATGTGACAGTAATAGCCCGCGATCGGACCGGGTACGCCAATCTCTGCCGGCTCATCAGCAAGGCCCACCTGTCGAACGAGCGCAACCACCCCTCCACCACCTTCGAGGCCATAGCCGAGCGCAGCGAGGGATTGTTCGTCCTCTCCGGCTGCGGGCGCTCGGAGGTCGCTCGCCTCGCCGCCGCAGGGGCGATCCCCGATGCAATCGAAGCGGCTCGCAAGTGGCGGGATGCGATCGGCGACGGCTATCGGATCGAGGTCTTCGACCACCGTGGTTACGGCCATCGCACGCTGCGCAACCGCCTGCTCCGCGTTGCCCAGGAGACCGGCATCCCCACTGTTGCCACAAACAACGTCCATTACGCCCTACCCGAGCATGCAGGGACGCACGAGGTCCTCCATGCCGTCAAAGACATCGTCCCGCTCTCGAAGACCCACGCGCTGCGCCAGACCTCCGAGTACTACCTGAAGGATCCCCGTGAGATGAGGGCGTTGTTCGACGATGCGCCGCAAGTGCTCGACGAGTCGCTGCGGATCGCGGACGCGTGCGAGTTCGACCTCGACCTCGGCAGCTATCACTTCCCCGACCTGCCCCCGGCGATCGGACGTCGCTCGGGTGAGACCGCCACCGGTCTGCTTGCACGACGTTGCTACGAGGGCGCGCGCCGGCGCTACGGATCGGTCTCCAATGAGGTCGACGAGCGTCTCCAGCGCGAGCTCGGCTACATCTTCCGAGGGGCCCCCTCAGCCACGGCGAAGGACGGGGGCATGCACGGCGGTTACGCGTCCTACTTCCTGCTGGTCGCCGACATCGTGGATCACGTAAAGCGGGTGCTCGGGATCCGCTGTGCCTGCCGGGGGAGCGCCGCCGGATCGCTCGTCTGCTACGTCCTCGGCATCTCAGACGTCGATCCGGTCCGTTACGACCTGTTGTTCGAGCGCTTCATGAACTCGCGCCGCGAGGAGCTCCCCGATATCGATATCGACGTCGAGTCTCACCGGCGCGAGGAGGTCCTTGCCTACGTGCTCGACACCTTTGGTCCCGATCAGACCGCCGTGTGCTGCATGGTGGATACCTTCAAGGCGCGCATGGCGATACGAGACGTCGGCAAGGCGTTGGGGCTCCCCCCGAGCGAGGTGGATCTCATCGCCAAGGCCTTCCCCAGGGTCAGGGCGTCCGACATACCCGCTGCGATCGAGAGGCTGCCGGAGCTCATTGGTTCGAACCTGCGCTCGGGTCAGCTCGAGCAGCTCTTCGAGCTCTGCGGGGAGGTAGACGGCTTCCCGCGCCATCTCGCCCTTCACCCATCGGGCGTGATCCTGTCGTCGCCCGATCTCGCCGACCGCGTCCCCATGCAGGAGTCGTTCCAGGGCTTCACGATGCTGCAGGCAGACAAGGACGACGTCGAGGAGCTTGGGCTCGTCAAGCTCGACGTCCTCGGCGTGCGGATGCTGTCGTCGATCGCGCATGCCCGCGACGAGATCAAAAGGGTCCATGGCAAAGACCTCGACGTGGACTCGTTGCGACCCGACGACCGGCCCACCTTCGACCTCATCTCGAGCTCACGCACTCTTGGTTGTTTTCAGATCGAGTCGCCGGGCCAACGCGAGCTGCTCGCCCGTCTCCAACCGAGGTGCTTCGAGGACCTCATTGTCGACATCTCGCTGTTCCGTCCCGGCCCCGTGAAATCCGACATGGTGTCGCCTTTTCTCGATCGGCGTCACGGCTTCAAAGACGTGAGCTACGCGCACCCGGCCCTCGAGCCGATCCTGAAAGAGACCAACGGCGTCGTCGTCTATCACGAGCAGGTAATGAGGGTGATCGCTGCGGTCACTGGCTGCTCGCTCGACGACGCCGACTACGTGAGACGTCACCTCGACGCCCAGAACACGAAGCTGACCGAGGAGCCCCAGGATGCTTTTGGGCGCAGCCATAGATCGGTCGGGCCCGAGAACGACCGCAAGCTGCCCGAGGCGATCGAGTGGGGGGCTCAAGTGGTCGAGAGGTTCGGGAGAGAGAAGAGCAACAGCAACGGCAAAGGTGGAGTCGTCACCTTCGATCAGAAGCTCCCCGAGGCCTACGCCACCCCGAAGCTCGGCGAGGATTGGGTGAGGTCCCCCCGCGTCCACCAGCACGGCGTCGCCGGGAAGATCGAGATCGTCCCGCCCGAAGAGGACGTCGCGCGCTGGTTCGTGACCTCGGCGATCTCGAACGGCTTCGAGCCCAAGCAGGCCACCGCGCTGTGGCGCGAGGTCTTCTCCTTTGCGTCGTTCGGTTTCTGCAAGTCGCATGCGGCAGCGTTTGCCTTGCCGACCTACGTCTCGGCCTATCTCAAGACGCATTACCCGGCAGAGTTCCTCGCCGGCGTGCTCACCCACGATCCCGGCATGTATCCGCGCCGCTCGATCGTGTCCGACGCGCGCTTGATGGGCGTCCCGATCCTGCCAATCGACGTGAATCGCTCGGACGAGCTCTACCGGGCCGAGCGAGTGGGCGACAGGATGGGCATACGGTTGTCTTTGTCGCAGGTGCGCGAGATCTCGAGCGCCGAGGTCGAGTCGATCGTCACCGCCCGAGATCAGGGCGGGGCCTATAAGTCACTCGAGGATCTCTGGCGTCGCGCCGAGATAAGCCGGCCCGTGTTGGAGAACCTCGTCCATATCGGCGCGCTCGACTCGATCGAGCCTCGCTCGAGGCGCGAGGTGCTGTGGCGCGCGATCGATCTCTGCGCAGAGACCAAGCCCGTTCCCAAGCGCCGCGCCACGCCCGCTCGGCGGAGCGGGCGGGCGACCCCGAGCCAGGGACAGATGAGCCTGACCCTCGACGAGCCGATCTCGGAGTCTCTCGCCGAGCTCCCCGACTACAGCGCGATGGAGGAAACCGAGGCGGAGCTCGAGGTGTCGGGCATCGACGCCCGGCGCCACCTCATGGAGCTCTATCGCCCGTTGTTCGCCGAGCTCGGGTGCACGCCGGCAGGCGAGCTCCGGTCCGCGCGCAACCGCTCCGACGTGTGGGTGGCGGGGGTCAAGGTGTCGACCCAGACGCCCGCGATCCGATCCGGCCAGCGGATCATCTTCCTCACGGTCGAGGATCCCAGCGGCCCCGTCGAGGTCACGGTCTTCGAGCGGGCTCAACCCCGTTGCGCCCGCACGTTGTTCCACTCGTGGCTCTTGCTCGTGAGGGGCGAGGTGCGCAAGCGCGGCGGCGCCTCACTCGTCCAGGAGATGCATCCCGACAACGTGGGCGTCACGGTCGTCGCAGAGGAGGCCTTCGACCTGGCCGAGATCGCCCGGGCGGTCGAATCGGGCGATTCGATCGAGGCGGCTCTCAAACGTCAGCGAGAACGCCAGCGGGCCGCCGGCCTCCAGCAACCCGAGGAGGAGGCCCCCACGCGCCTGTGGCACGCCAGCGGCGGCAGCGCCGGCCGCTGACCGACGAGATCGGCTAGGCCTTCTTGATCGAGCGGACGATCGCGTGGAGGGTCCTCACGGCCTCCCCGGCGGGGGCCCACGCATGCAGCGATACAACGTGCTCGATGCCGCCCTGCTCCCAGCGATACATCAGGTGGTCCCCATGGGCCCCACCGAATGGGAACGAGGGGGCGAGGACCAGCTTCTCCTTCCATCCCCAGGCCTTGTCGAGCGAGACGGTTTGAGGGGCATTGAGGTGCTCGCCCAGCACGCTCTCGAGAGGGACGGTTCCGGCGCTCGGAGGACCGAGGTCGATCAGGAACTGCGGCCTGCCGGTCTCGATTACGACGTGCGCCACCCGAGGCGGCGAGTTGTGCGCGAGATCCTTGGCGCTGGGCGCCCCCGCGGCCAGCTCGAGGACCTGAAAGCGTCCCCCCGGCCTGCCGAACGAGTCGACGATGTAGCTGACCCTGTGCACCACCGGCACCAGCTCTGGGCACGCGCGACTCAGCGGTGGACCTTTGTCGCACAGGGCCGAGGCCTTGTCGGGAAGAGCCATGAGCTTTGCTCCCCCCGGGACGTCGACGATCCGGGGCTCGTCCTTCTCGTCTGGCTTCTTCGTGTCTTCTTTGCCCGGCGTGGTCGACGGCTCCTCCGGCGACGCTTCCTGGAATGGACCACTACCAGACGGCCCCAGCGACCCGGGCAACCGGTCGAGCTCGTCGCTGGTGCAGGCCCCCGAGCCGAGTGAGACGAGAAGCAGAAGGGCGACCGGTTCGAGGAGGCGGGAGGGTCTCATCCGGCTACCTTAGGTTGAGAGCGCCATGAGCGAAGCCTCGATCCTGCACGTCGACATGGACGCCTTCTACGCCTCGGTCGAGGTGGTGAAGGATCCGGCCCTCGCGGGAAAGCCCGTCGTCGTTGGCGGCCAGGGGACGCGAGGAGTCGTCACCTCGGCCTCCTACGAGGCGCGGGAGTTCGGCGTGCGCTCTGCGATGCCGATCGTGACCGCCCGACGGCTGTGCCCTCACGCGATCTATCTGCCCAACGACTTCCACGCCTACATGGAGTTCTCGGAGCGCATCCGCGAGGTCTTCTTGTCGTTCACGCCCCTGGTCGAGCCGCTTTCTCTCGACGAGGCCTTCCTCGATGTAAGCGGCTCGATCAAGCTCTTCGGAGACCCCACGACGATCGGTCGCCTGGTCAAGAAGGGCATCGCGGCCCTCGGTCTCGCGTGCACCGTCGGGATCGCTCCGAACAAGTTCCTGGCCAAGCTCGCCTCCACACGGGCGAAGCCCGACGGATTGCTCACTATCGAATCGCACGAGGTCCACGCC